>JAPOYT010000135.1 GCA_026706445.1 Chloroflexota bacterium
ATACCTTCATCGTCACCGGCAGCAACACAACCGAGACGCATCCGGTCATCAGCTTGTTTTTGAAGAAGGCGGTGCGGGCGAACGGCGCCAAACTCATCGTGATCGATCCGCGACAGATTGAGCTAACCGACTTCGCGGCGCTTTGGCTGCGGCAAAAGCCGGGCACTGATGTGGCTGTTTTCCAGGCGATGGCGAACGTCATCGTCAGCGAAGGTCTTTTCAATAGCGAATTCATCGAGGCGCGCACTGAAGGCTTTGAGGACTACATCGAATCATTGGAACATTGCACGCCGGAATGGGCTGAGTCGATCAGCGGCGTGCCGGCCGACGATCTCCGCCAGGCGGCGCGGATGTACGCCACCGCCGAGCGCGCCGCATTCTATTGGGGCATGGGCATCAGCCAGAGCACGCATGGCACCGATAATGCGCTCTCGCTGACCAATCTGGCGCTGATGTGCGGGCACGCTGGCAAACCAGGCGCCGGGCTCAATCCCTTGCGCGGACAAAATAACGTACAAGGCTGTTCCGACAGTGGCGGCTTGCCCAATGTCTACACCGCCTACCAGTCGGTCGCCGATGCCAAGGTCCGGGGGAAGTTCGAATCCACTTGGCGCACGACGCTCAATCCGCAACCGGGCTTGACCGTCACCGAAATGGTCGATGGCGCGCTCACGGGGCAGATCAAAGCGATGATCGTCATGGGCGAAAATCCCATGATGAGCGAGCCCAACTTATCCCATGCGCAGCACGCACTGGAGGAGCTCGATCTGCTGGTTTGCATCGATATTTTCATGAACGAAACCGGCGAAATGGCCGACGTCATTCTGCCTTCGGCGAGCTTCGCCGAGAAAGAAGGCACCTTCACCAACAGTGACAGACGTATCCAGCGGGTGCGGCAAGCGCTGCCGGCGGTCGGCGAATCATTGCCGGATTGGCAGATCGTCTGCGCGCTGGCGAAGCGCATGGAAGCGGAACTCGGCTTCTCCGAGAGCGCCGGCTTTGATTATCGCGATCCCAAAGCGATCTGGGAAGAGATGCGCGCTCTTACGCCCGACTTTCAAGGCATCACCTATGCGCGGCTGGATGAGGAAGGCGGCGTGCATTGGCCCTGCCCGGCGGCTGATCACCCCGGCACGCCTTACTTGTTTGAAGATGACTTTCCGCGCGGCAAAGGCAAATTCTGGGAGCTGGAATACGGCACGGAAAGCGAACTGCCCGATGACGACTATCCCTATCATCTGACGACCGGGCGCGTGCTCTTCCACTGGCATGGCGGCACGATGACGCGCAGCTCGCGGCTGGAAGAGGCTTTCCCCGTGCCAATCGTCGAGATGCACCCGGCCGACGCCGGCGCGCTGCAAGTCGTTTCGGGCGATTGGCTGCGCATCACTTCGCGGCGCGGAACGGTCGAGTGTCAGGTGATGGTGACGGGTCGCTCACCAGCGGGCACGCTATTCCTGCCCTTCCACTTCGTCGAAGCGGCGGCCAATCTGCTGACGCTGGACAAGATTGATCCGCGCGCGAAAATCCCCGACTTCAAGATGGCGGCCGTCAAGCTGGAGAAGGCGGAGCGGGTGGCGACCGTTCTCGAGGAGCAAGGCGCGATCAAAGACCCCGTGCGGTTTGTGCATTAGGGATGGTGAGTTGTGCCCATCGGGAGGAAGATGACGTGAGTGAAGTAATAAAGATTGATCTGCCGGTGAAAGAGATACGCGCTTATTGCGAGACGCAGCCGATTCTGCGTCTGTCAGAATTAGCGCCAGAGTTTGAAGGCTGGCTCAGGCCAGATACGGATATTGGCTTGATGGTGGATTATATACCAGAGGCTGTCATTACTCTCCTTGACATGGCAGGGCATGAAATCGACTTGAGTGAAATCATAGGCATGGGCGTGAGTTTACATACGTCAAAGGGATTGAGCCGCGGATCCTTGAAGAAATACATCGAAAGCGCAAGGCTCATCTATGAAAAAAAGTCCTAAGAACGATCCCGACCAACTTGGGCATATTTTGGCAGCGGCACAAGAAACCCAACGATTCCTGCACAATCATACGAGACAGGAATTCGATGATGATCGTATTTTGCAATTGGCGGTGGAAAAGTTGGTGCAAAACATCGGCGAAGCAGCGAACCAGCTAACAGACCAATTCAAAAGCGAACATGAGCATATTCCCTGGACAAAAATGATAGGCATGCGACACCGTCTGGTTCACGATTTTACTGCTGTTGACCTAGATGTAGTGTGGGATACGGTGATAGTAGAAATCCCAGATCTCATCGCCAAATTGCAGCGCATTCCAGAAGATAACTAGCGCTGACCAAAACGATTGGAGGAGTTGTAACCGTGAGCGAGACTGTCACGTTCGATCTTCCGCTGGAAGCGATTCGCGCCTATTGCGAGACGCAGCCGATACGGCGACTGTCCGTGTTTGGCTCGGCCGCGCGAGATGAATTGACGCCGGAGAGCGATATTGATTTACTGGTTGAATACGAGACCGAGGCCCGAGTCAGCTTGTTTGATTTAGGCGGGCATCTAATGGACTTGCAGGACATCGTCGGTCGAAGAGTTGATCTGGTCACGCCGAAAGGTCTATGTCCTTACATCCGCGACGACGTGTTGGATGACGCGAGGCTTATATATGCGAAGGAGTCCTGAGAGGGACCGGGTACATCTGCTGCGAATGCGTGATGCAGCCCAGTATGCGCAATAGGGTCATTCCCGACCTTCTCCCGTAGTATATCTATGCGCAAGCTCTCATGTTATGATGGTGACAGAAGGAGCAACTATCATGACTGAGCCAATCCTTGCAGAGATTCCCCTGGAAGAAATACGCGATTACTGTGCAAGGCAGCCGATACGGCGACTGTCCGTGTTCGGCTCGGCCGCGCGAGATGAATTGACGCCGGAGAGCGATATTGATTTGCTTGTGGAGTATCTGCCCGATGCGCCCGTCGGTCTGTTCGCAATGGCGCGACATAGGAGAGAGTTGAGCGAAATAGTGGGGCGTCCCGTAGACCTGTGCACCCGCAACGGGCTAAAAGACTATATCCGCCAAGAAGTTGACGCTAACGCGAGACTCATCTATGCGCAAGAGCCCACGGAATGATCGCTCGCGTCTGCATGATATGTTACATGCCGCGAGAATCGCCAAAGCTTTTGTTGATTCCACTGACCGACACGCGGTCGAGAGTAACGTGTGCTTCAATCTGGCTTGGCCAAGCTGATTCAGGACATCGGTGAAGCAGCCAACCGCGTTACATCAGAGTTTCAAGCGCGGCATTCCCACGTCCCTTGGAGAGACATGATTGACATGCGAAATCATTTGGCGCATGTCTACACCGATATTGATTTTGACGTGCTCTGGAAAACTGCCGTTGAAGATCTGCCACCGCTGATCTCACAACTCGAAACGATTCTCGAAAAAGAAGACTAGCACATGACGTCTGCCACTTCGCCTGGCCCATGCTTGTCCCTCGCCATCATCGCTGGCGGACGGAGCCGCCGCATGGGCCGCGACAAAGCCTTCGTCGAGCTCGGCGGCAAAGCGCTGATCGAGCGCGTCATTGAACGCAGCGCCGACTTGGGCCAGGCGGAAACGATCCTGATCACCAATCAGCCGGCGCAATACGCTCATCTGGGCTTGCCGATGCACGGCGACATCTTGCCGGACAAGGGTTCGCTCGGCGGCATCTACACCGCGCTCGTACATGCCAAGCGCTCTAATGTGCTGATGCTGGCTTGCGATATGCCCTTCGTCAACACGGACCTGCTGCGCTTCATGATTAGCAAGATAAGCAATGACTTTGACATTATCGTGCCGCGCGTCGCTGGCTACCCGCAAGGCTTGCACGCGATCTACAAGAAAACTTGCATCGCGCCGATCGCGGAACAGCTCGCGGGGAATCGACTAAAGATCATTCGCTTCTATGACCAGATGCGCGTACGCTACCTTGATGAAGCCGACTGCGCCCCCTTCGACCCGCTGGGCCGCTCCTTCGTTAACCTCAATACGCCGGAGGAACTTGCGGAAGCGGAACGCCTGCTCGCCGCGACCGGTTAAGCGCGGTCTGCGCGCGCCACAATCTGCTACAATGTGGCTATGATGACAAAGTCTATCGACGAGATCCTGCTGGCCTACGCCGGGCGCGGGCGAGAAGCGCTTCTGCCCGTTCTTTGGGATGTGCAAAGCGCGTACGGCGCCATCAGCCCCGAGCAGGTCCACCGCATTTCACATACGTTGCGCGTGCCGGAAGCCGACATCTTCGGCGTCATCGGCTTTTATGCGCTCTTCCACGACAAGCCGACCGGGCGCCGCATCATCCGCGTTTGCACCGACCCGACCTGCGCTTTAGCGGGGGCGGATGAGGCGCTGCAGGGAGTCTGCGCGCGCCTCGGCATCCACGAGGGTGAAACCACCGGGGACGATGAATATACCGTGGAGCATTCGCCTTGCCTGGGCTTGTGCGATTATGCGCCGGCCGCATTGGTGAGCGAACGCGGCCAGCCGGATATGGCGCTGCCGCATGTTTCGGTTGATAACCTGCTGGGCGATTGGAATGGCGGGTACTTCACCCCGGCGGGAGACGCGCGCTCGGTGCTGCTGAACCCTACGCTCAGCGCTGCGCCGGAGACGCTGGCGCAATACGGCGACTATTCGTCCCTGCGACTGGCAATCGATGACATGAGTCCAGAAGACGTGATCGCCCAGGTGGAAGCCTCGGGATTGATCGGACGTGGCGGCGCCGCCTTCCCCACCGGGCTGAAATGGAAGTTCACCCGCGGCGCGGATGGCGACATCAAATATGTCGTTTGCAACGCCGATGAGAGCGAGCCGGGCACCTTCAAAGACCGCGTGCTGATGGAGC
>JAPOYT010000044.1 GCA_026706445.1 Chloroflexota bacterium
TCGGTGTCCTCGGTGGTAAAGCTTTTTGTGTTTCAACCGAAAAGGATACACTTCCTGTCGCTCTGGCACAGCGAGCCATCTACGATTTCAGGGCAAAGCGACTATAATGCGCTAAGTGATGTCGAAATGAGCCCGCAAGGATTACGCATGTCTTTGGCGCTACATCCGGAGGCGATTGAGGCGCTCGTCAGTGGCGAGATCGGCGCGCCATCGTCGCTGCTTGGCCGGCATCGGCAGGGGGATGAGGTATCGATTCGCGCGTTTCGCCCCTGGGCGAAGCAGGTGGATCTGGTGAACGAAGCGAACGGCGAGCGCGTAAGCATGGAGCGATGCCACGCGGATGGACTCTACATCGCCGAATTAGACGCTACCTGGGCGGAGGCGCAATATCATTTCGTGGCGATCACGGCAGAAGGCGGCGGCGAAACCTTCGGCGATCCCTATCGTTATCCGCCACTGCTGACCGAATACGATATCTATCTCTTCAGCCAGGGCAGGCATCGCGAAATCTACCTGAAGCTGGGCGCGCATAGACGCGAGATTGACGGCGCCTGCGGAATCAATTTCGCTGTTTGGGCGCCCAACTGCTACAAGGTCGCGGTAATCGGCGACTTCAACCAGTGGGACCCGCGTACGCACATAATGGAAAACAATAAGGAATCCGGCATCTGGGAGATTTTCGTGCCGTACCTGGACGAAGGCGCGCGTTACAAATTCGAAATCCGCTCGCATAACCGGGGTTATCGCGCGCAGAAAGCCGATCCTTACGGCGTTTATGCCGAACTTCGTCCGCTGACGGCGTCCATCGTTTACGACATTGATCGCTATGCGTGGAACGACAGCGACTGGATGGGCGCCCGCGAGCGGAACGACCCGCTGTCGCAGCCGATGAATATCTACGAACTGCACTTGGGCTCCTGGCGACGCAAGGACGGCGGCGACTTTCTTACGTACCGCGAACTGGCTGACGAGCTGGTTCCTTATCTCATCGACATGGGTTACACCCACCTGGAATTGCTGCCGGTGGCCGAGCATCCGCTGGATGCTTCCTGGGGCTATCAAGTGACGGGCTATTTCGCGCCGACCAGCCGCTACGGCGCGCCGTCCGACTTCATGTACCTGGTAGACCGTTGCCATCAGAGCAATATCGCCGTCATCCTCGATTGGGTGCCGGCTCATTTCCCCAAAGACGATTTCGGGCTGAACTATTTTGATGGCACGCATCTCTACAGCCATGAAGAGCCGCTGCAAGGCGAACATCCCGATTGGGGCACGATGGTCTTCAACTACGCGCGCAGCGAAGTGCGCAGTTTTCTGCTATCCAACGCGCTATTCTGGCTGAAGAAGTATCATATTGACGGTTTGCGCGTGGATGCCGTCTCGTCGATGATTTACCTCAATTTCTCGCGCGAAGACGGTGACTGGATCCCCAATGAATATGGGGGGAGCGAGAATCTGGCGGCGCTCGCCTTCCTGCGCGAGTTCAACGAGGCGGTGCATGCGGAAGCGCCCGGCGCCATCACCATCGCCGAAGAATCGACATCTTGGCCGATGGTCTCGCGCCCGACCTATATTGGCGGGCTCGGATTCACATTAAAGTGGAATATGGGCTGGATGCACGATACGCTCGCCTATATGGCGCGGGAGACGGCGCATCGGCGCTTTCATCATCACCAGATCACCTTCGCCCTGCTCTACGCCTTCAGCGAGAATTTCGTCCTGCCGATGTCCCACGATGAAGTGGTGCACATGAAAGGCTCGCTGATCGGCAAGCTGCCTGGAGACTATTGGCAGAAGTTCGCCGGATTGCGTCTGCTATTCGGCTACCAATACACGCAGGTCGGCAAAGTGCTGAATTTCATGGGCAATGAATTCGGCCAATTCGCAGAATGGAGCGAGGAACGCAGCCTGGACTGGCATTTGCTCGAATATGAAAAACACGCGCAAATGCAAGCCTGGGCGCGGGACCTCAACCATCTCTATCGCGAGCAGCCGGCGCTCTGGCAAGTTGACTTTGCGCCGGACGGTTTCCGCTGGATTGAAGCGAACGACGCCGAAAATTGCGTCTACAGCTTTATCCGCTACGCCGACGACCCAAGCAACTTTCTGGTGGTTGTTCTGAATTACACACCGGTTGTGCGCGAGCATTACCGCATCGGTGCGCCTGCGCCGGGTCATTATCGCGAGCTGCTCAACAGCGATGCCAGCTATTACGGCGGCGGCAATGTCGGCAATGAAGGCGGCGTGCACAGTGACGACCTGGCATCTCATGGCTTGCCGTACAGCATCAGCTTGCGTCTTCCGCCGCTGGCGATTCTCATTTTGAAGATCCGAGAGCGGTAAGGAAGGCAATACATTTTTTGCCACCGAGGACACCGAGAATGCAGAGGACACAGAGTCTCGTGATGGTCGAGCAGGAGGAGGGCGAATTTCGCCCGTACTCGTGCCGTCAATCGTGAAGGCTAGCTTTCACTCTTGCGGCCTGGGGGTGGAGTGAGCATAGCTGCTACTAGAACGAGCAGGCACAATCCCGCGCCGAGCCACAGCACCGGTTCGTAGTCGCCGCTCAAGTCAAAGCTCAAACCGAAGATTGCCGGACCGAGCGCGCTGCCGATGACGCTAGCGGTATAGACAAAGCCGCGTATCTCGCCCTGGAAACGGCGCCCGAAGAGGTTGGGCCAGACGGCGCCATCAAAAACATAGCCGATGCCCATGCCAAAGCCAAAAGCCAGCGCATACATGATGAGCAGCCAGGAATCCCGCATGACCATCGCCAGCGCGCAGGCGCTGAGCAATGCCAGCATTTGCAAAGCGGCCACGTAAGAAGGTTTGACACGGTCAATCAGGTAGCCAGCGAGCAGCGCTGAACCAGCGGCGAAGAGCGATATCAGGGCGAAGGTCTCGGTGGTGACCTGGGCGCTATGGTCGAGCAGCCCAAATATCGAGACTTGGTGCAAGATCAGCCCGGTGCCCCAGGCGGACGGTAAAATGCGCGCGGCAATGAAGACCCAAAGGATGGGTGTGCGGATCGCCTCAGCCAGCGTCCAATTCTCCTCATTGTCAATTGGTTGGTCTTTTACATCACCCGGCTGGCTCGCGGCATTGTCAGGCAGCAATCCATATTGCTCGGGCCGATTTCGCATCAACAAGGCGAAAGACGGTATCACCAGCGCGGCCACGCCGACGCCCATGACGATGAACACCTGCCGCCAATCCAGCGATTCCAGCAAAAGCCGCAGCAGATTGACATAAATGCCTTGAAACAGGACGAAAACCAGCGCCAGGAGCGCCACCATTCGCCCGCGACGCTGGCGAAACCAGTTGGCCACTGCGGTTGAGCTCACTAGCGTCAGGGCGCCCTGCCCCAAACCGCGCATGCCGGCGAAAGCGAAGAAAAGCATGATCGGTCCGTTGATGAGCGAGCTCAACATTAGCACGATGAAAAAAAGTACCCCGACCGCCACGCCAACGTAACGGTTGCCCAAAGAATCAATCCGCCGGCCGACCCAGGTCAGCCCCAGCGAGGCGACGAAGGTGCCCGCGCCATAGAGACTGCTGACGGTGGTCCGGTCGAGCCCGAAGTCCTCGATGAAGAAGTCCATAAAGAGCGAGACGGAGAAGCTCTGGCCAGGCGAGCTGCAGATGGCGCCGATCAAGGCGACAAGCCAGACGATCCAGCCATAATAGACGGGGCTGGCGGCCACCAGCCTGCTTGCGCCCGGTACGCGGGGCGTCAGAAGTCTCACGGTTTTGCGCATCTCGTTAGCGTATGCAATGCGCAAGATTATAAAACTCTGGCGGAGAAATGACAGCCAATCTGATTGCCTCATGTTAGAATCGACGCTTAATATGATAGAGTTAAAATATAGACTGCCTGTTCAAATTGGCTCGCCGCCGAGCCCTTGGCTCACCATTGCCACCATCATTTTTTCCGCGAAGGCTGACGACCAATGACGATCCCAACAGACCTCACGATTGCCCAGAGCGCCAAGCTGGTTCACATCAATGAAATCGCTGAACAGATGGGGCTCGACCCGGATACCGACCTGGAACATTACGGCAAGCATGTAGCCAAGATCAACCTCGAAGCGCTTGCCCGTTTGCAATCGCGACCGAACGCCAAATACGTCGATGTAACCGCCATTACGCCGACGCCCCTGGGCGAAGGCAAATCGACCACTACCGTCGGCATTGGCCAGGCGATGAAGCACATCGGCAAGAAAGCCATCATCACGGTGCGCCAGCCGTCGCAAGGTCCAACTTTTGGCATCAAAGGCGGCGCGGCCGGCGGCGGTTACAGTCAGATCGTGCCGATGGAGAATTTTAATCTGCATCTGACTGGCGACATCCACGCCATCAGCGCGGCGCATAACCTGATCGCGGCCATGCTGGACGCGCATATCTATCACGGCAACGCGCTAAATGTAGATATCCACAATATCGATTGGCGCCGCGTGGTCGACCTCAATGACCGCGCGCTGCGCAATATCATCGTCGGTTTGGGGGCGCGCTTTGACGGCGTGCCGCGGCAATCGGGCTATGATATCACGGTCGCATCCGAGATTATGGCGATTTTGGCGCTGACCACCTCGCTGCAGGATATGCGCCAGCGCATCGGCAAGATGGTGGTCGCCTACGACCGCGACAAGAATCCGATCACGGCTGAGGACATCGGGGCGGCCGGCGCCGCTACGGTGCTGATGAAAGAAGCGATCAAGCCCAATCTGATGCAGACGCTGGAAAATACGCCGGCGCTGGTGCACGCCGGTCCCTTCGCCAACATCGCCCACGGCAATTCTTCCATCATCGCCGATATGATCGCGATGAAATGCGGCGACTATGTGGTCACTGAATCCGGCTTCGGCGCCGACATCGGGGCGGAGAAATTCTTCAATATCAAATCGCGCGTCAGCGGCTTGAAGCCCAACGCCGTCGTGCTGGTGGCCACCATCCGCGCGCTAAAGGCGCATACCGGCAAGTACACCATCATCCCGGGTCGTCCGATAGATCCCGCGCTGAAGGCAGAGAACGTCGCCGATGTAGAAGCGGGCTCGGCGAATATGGCGCGCCACCTGGAGAATCTCAAGAAATTCGGTGTCAATCCGGTGGTCGCCATCAATGTCTTCGCCGATGATACCGCGGTGGAAATCGATGCCCTGCGTGAAATCGCATTGGCTCATGGCGCGACGGGCGTGGCGGTGGCGCGGCACTGGGCGGAGGGCGGCGCGGGCGCGGCGGATCTGGCTGAGATGATCGTCTCCGCTTGTGAGATGCCAAATGAGTTTCGCCTGCTCTACCCGGATGACATGTCGATCAAGGACAAAATCGAAACCATCGCGGGCGAAATCTACCATGCCGATGGCGTCGATTACGCGCCGATCGTCAGTCGCAAGATCCGCCAATACGAAGAACAGGGACTGCGCTCGCTGCCGATCTGCATGGCAAAGACGCATCTCAGCCTGAGCGACAATCCCAAGCTGAAGGGCGCGCCCGATGGCTTCCGCATCAGCATCACCGACATTCGCGCTGCCGCGGGGGCGGGTTTCATTTATCCGCTTTGCGGCGATGTGCGCACGATGCCGGGTTTGGGTCGGCGTCCAGCGGCGATGAATGTCGATATTGACGAAGACGGGGTAGTTGTTGGTTTATTCTAGTTGGAATTCGCCATTCAATCGAAACAGCGCCAAGGGGGCGTGAATGATCTCGCGTTCATGACATTATGCCTGCAAGGCGTAGTGTTTTTCACCACTGAGGACACCGAGGATATACAGAGGCATCAGCGGGTTCATGCTTAGCGAAGGCAAAATGCGCTCGGAATTACCGCTACGTGAAAGGAGGTCTCATTGACAGAGGCAGCAATCAGCGAATCATCAATTAGCCGCCACGCTTTCCATTATCAGCCGCCGGCGATCAATGGCGACTTCCTGGGCAAGCACATCATCTCCGTTGACCAATTCCAGCGGCGCGACCTCGACATCCTCTTTGACGCCGCCACATCCATCCGCAAGCGCATAGGCGCCCAGGACCGCGGCTTGACCGAACTCTGCGCCGGCAAAGTGATGGCATCGCTGTTTTTTGAAGCGAGCACGCGCACCGATATGTCCTTCCAGGCGGCGATGCGGCGGCTGGGCGGCGATGTGATCGCCGTCAGCAACGGCGTACGCTTTAGTTCGATGTACAAAGGCGAAAACCTGTCTGATACGATCCGCGCCACCGGCTGCTACTCGGATGTGATCGTGCTGCGCCACCCGGAAATCGGCTCGTCTTACGAAGCCGGCTATTATCTCGACCTGCTTAATGGGCGCATCGACAATCCGACGGTCGCCATCAGCGGCGGCGATGGCATCGGCGAGCATCCGACCCAAGCCCTGCTCGATATCTTCACCATATTCGACCAGAAGAAATCGCTGGACGGCTTGACCATCACCCTGGTGGGCGATCTCAAGCATGGCCGGACGGTGCATTCCCTGGCCAAGCTGATCGCTTACTACGACGCCGCTGATGTGCGGCTCTGCCTGGTGGCGCCGGCGAACCTGGCGATGCCGAGCGAGATCACCGACCTGGTCAAAGCGCGCGGCATCTCGCTCCGCCAAAGCGAGGAGCTAATGGATGTCATCGCCGAGACCGATGTCATCTATTGGACGCGCATACAAGAAGAACGATTCGAAGACGCCAGCGAATACAGCCGAATCAAGGACCGCTTCATCATGACGCCCGATCTGCTGTCCTGGGCGCCGTCCGATGCCATTCTGATGCACCCATTGCCGCGCAAGCACGAAATGGGCAGTCGCGAAGATCACGACATCCTGGACAGCGATCGGCGCTCGATTTATTTTGAACAGATGGAGAACGGCATGTTCGTGCGCATGGCGCTGCTGGTCAAGGTGCTGCGCGGAGTTTATGTCTGATGCCGCAAATCAAGATCCAGGGCATGATCGACCCGCATACCCACCTGCGCGATCTTGATTGGTCTCACAAAGCCACATTCGCCTCGGAAACGAAAGCGGCCATCGCCGGCGGATATTGGGCCGTCTTCGACATGCCCAATACGGCGCCCTCAACGATTGACGACGCCCGCTTGACGGAAAAGCTGGCGCGCATCGACAAGCAGGCGCACTGCGATTTCGGGCTATATTTCGGCGCCTCGCAAGCCGACAACAGCGCCGAATACGAGCGGATTGCCGGGCGCGTCTGCGGGCTAAAGATCTACAATAATTCGACCACGGGCGACTTGCTGATCGACTCCAGCGCCATGCGCGAGCGCCACTACCGCGCCTGGACCACCAACCGCCTGATCGCCGTACACGCCGAGGGAGCAACGGTGGCGAATATTCTCGATCTGGTGCGAAAATACCGCCAGCCGACCCACTTCCTGCATATCAGCAGCGAGTATGAAATCAATTTGCTGACGCAGGCGAAGCGGGACGGCTTGCCGATCACGGTGGGGGTATGCCCGCATCATCTGTTTCTGTCCGAAGAAGACTTGCCCGCCTTGGGCGGTTTTGGGCGAATGAAGCCGGAACTCAAGCGAAAATCGGATCAGCGCGCGCTCTGGCGAGCGATTCGGCTAGGCGTAGTCGATATCATCGAATCCGATCACGCGCCGCATACAAAAGCGGAAAAACTAGCTGAGCCGCCAGCATCCGGGGTACCGGGATTGGAAACGACATTGCCGCTGCTGATGCAAGCGGTGAAAGACGGACGCCTGCCGCTGCAGCAAGCTTGTGACATGGTTTCGCTCAATGTGCAGCGCATCTGGCGCATCACGCCCCTACCCAAAACCTACACGCTTGTCGACACCGATCAGAGTTACGTCATTGACGGGCGGCAACTTAGGAGCAAATGCGGCTGGTCGCCCTTTGAGGGCATGCGCGTCTGCGGTAAAGTCCTTGAAGTCTGGATTCGGGGCCACCAAGTTTACGATGGAGAAAATGTCTTGTGCGAGGCCGGTTTCGGCCGCAATCTTTTTGGGTTTGTCGCATGAGCGTCGCCTATAAATCTATTCTGCTGAAAACCCTGGATGCCGCCAGTCAGGCGCTTAACCGCCGTGTCGTATTTCGGCGATCGGCGCAGGACTCGCACGAAACCATTGTCCAAGCCCTCCGCGCTCTCGAACGCATACCACTGTCCAATGCGATTGCATCGGCTCTACACCAACTTACAGTCAGCAAAGCGCATCGGACTGTTGGCGGCGCGCGCCTGTCGCAACGACTGATTCTGGCGGCCGGACTGGTCAAGGGCGATGGCTTCGCCGATGAGCAAACGGCGATCACAGCGGCGGAATCGGGCGGCAATATTGTGCCGGGCTGGAGGATCGTGCCGGCGCTGGCAGGCGCGGTAGAATTCGGTTCCTTCACCCGTTATCCGCGGCTAGGGAACGCTGGAACGGTGGTCTGGCGAAATGAAGGGACGAAGTCGACGCAAAATCGCGTTGGTTTGCGCAATCCCGGCGCGCGGGCGGCTGCTATCTTCCTCGGCAAGCGCCGTCACGAGTTGCCAAAAGAATACGGCATCAACATCGCTGTGTCGCCCGGCGTCGACGATGTTGAGCAGCAGACAGTCGATGTCGTGGAAGCGCTAACGTTTTTTCTCGATGCCCGCGTTCATCCATGCTGGTTTACGCTCAATCTCAGCTGCCCCAATACCGAAGACGATCCGCAAGGGCATCAGTTGGAAGCGGAGACGAGGCAGCTATGCGGCGCTTTGGTGGAGCGTTTGCGCGCGCGCGACCTGGAGATTCCGCTTTGGGTCAAGGTCGGTCCCGGGCTGGCAAGGGAGCAATACCGCAGCTTAATGCGCATCTTTCACGAGGTTGGCGTTAGAGCAGTCGTCGCTACCAACACACTGGCGCGACCAACACCGAGCGATGACACAATTCACGCGGGCGTCGGCGGCGGCGATTTGTTTCCAGCGGCATTGGAGGCGGTGCGGCAATTGCTGGCGGAGAAAAATCGCTGCAATTACGCCGTCGATGTGATTGCTTGCGGCGGCATTCTTGATGGCGCGAGCCTGCGGGAATATGAACGTTTGGGTGTCAAAGCGGCGCAATATTGGTCGGCGCTGGTCTATCGCGGTCCCTTTGCCGCCGCCATCATCGAAAGCGAATTGGCTGCACATGAATCCAAATACGAAGCGGTCCAGCGCGAAAGCCTTGCTTGATATCGGCGCTATCGGCTTCTCGCCCGATGCGCCAATCACCTTTAAGTCGGGCATTCAGTCGCCGGTCTATGTCGACAATCGCCAGTTGATTTATCATCCGGCCGCCTGGCACAGCATCATTAAGGGATTTCGGGCGCTGATTGACGCTCGATGCCTGGAATACGACATTATCGCCGGCGTCGCCGTCGGCGGCATTCCGCATAGTTCCGCGCTTGCCCTTACGCTTGAGAGGCCGTCGGTCTTCATCCGCAAGGAAAGCAAGGGACACGGCCGGAGCCAACGCATCGAAGGCGGCGATGTCGATAAGCGCCGTGTACTGCTTGTTGAGGATCTCGTCACCACTGGCGGAAGCAGCCTGTCGGCGGTGGACGCCTTGCGAGAATCCGGCGCCCATGTCACGGATGCGCTTGCAATCGTCAGCTATGGTTTCGCGGAGGCCGCATCAGCTTTCGCGCGCGCGGAA
Organism: Chloroflexota bacterium; assembly: GCA_026706445.1. Taxonomy (GTDB): domain Bacteria; phylum Chloroflexota; class Anaerolineae; order Aggregatilineales; family Phototrophicaceae; genus UBA6055. The sequence continues at coordinate 9,623 of JAPOYT010000044.1, forward strand.
TTGGCGCTTCATACCTTGACCGACATCGAGACGCTGCTCGAGCTGGCGCGTGAACGGGCTGTGCTGAATCGTGAGCAGGTCTCGGTCATCCGCAGCTGGATGGTTGATCCATACGCCTGGAGCGCGACAAGCTGATGCGCGCCGTCGACAAATACAAGGCCCGCGTCGAAGCGGCGAATTCACTTCTCTGTGTCGGGCTAGACAGCGATACTCAAGAGTTGCCAGCGCGCTTCCTGGCCGGCGAATTGCCTCAGTGGTCTTTCAACCGCCACATTATTAACGCGACCGCTCAGTACGCGGTCGCCTTCAAGATCAATATGGCTTTCTATGAGTCGGAAGGCGCCGACGGCTGGCGGCAGCTCGAACGGACGTTGGCTTACCTGCGCGAACGTCACCCCGATATCTTGCAGATCTGCGATGCCAAGCGCGGCGATATCGGCAATACCAGCGCCGCCTACGCCCGCGCCATCTTTGACGCGCTTGGCTTTGACGCGGTCACGCTCAATCCTTATCTCGGGCGCGACGCGCTGCAGCCCTTCCTCGACTACGAAGACCGAGCTTGCATCATCCTCTGCCGCACGTCGAATCCGGGCTCGGCTGCGCTGCAGAATCTACGCTTTGGCGACCGCCCGTTGTGGCGAATTGTCGCCGAAATGGTCGCCAGCGAGTGGAACGAAAACGGCAACTGCATGCTGGTCGCTTCGGGCAGGGATCCGGCGGAAATGGCGCAGATTCGCGCGATCGTCGGCGAACTGACCCTGCTCGTTCCCGGCATTGGCGCGCAAGGCGGCGACGTAAAAGCCACCGTTGGAGCCGGGCTCAATCGCGAGAAAGGCGGTCTAATTATCAATTCGTCGCGCGGCATCATCTTCGCCGATGATCCGGCGAACGCGGCGCGCGCGCTGCGCGACACGATCAATCATTTTCGCTTTGCCTGAATCCAGGCTCGGCGCTAATCTCTCGCCATGAGGCCGGTCCGACGCCCAATTCCTTCGCCGATTTGCAGGTGAAAGGTCCGCTGGCGAACGCGGCGGGCGCTGCAATCCAACTAAAGCGGCGCTAATCAATTTGCCAAGATGCGGCGCTTGCTGTATCTTACTCTCACCTGCTGACTGCCATCCTGAACCGCAGCCATGAAGGCGAACTCCGCATTCTGTTCAACGGCGCCACGAGCCGCGTCTCGCTCAACAAGCGGCGCCTATAACCACGGGCTAGCGAATGGCTAAGTCAGTCATCGTCATCGGCGGAGGCTTGGGCGGCTTGGCGGCTGCGGCAAGGCTGGCGCGCGCCGGCTTTGAAGTCACTGTATTGGAAAAGAATGCGCAAGTCGGCGGTCAAATCAGCGAAGTCCAAGCTGCCGGATTCCGCTGGAGCATCGGTCCGCCCGCAATCACTGCCCGACCGCTGCTGGAAGAGTTGTTCAACGACCTCGGGCGCGAGCTCCAAGACTACCTGCGCCTGCTCCCGCTCGATCCGCAAACGCGTTATTTCTTTTCCGATGGCCTAACCTATAATACGCGCCTCGACTGGTCAGCGACCGCGGCCGAGATCGCGCAGATTGACGCGCGAGATGTCTCGGGTTATCTGCGATATCTGGCATACGCCGCAAGCATCCACCAACTGCGGCGCTACGGCTTCGGCCGATCGCTGCACGGGGGTTGGTTTCGCGCCGGTCCTTTAGCCAGCGCCGACGCCGCCGCCAGGCGATTCATCCGCTCGGACAAGCTGCGGCGCGCGCTATCGCATCATGCCAGTCAAAGCGGCGGCAGTCCCTTCGCCGTTGCAGCCGCCTACAGCGAGCTGGCGCATGCCGCACTGAACAGCGGTCTATGGCATCCGCGCGATGGACTCGCCGCGATTGCGCGAGCGCTGGAGAATCTCGCCGCTGAGTTCAAGGTAAGCATCCGTCTTGGCTGCCCGGTCGCGCGCATCGAGATCGAGCGAAGCAATGCGATTGGCGTGGCGCTGGAAAGCGGCGAAATCATGCGCGCCGATGCGGTCGTATCTAACGTTTGTCCCATTTCGACCGCCCGCTACCTGTTGCCGGAGTGGACAATTTCGGCGACGGCGCTGCGCAGCCTGATGCAGACGCCAATGTCGAGCTCGGCATTTATCTTGCTGCTCGGCATCCGGGGGGCCTCCCCCCGGCTCGCGCATCACAACATCTTCTTCTCCGATGATTTTCGCGCCGAATATGAGCATATCTTTCAGCGTGGCCTAATGCCGGCCGACCCCACCATAACGTTGACGATCAGCTCGAAGACGGACCCGCCGAGCGCGCCCGGCAATCAAGAGAACTGGTTGATCCGGGTCAGCGCTCCGCCACTATCGGAGAAGGTGAATTGGGCGACTGAGGCGAGGGGCATTCGCGATCGTATCCTGACCATTCTGCAGGGGCGATATGGCCTGGAGCTGCATGATCGCATTCGATTCGAAAGGCATTTTACACCGGCGGATCTTAGCCAGCTGTCCGGCGCCTGGCGCGGCGCATTACACGGGTCATTGCCCCACGGACCCCGCGCCGCATTGACGCGCCCACGGATTCGCAGCCCGCATCTCAAGCGCCTATATCACGCGGGTGGCGCGGTCGTGCCCGGTGGCGGTCTGCCGCAAGCGCTGTTATCGGCCAAAGCGGCGGCGGCCCTCCTGATTCAGGACCTCGGCTGAGCTTGCTCAGGGCTTCGACATCATCAGGAGCGACAAGGTTCCCTTCTGCGCGATGGTTCCATCCTGCTTGATGATGCGCGTCTCCAGCACCACGGTCCCGCCGCCCAATCGCCGCGCGGCCTTCGTCTCGCTCACTTTCAACTCAACGTGAATGGTATCGCCGATATAAACCGGGCTGCTGAACTTCATCTCCACGCCGCGGAAGCCGAGCACGGTCCGCTCCAGGATGCCCAATTGATAGGCTTGCCCGACGGCGTAGCTTAGCGTCAACAGGCCATGGGCCACGCGTTGACCCATGAAGGAGTCTTTGGCGTAGTCGGCATCGGTGTGCATTGGATTGTAATCGCCGGTTAAGGCGGCGAAGTTGACTAAATCCGCTTCGGTGATGGTGCGGCCGCGCGTACGCATCGTCGCGCCTATTTCGAATTCTTCAAAGTAAAGACCGCGCGGTCCGTCGGTTTCCATTTTCATCGGCAGACCCTGCTTTAAGCGGCGGATTCGGGCGACATGACAGGCAACCTTATTTGCTAATGAATTAGAGCGGGCGACCCAAGGAGCGCGTAGACACAGCCCGCCGGTCGCCCATACACGCTCTTGCGTATTGGCTCCATTGCGCGCGCTAAATTGGCGGGAAGGCGCTGCCGATCAGCGGGGCAATCACCAGGGATACGATCGCCAACAGCTTCAACAGGATATTGAGCGATGGACCGGATGTATCTTTGAAGGGGTCGCCGACGGTGTCGCCGACCACAGCGGCTTTGTGCGCGTCCGAGCCTTTGCCGCCGAGGTTGCCCGCTTCAATGTGCTTCTTGGCGTTGTCCCAGGCGCCGCCGGCGTTCGCCATCATCACCGCCAGCATAAAGGCGGAAACCAGCGAACCGAGCAAGACGCCAACCAGCGATATCGGCGCGATGAATTCGCCAATGATATTGCCGTTGCCGACCACCGCCAGCAGCGCCATGCCCACCGGCACGCCGACGGCGATGACACCGGGCAGCAGCATCTGCCTGATCGCGCTGTCAGTGCTGATGGCGACGCAGCGCTCATAATCCGGCTCGCTCTCGCCTTCCATGATGCCCTTGATTTCTCGGAATTGCCGCCGCACCTCCTCGACGATTTGCTGCGCCGCATCGCCAACCGCCACCATCGTCAGCGCGCTGAAGACGAAGGGCAATAGGCCGCCGATGAAGAGCCCGGTTACAAACTGCGGATTCAGCAGCAGCTCAGCCGGATTCACCGCCGCGCCCAAGGCCGAACTGCCGCCGGCGGTCAGCGCGGTGATGAAGGCGGCCGTCAGCGCCAGGGCCGTCATCGCCGCCGAGCCGATGGCGAAGCCCTTGCCGGTGGCCGCCGTTGTATTGCCCAGGCTGTCCAGCGCATCGGTGCGGTCGCGCACTTCTTCCGGCAAATCCGACATTTCGGCGATGCCGCCCGCGTTATCGGCCACCGGACCATAGGCGTCGGTCGCCAGCGTGATGCCGAGCGTCGACAACATGCCGACCGCGGCGACCGCCACGCCATAGAGGCCCGCTTGCGATGTCGCAAGCAAGGTCACGACGACGACGATGATCACCGGCGCCAGCGTGCTCATCATGCCCAGCGCCAAGCCGCGGATGACGACAATGCCGGCGCCGCCCTCCGCTGACGCCGACAGCGCCTTCGTCGGACCGTAGGTATCGGCGGTGAAGTATTCGGTGAAATATCCAATCAGCACGCCGCCGACCAAACCGCTCAGCGTCGCGACGATCACGCCGACGCCCTTGTCGCCGAAGGGCAAGCTCAAACCCAAAATGATGATGACGACGGCGATCAAGCCCGAAGCGCTGTAAATGCCGGTGCGGATGCTGCCGAGCAGTTGTTCTTGATCGGCGCCTTCTTCAGTTTTGACCAGGAAGCTGGCGATGATGCTGATGACCAGACCGGCCGTCGCCACCAGAATCGGGAAGACCTGCGCCGCGATCAAGCCGTCTTCGACGAATATGCCGGCGGTCGTCGCCAGGGAAATCGCCGCGATGATTGAGCTGGCGTAGCTCTCGAAGAGATCGGAACCCATGCCGGCTACATCGCCGACATTGTCGCCAACGTTGTCGGCGATAGTCGCCGGATTGCGCGGATCGTCTTCGGGGATGCCCGCTTCCGTTTTGCCCACCAGATCAGCGCCGACATCAGCCGCTTTGGTATAGATGCCGCCGCCGACGCGGGCGAAGATCGCGATTGAGGTGCCGCCGAAGCCAAAACCCGCCAGCGCCGAGGCCGCCTGCGCCGCGTCCCCCAGTTGATTGACAAAGGTGATGAATAAGAGGCTGATGCCCAGCAGCGCCAGGGAAACGACCATCGTGCTCATCACGGTGCCGCTGGCGAAAGCCACGCGCAAGCCCTGGTTGAGGCTCCGCGAAGCCGCCTGCGCCGTGCGCACATTGGCCCGCACCGCGATGTACATGCCGATATAACCCGACAAGCCCGATGCCAGCGCGCCAAAGACAAATGCCACCGCGGTCAAAATTGACATGCCGGAGCCGGGGACCTGGCTCAAGACCACAAGGGCCGCGGCGACAATAATCACCAAAATCGCCACGGCGCGGTATTCGCGGCTGAGAAATGCCTGCGCGCCCCGCTGGATCGCTTCCGCGATCTGTTTCATGCGCGCGGAGCCTTCGTCTTGCGAAAGCACAAAGCTCCGCTGATAAAGGGCAAAGAGCAAGCCAAGCGCCGAAGCCGCCACCGCGATAGTGACCGTCGTATTCATATCCATAAGCACTTCAGTCTCCCTTGTGAACTATCCCGCGTCAAAATATTTCTTATGCAAACTGGTGTGTCGCGCAGCCATGCGCGCAGCGGCGACCGTCGCGCCCAACCCTGATTCTAGCCGTCTTGCTTTCGCCTGCATTGGAAATTACAAGCAATAGATATTAGCGGAGAACGCGGCATTTTCAACACCGGACTGACGCGGGTGTGGCGAAATCATTGCGTATCGCCTTATGCTGAGTGCCTCATATTTTTTCACCACAGAGGAAAAAGAGGAAACACAGAGGTCACAGAGGATTAAGCGATAAATGTCTGCGTTTTGCGCCATGCCCATGACGACTCAGATCCGCCGCGGCCTTCACAGCGGCGCCAATGAAAAAAGCAAGCCGCTGCTGCGCTCTTCGCGTATAATTGTGGCGTCCTCTGGAGAGCGTAGCGATCACATGGCAAGCACGAAGCGAACGGGCGCGGACGGAGAAAAAATCGCGCGGAAGCACCTGCGGCGGAAGGGTTACCTCATCCTCGAAAGCAATTGGTCGACTACTTTCGGCGAGCTGGATATCATCGCGAAACGGGGTGATGAGCTCGTTTTCGTCGAGGTGAAGACCCGCCGCGGCGCGAGCACCGAAGTGGCGCTGGAGGCGGTCACGCCGGCGAAGCATGAGCGCATGCTCAAAGCGGTGTATCAATACCTGCACGACCATGATATCGACTCGGAAACGCAATGGCGCATGGACGTCATCGCCGTTGCGATTCAGGCTGGCGGACCTCCGCAAATTGACCATGTGGAGGACGCCTTTGACTGGTGAGGCGCGGCCGCTCATCATCATCCTGGGCGCGACCGGCGTCGGCAAAACGAGCCTGGCGATCGAACTGGCGCAGCGCCTCGGCGGCGAAATCATCGGCGCGGACAGCCGGCAGATCTACAAGTACATGGATATCGGCACAGCCAAACCGACCGCCGAGCAGCAGGCGCTGATTCCCCATCATCTGATCGACATGGTCGCGCCCGATGTCAACCTCAGCCTGGCGCAATACCAAGATGCCGCCTATCGCGCTATTGACGACGCGCATGGACGCGGCAGTCTGCCCTTCCTGGTCGGCGGCAGCGGACAGTATATCAGCGCGGTCGAAGAAGGCTGGACGATCCCGCGTGTGCCACCGAATCCGGAGCTGCGCGCCGAGCTGGAGCGCTTCGCCGCCGAACACTCGCGGGCGGCGCTGCACGATCGGCTGCGCCACGTCGATCCGGTATCAGCCGAACGCATCCACCCCAACAACACGCGTCGCGTCATTCGCGCGCTGGAAGTGCATACGCTGACGGGAAAAGCGATCAGCGTCTTGCAAGCGAAACGCCCTCCGCCATACCGCATCTACCGGCTCGGTTTGCAACTGCCGCGCGCCATCCTCTATAATCGCGTTGATGCTCGCGTGGAGGCCATGATCGCCGCCGGATTGGTCGACGAAGTCGCCCGCCTGCTGGACATGAGCTATGACCGCGCGCTGCCCTCTATGAGTGGACTCGGCTACCGGGAGATTGCCGCCCACCTGCTTGATGGCTGGACGCTGGACGAAGCGATTGAGCGCAGTAAATTCAGCACCCACGAGTTCATCCGCGGGCAGGATGTCTGGTTCCGCGGGCACGACAATGGCATTCTATGGCATAATGTTGAGGATATTGACGCCGCCATGTTGGCGCGCGACTTGGGAGCCTGGCTGGAACGAGGCAGTTGACTCAATCGCTGAAACTTGCGGACGTCAACCTGACTGATGCAGTCGCAATCGCGCCCGGCGCGTGAGATGTCCTGACCAGCATATAATGCAAGAATACGGACAAAGTGAATGATGACCGCCAATAAAGGACTAACTCACCTCGATGAATCGGGCGGCGCCAAGATGGTTGATGTCGGCGGCAAGCCCACCACCCGGCGAATCGCGCGCGCCGGCGGACGAATCACGATGAAGCCGGAAACGTTGCAACTGATTCGCGCGGGCGATCTCAAAAAGGGGGATGTCCTCGGTGTGGCGCGCATCGCTGGCATCATGGCCGCAAAGCGCACAGCCGAGTTGATTCCGCTTTGTCATCCGCTGCCGCTCGAGGACATCGCCTTGGAATTAACGATCAATGAAGACGAAAGCGCTATCGAGATTGGGGCGACGGTCAAGACGACCGGCCAGACCGGCGTCGAGATGGAAGCGCTGACCGCGGTATCGGTGGCGGCGCTGACGATCTATGACATGGCGAAAGCGATCGACCGCGAAATGCGAATCGGCGACATCCGCCTCTTGGAAAAGCGCGGCGGCGCGCGCGGCGATTTCCTGGCGGAGAAATAGGCGATCCGATGCAAATCACTGTGCTCTTCTTCGCTACGCTGCGCGACCTCGTCGGCGACCGTCGAATCACCGTAGAGCTGGATGATGGCGCCGACAGCATTGAGCATTTGCGCCGTGAATTAAGCGCGCGCTACCCCGCCGCCGCCGACAATCTGCGCGTCGCGCTAGCCGCGATCAACGAAGAATTCGCCTTTGCTCACGACCGGATCAGCGACGGCGACGAGGTGGCTTTCTTCCCGCCAGTCAGTGGCGGCTCGGGCGAGGCGAACGAGCGCCCGGAGATTTTCCGCTTGCCCCGCGCCCCGTTCAATCACGACGAGATCATCGCCGCCATCACCACCGAGCGCAGCGGCGCCGTCTGCCTGTTCACGGGCACGGTGCGCGGGCGCACGGCGAAAGCGGGCCATCTGTCGCAGACCGAGTATCTGGAATATGAAGCCTACGAGCAAATGGCGCTGGCGAAGATGAAACAAGTAGCGGCCGAAATCCGCGCGCGCTGGAGCAAGGTGGAAGGCATCGCCATCATCCAGCGCATCGGCCGGCTGCAAGTCGGCGACAACACCGTTTTATGCGCCTGCTCGGCGCCGCATCGCGATGACGGCTGCTTTGATGGCGCCCGCTATGGCATTGATCGCCTGAAAGAAATCGTGCCAGTCTGGAAAAAAGAGGTCGGCAACGCTGGCGAAACCTGGATTGAAGGCGACTACCGCCCGGCTTCGAGCGACCGGATTGATCCATGAACAAATCCGACAACACCGCCGCGTTCGAAGCCATACTTGGCATCGAATTTCACGATCTATCGCTGCTGACGCAAGCGCTGACGCACCGCTCTTTCGTAAATGAAAACGAGGGCGATGGAGATGGGAGCGACAATGAGCGGCTCGAATTCCTTGGCGATGCGGTGATAGATCTGATCGTCGCCGACATGCTTTTTCGCAAGTATCCGCATGTTGACGAAGGTGAGCTGACGCAGCTGCGGGCGGCTTTGGTGAAGACAGAGTCGCTGGCGCATCTGGGCCGGAACTGTCGCCTGGGCGAATTCTTGCGCATTGGCCACGGCGAAGAACTCACTGGCGGCCGCGGACGCTTGACCATCCTCTGCCGCGCCTTTGAAGCGGTCATCGGCGCGATTTACCTCGATCAAGGCATGGACTCGGTCGTCGATTTTGTCCTGCCGCCACTGCTAGCGCTGCTGGACGACATCATCAAGGAAGGGGCGCATATTGATGCCCGCAGCGAGTTACAGGAGCGGATTCAAGCGCGCCTGAACATCACGCCCGATTATCGGGTGACCGGCGCCGAAGGGCCGGAACACGAGAAGGAGTTTCGCGTCGAGGTGGCGATCGGCGACAGGCTCATAGGCAGTGGCATCGGCGGGAGCAAACGCGCCGCCGCCCGGGAAGCAGCCCGCGCCGCCCTCAAGCAGCTTGAAGCGGAGGGCCTGCCCGACGCTATGTCAGAGGATCTGTAGAGGCGAGCGGCAAACCCCCACCCCAACCTCCTCCCCGACGGGTCAGTGTCGGCGGGTCAGTGTCCACCAAAACGGGCCAAGACCAGCGCTTCGGCAAGGGGCCGGGGGATGGGCAAAAACATGAGCCCATCGTCGAGTAGCGAACAAGCCCGCGGCCTAGGTCCGAGCGGTTCAGAATCGCCGGCCGCGGAAGCATTTGTCGCAGATGCGAAAGCGATGTCGCGAGGGCAGCAGCGCGCCACAAGTACGGCAGCGCCGCGCCACATTCAGGTTTCGCAGCAGCGCCTCATCAATCGATAGCGACCACTCGCGCCGCTCCTCGCGCACTTGCGGATGAGTCTCGCAATGCTCGCTGAACTCCTTGCGTCGTGACAGCCAGAGGTAGATATCGGCGCAAGCGATGGAAAACTCTGTCGCTTCCAAATCGCCCCCATCATTGATCGGGGCGGGCGCGTCCTGCGGAAGCGGAATCTGATAACCCTCCAAGATCATGTAGGCGCAATCGAGCCAATAGGGACGCGTCGCCTTGCGCGTCGGCGCGTTAACCAGTTGCAGCGCGCTGGCCAAGCCCAGCTTTTTGATGTCTTCGTCCGAGAGCAGCTTCGCCAGCGCGATTCGCTCGTCCATATCAGCGGTGGTGATGACCGCGCGCAGCTCTTCCGGAATCGACTTCAACTCCGCCCACTGCGCTAACTGCTCCGCCAGATTGCCCGGGATCAGCTTCAGATCGTCGGCGGTTGGCGCCACGCGCGCGAAGGTCAGTTCGGGCGGTGTCTGTTGGTAGAGCTCGCGAATTACGCGCATATCATTTCTGTTCGTGGCCGCGATCAGCCCGGTGGATGACATGCCATAGCGGCCCGCGCGCCCACCGATCTGATGCACTTCGCTCGGCAGCAGCTGGCGGTCGTTCTTTCCATCAAACTTTTCCGCCTCATAGAAGCAGACCACGTCAGCGGGCAGGTTCAAGCCCATGCCCACGGCATCGGTCGCCACGCAGATTTCGGTCTCGCCATCGGCGAAGCGATCGGCTTGGCGGCGCCGCACTTCCGGCGGCAAACTGCCATATACGACCGAAACCGTCCGACCCAGTCTTTCGAGCTTCATCTTGAGGTCGAGCACGCCTTGGCGGGAAAATGCCACCAAGATGGTCGATGGCGGCAGCGACTCCAAGGTAAAATGCCGCTCGGCGAGCGCAATCGGCGCCAGCCGTTCATGCTCCACCAATTCGCAAGGGATCTGCGCCGCTGAAGCCAGCACTTGCATCAGCTTGCGCGCTGTCGGCGGACCGATGATGTGCATCTCCGCCGCCGCCGATTCCATCAGGGCCCGCGTCCATGCCCAGCCGCGATCGGCATCCGCCAGCATCTGCGCCTCGTCAATGATCACACAGTCGCCGCTCTTCATCGCGTTGAACATTTCGATGGTGGCGGCGGTGACGCGCGCGCCAGCTACCGGAATGTATTCTTCGCCGGTGAGGAGATTGCAAGCGACGCCCTCCGCATTCAAGCGGTCAAACACCTCGTAAGCCAGCAGCCGCAAAGGCGCCAGATACCAGCCGCTCCCCGCCGCCTTCAGCGCTTCCAGCGCATCGTGAGTCTTGCCGCTGTTCGGTTCGCCGATGTGAATGGTCAGCAGCTGCTGATGACGATAATCATTGCGCCATTTGGGAAAGGCAGCGATCAGTCGATCGCGCAGCCGCGATTCCGCCTGTCGCCTTCGACGCGACCGCGACCGGCCTCCGCGCCGCCGCTTGCCTTTGCCCCGCTCGTTTTGCTTTTCCTTTTCGCCGAGCAGCTGATGGTATTCTTCGTAGGTCTCCGGCAAATCCCAAAGCCCGCGCACATCGCGCCAAATCATGCGCTTCTGCCTGATGCCGGCTGCCCGCATGACACGCTCCAGGCTGCGCTGATCAGTATCGAGCGCGGCGCGCAAATCGCTGGGACGAAGCCGTTCGTAGCCGGCGATCATCTCGCGCAGATCGGGGTCGGCCGCCGTTGGCATCAAGGTCTGGGCGGGGAAACGCAGTTTGCCGCGCGGATCGAGAAAGCTGTCCAGCGCCAATTCCTCGGTCGCTTTGCGCATGGTCTCGGCATTCACGCCCACCAGCTTGGCCGCCTGCTTGACGGTGTAGCTTCGGGCGTTTACCTGTGATTCGATTGATGCGTTTTCTTTTGGGGATGCGACGCCATGGCGGATTCGCTGGCCGCAAAGCTCCAAGACGCTTCGCCAGGCTTCTTCGTCAGCAACTGCGTCATTCGTCCCGGCTTGGGCGATTTTTTCGATGGATGGTTCCAAATGCGCCCTCCGTTGCTGTTTCTCTAATCCACCCAAGTGTAGGGCGGCGCCGCGCTCACTTCAACACCGGTGTCTATGGCGGGCCATGCCTCGCGCGCTTCATCGGCGAAAAGCGGCAATTGCGGCGCCGGATCTAAGCCATAGCGCTGAAACAGGCGGATCAACAATTCAGTGCGACGACCTGTCTTTCGGTAAATCTCGGCGGCGAAACGGGCCGGATGTTTCCGCCCCTTGCGGCGATTGCAATCGGGACAAGCGACTACGAGGTTCGCCGCGGAATTCGCCCCGCCCTGACGCAAACTCAGCACATGATCCAACTCAAATTCGGCGCTTACCAGGCTTAAGCCGCACCACTCGCAGCGCCCGCCCGATTCCAGGATCCGGCCGCGCAGCGCATCGGCCTTCAGGCGTCCATTCACCCGCGCATGCCCGGCGCGGGCATTCAAGGCGGCGGCGTAGCGTGCCAGGGCGCTCTCATCGAGCAAATCTTGGTAAATCAATCCGGTGATTCTTCCTGCGGATTATCCAGCCGAAAGCCGTGACCGCGCACGGTGACGATGTATTGATGCTCGCTATCGACCTGGCTCAGCCGGTCGCGCAAACGCCGCGCCAGCGCGTCTATCGCCTGTTCGCTGACGCCGGCGCCCATCGCTTCGGGCCATACGGCGTCGACCACATCGTTGCGGCTGCAAACGCCGCCCTGGCTGAGGAATAAAATTTCGAGCAGACGGTATTGCGGCAGGCTGAGCGGCGGATCCAAAAGCGCATTCTGGATGCGCACTTCGCGCGTCTCCGGATCGAGCCGCATGCGCAAACCGGTCAGCGCGCCAGACGGGATTACATCGGGCAGCACGCGCGTTGTCGAGGGCGCCGTCGCCCCCGAGCCGACGAAGCGCAGGCGGATATCTTTGGCAATGCGGATTTCGTCGCCATCTTCCAACTCGCGCGCGCCTGTCAAGCGATAACCGTTGACCCAACTGCCGTTCTTGCTGCGCAGGTCTTCGACGAAAGCGTTGCCGCCATCCATCTTGATGCGCAAATGCTGCCGCGAGATCTGCCGCACCGGAATCACGATGTCACAGGTATCATCGCGCCCCAGCACCATCTCGGCGCGGTCCACCACCCAATGTGGATTGGAAAGCGACCCATCTAGCCAGACGATTAACGGAAACTCGTCCGACGTTTGCGGCATCTCCGGGAACTCCCTATCCACCAAAATCACCTATGTCCGCAACCACACTGTCCGTGACATTATACAGCAGTTTTCGCAAGCTCACGACCTCACATTGTCCCGTCATTCCGCAGGCGGTATAATTGCCCATTGGCATTCAGCGCAACAGGAGCAGCCATCTTGAGCCTTTTCCGCCGCGGGCTTTCGAAGACGCGCCAGTCCTTCTTCGGTCGCATTTCGCAGATGCTTGGCAATACCGAGATCGACGAGGATACCTGGGATGATATGGAAACCCTCTTGATTCAAGCCGATGTCGGCTTCAACACGACCGTCAAAGTCATCGACGAATTACAGGATCGCGTCCGCGCCGATGGTCTAACCAAATCTGAGCAACTACGGAGCGCGCTGAAAGAATCGCTGGCTGACCTGCTGGAGTTCCCGCCAGCGATGAATATCTCCGGTCGCGAGTTGTCGATCATCCTCGTCGTCGGCGTCAACGGCTCCGGCAAAACCACCTCCATCGCTAAGCTGGCTCATCGCCTGAAAAACCTGTCGCGCCGAAAAGTGATGATCGCCGCTGGCGACACTTTCCGCGCCGCCGCCATCGAGCAGCTGCAAACCTGGGGCGAGCGGATTGACGTGCCGGTCATCGCCAATCGTCCCGGTTCCGACCCCGGCGCCGTCGTCTATGACGCCACCGTCGCGGCCAAATCGCGCGACTACGATATCCTCATCATTGATACCGCGGGACGCCTGCAAAACAACTACAACCTGATGCGAGAGCTGACCAAGATCAGCGAAGTTTCGGGCAAAGTCGTGCCTGACGCGCCGCATGAAGTTTTGCTCGTGCTCGATGGCACGACGGGCCAAAACGCCATCGAGCAAGCCAAGAGCTTCGACGAAGCTTCCGGCGTCAGCGGCGTCATCGTCACCAAACTGGATAGCACAGCAAAAGGCGGTATGGTCTTTTCGATCTTCAACGATCTGCAGCTGCCGGTCCACTACCTCGGTCTCGGCGAAGGCATCGACGATCTCGTGCTCTTCACACCGGAATTCTTCGTCGAAAGCCTTTTCGACGACGAAGACGAAGATGCGAACTGAGCCGCGCCTTGCTTATCACCAGCGCGCAAAACAGCAAGATCAAGCTCGTCAATCGCTTGCGCGGCAAACGGAGCCGTCAGCAGGAGGCGCGCTTCGTCATCGACTACGAGCGGGATCTGCGTCGCGCTTTGCGGCAGGCCTATCGGGTCGACTTCATCCTGCATTGCCCAGAAGTCGCGCCCCTGCCTGACTTTGGCGAAGTCGAAGCGCATCAAGTGAGTGCCGCCCTGCTGAAACGCGCCAGTTACCGCGAGAATCCCGATGGCATGATCGCCGTCATGCGCAGCAAGCCCGCCAAAGGATTAAGCGAATTGCGCGCGGCTGACATCGACCAGGCGCTGGTCCTGGTCGCCCTCCAAGTGCCGGGCAATATCGGCGCCCTTTTGCGCACAGCCGACGCCGCCGGCATAGACGCGGTCATACTGGTTGATGTGGCGCTCGACCTCTATAATCCCAATGTCATTCGCAGCAGCACCGGCGCTTGCTTTCGCGATAATGTTTATCAGTTCAGCAGCGACGAGGCGCTGACCTTCCTCAAGCGTGAAGAGTTTCACATCGCCGCCGCCGATGTCGCTGGCGAGCGCTCACTGTACGAGCTTGACTTCCGCGCCAAGAGCGCCATCGTACTGGGCGCCGAAGATCGCGGGCTGCCGCGCGGCTGGGTCGAAGCTGCCGACGATGTCCTGCGCGTGCCAATGGACGGAACTGTCAGCGACTCGCTTAATGTATCGGTCTGCGGCGCGCTAATTTTGTATGAGCTGTATCGGCAGACGAGCCGAGACCTGCGTTTCACTAGCCAGAAAGGCTAAAACGGGTGCCCGCCCGCAAACTTTATGGACAACATCATCAGTCAGCTCACTCAATTCAAGAGCCAGATCGCCGAATTGATGGGGCGTATCGATATCGCTGGCAAGGCGCGGCAGATCGAATGCCTGGAGGAAGAAGCCAGCCAAGGCGATTTCTGGAATGATCCGGCCGCCGCTCAACGCACGATGCAGCAGCTGTCGAGGCTGAAGCAGCAGGTCGAAACTTGGCGCGCGCTGGCCGACCGCATCGCCGACGCGCTTGAACTGGCTGAGATTGCCGACGGAGATATGCAAAACGAACTGGAAGCGGAAGCCGAGGCGTTAAGCGAACTGGTAGAAGCGATGTCGCTGCAGGCGATGCTCTCCGGCGATTATGACAGCGAGGACGCGATCTTCGCCATCCATGCCGGCGCCGGCGGCGTCGACGCCCAGGATTGGGCGGAAATCCTGGAGCGCATGTACCTGCGCTGGATGGAGCAGAACGGTTACAAAGCGGAGATCCTCGACCGCAGCGGCGGCGACGAAGCCGGTTTGAAGAGCGTCACGGTCAGTGTCAAAGGCGACTATGCCTACGGCTATCTGCAAAGCGAAGAAGGCGTGCACCGGCTCGTGCGTCTCAGCCCCTTTGACAGCGCTCACCGCCGCCATACCTCCTTCGCCAAGGTCGAGCTTTGGCCCGATATTCAGTCCGACATCGAAATCGAAGTGGCCGACAAAGACATCCGCATCGATACCTTTCGCGCCAGCGGCGCCGGCGGCCAGCACGTGCAGAAGAACGACACCGCCGTCCGCATCACGCACCTGCCCACGGGTCTGGTCGTTCAATGCCAGAATCAGCGCAGCCAGGCGCAGAACCGCGACCGCGCCATGCAGATACTCAAAGCGCGCCTCTTTGAAATGGAGCGCGCCCGGCAAGAAGCGGAAATGGCGCAGCTCAAAGGCGAGAATGTCGACGCCGGCTGGGGCAACCAGATCCGCTCTTATGTGCTCCACCCGTACCAAATGGTGAAAGACCATCGCACGAGCATCGAAATGGGAAATACAACTTCGGTGTTGGACGGCAATCTGAATCAGTTCATCGAGGCTTATCTGCGCCAGAAGGTCAGCGGCTGAGGCGATCGCCCAACGACGGAACTTGTGCCGGGATACGCGACAATTCAAGCAGAATATGTTACGCTAGTTGCAAAGCGCTTTCTTCAGGTGAAGCTCAGATGTTGCCCTCGACCGATGTCTATTCGCGCGACCTTGAATCACTGCTGAACAGCCTGCCGGAAATCACGCCCAACGAAACCGATCTGATCGCCGCTGCTTATCAGCGGGCGGAAGGCGCCCATAGCGGGCAAAAGCGCAAATCGGGCGAACCTTATTTCACCCACTGCGTCGCCGTCGCCAGCATCCTGGCGGAGATGAAGATGGACGCCGAGACCATCGCCGCCGGCTTGCTGCACGATGTCGCCGAAGACAGCGATGTTTCGATCGATGCCCTGCGCGGCGAATTCGGCAGCGCCATCGCCAAGCTGGTCGATGGCGTCACCAAACTGAAGAATCTTCCGATCAAGAACGTTTCGCCAGCGGCCGATACGCGCCGTTCCAGCGCCGTAGAGCGTGAAATGGAGTATATCCGCAAGATTATGCTGACCATGGGCGATGATGTGCGCGTGGTGCTGGTCAAGCTGGCTGACCGCCTGCACAATATGCGCACGCTCGGGTATATGCCGCGGGACAAACAGCGGAGGGTGGCGCAAGAAACGATGGATATCTTCGCGCCGCTGGCCAATCGGCTCGGCATCTGGCAGATGAAATGGGAACTGGAAGATCTCAGTTTTCGCTATCTGAATCCCGACGCCTATCGGTCAATCGCGAAGGCGCTGGATGAACGGCGCGACGAGCGCGAAAGTTATATCGCACGCATCAAAGAGCGGTTGATCAAGGAACTTGGCGCCAGCCGCATTCTGAACGTGACCATCAGCGCGCGCCCCAAGCATATCTACAGCATCTATAACAAGATGACCAAGAAAGAGCTGCCGCTGGAGCAGATTTATGACATACGCGGCATGCGCGTCCTGGTCGACAGCCTGGAGCAGTGCTATCTGGCGCTCGGCATCGTGCACAATCTCTGGCGCCCGATCCCGGGCGAGTTCGACGATTATATCGCCAATCCCAAAGACAACTTCTACCGCAGCCTGCACACGGCTGTCCATGACGACGAGGGCAAGACGGTAGAGATTCAAATCCGCACCTGGCAAATGCACGAAGACGCCGAATACGGCATCGCCGCCCACTGGCGCTACAAAGAAGGCGGCAACGGGCGCGACCAGGCTTTCGAGCAGCGCCTGGCTTTTTTGCGCCGCCTGATGGAGTTCGGTCCCGACGTCAACGACGCCTCGCAATTCGTCGATACGGTCAAGTCGGAGGTCTTTCAAGACCGCGTTTATAGCGTGACGCCCAATGGCGACATCATCGATTTGCCGGTGGGCGCCACGCCGATCGACTTCGCCTATCACATCCATACCGATATCGGGAATCGCTGCCGCGGCGCCAAGGTCAATGGGCGGCTGGCGCCGCTCAATTACAAGCTGCAAATGGGCGACCAAGTCGAAATACTCACGGCCAAGCGCGGCGGACCCAGCATGGATTGGCTCAACCCCGATTTGGATTACGCCATCACCAGCCGCGCCCGCGCCAAAATCCGCCACTGGCTGCGCAAACAGAACCGCGACAAACATATCGTCATGGGGCGCGAGGTGCTGGAGCGGGAACTGAAGCGCCTGGGCGTGTTGGAAAAAGTTACCTTTGATTCGGTCGCGCGTCTGCTGAACTTCGACAAGCTCGATGACTTTCTCGCTGCTATCGGCGCCGGCGATGTCACGGGCTCGCAGATCACCAACCGCGTGCTCGAAGACGAAAGGCGCAAGGCAGCCGAGAGCGTCAGCGAAGAAGAGTTGCTGAAACCGCGCGCCAGGCCCCGAAGCGCCAGCGTCGCCAAGGGCGTCAGCATCATGGGCGCCGGCGGCTTGCTGGTCAATCTGGGGCGCTGCTGCAGCCCCATGGCCGGCGACGACATCATCGGCTATATCACACGCGGGCGCGGCGTCACCGTGCATCGCACCGACTGCCCCAACATGGTCGCCATGCGCGAGAACGAGCGCCTCATCGATGTCTCCTGGGGCGGCGAAGAAGAAGAGCAGCGCTATCTCGTGCCGGTCGAGGTGGTCGCCTATGATCGCGAAGGGCTACTGCGCGAAATCAGCACCATCATCGCCGAAGAAAATGTCAACATCGCTTCGGTCGATGTCAATACGCGCCAGCATATCGCCACCTTGAACTTGCAACTGGAAATCGCCAATAATCAGCAGCTGACGCGCATCCTTTCCAAGATCGACCTGGTGTCCAATGTGGTCGAGGCGCGGCGCCGCAACACCAGCTGAGCGCCAGGCGGACGATGCGCATCGCCCTGCTGGAATCGTACTACGGCGGCAGCCACAAAGCCTGGGCTGATGGTTATCGGCGCTTCTCCCGCCACGAAATTGACTTGATCACCCTGCCAACCCAATTCTGGAAGTGGCGAATGCAAGGCGCCGCCATCACCTTCGCCCGCCTGTTGGATGCAAAGCCGGACCTGATCCTCGCCTCCAGCATGATGGATCTCTCAATCTTCCGCGCCTTGACCCGCGAGCGCCTGGTTGAGATCCCGATAGCGATGTATTTCCACGAGAATCAACTGTCTTATCCGCAGAGCCGGCGCCAAAATCATGGCTGGCGCTACGGCTTTATCAATTACGTCAGCGCCCTGTGCGCCGACGCCAACTTCTTCAACAGCCAGTTTCACCGCGACGATTTTATGGCGCAACTGCCGCGCATGCTCAAGCACTTCGCCGATTACAACGAGTTGCAGACCATTGACGAAATCCGCGCGAAGTCTAGCGTATTGCCGCTCGGTATCGACCTGCGCCGCTTTGACGAACACCGTGTTCGGCGCCAGGAAACGGCAATGCCCCTCATTGTGTGGAATCATCGCTGGGAGCATGACAAGGACCCGGCGACCTTTGTAGAGAGCATGATCGCGCTTGCCGCTGAAGGCTACGATTTTCAGTTGGCAATCACCGGCGAGCGCTTCGGCGAGCTGCCGGGGTCCCTCGCGAAGGCGCAGTCGCATCTCGGCGACCGCATCCTCCAGCTTGGTTATGTCGACTCATTTGAAGAATACGCGCGGCTGCTCTGGCGCGCCGATTTTGCCGTCAGCACGGCGCGGCAGGAGTTCTTCGGGCTGTCCGTCTGCGAGGCGATTTATTGCGGCTGCATCCCCATTTTGCCCGATCGGCTCAATTATCCCGATCTCGTCACAGAAGAATTAAAGCCCTTCTGTCTATACCAACGCGACCGCCTGACCGCCCAAATGCGTTACCACCTGGGGGGCGATCTCAGGCTGGATACGACTAAGTTGCGGGAGAAGATCGCGGCATTTGACTGGCGGCTGATGGCGCCGCAATACGATGAGGCTTTGGCTGCGCTGGCTAATCGTCATCGCGCGCAGCGGGATCAGCGCCATTCCCGCTAGCGCCGTTGCTCGAACCGTCGACGCCATCAGCCTCGTCCAGCAGCGATTCGATCTCTCTCTTCCAGACTCAATTCGTACTGGCGCGGCGGCTGATCAGCTGCTGGACCCGCGTCCACGTCGGGACTGATTGGCGTCCTAAGCGCGGCGCCCGCGACATCTATTCGCCGCCTGTAGACGGTTAGGGCGACCACACGCTCTTTTTCCCGCAGCGAAATCACTTGGCTGCCACCGGTCGCCGCGCGTTTGATGACTTTCGCCGATCCGAGGGAAACACCTTTGGCTTTGTGCTTATTAGTGAGTAGCAAGACATCTTCATTAAGCTCGCCGACGGTCGCCGCGGCAAGATCCGGATCGCTCTCTGCGCGCTTCATTGAAATGACGCCGCTGCCGCCGCGACCTTGCGCCTTATACTCTTCCATTGGTGAGGCTTTGGCGAATCCATCGCCGCTGACGCTCCATACGTAGCCTTCGTCGACCGCCAACGAAGCGGCAACAACGCGATCGCCTTTCAGCGCCAGACGCATCCCACGCACGCCACCCGATTTCAATCCGGTCGTTCTCAGGTCTTCTTCACTGAAGCGAATGGCGTATCCGCGCGCCGAGGCGAGTACAAGATCTTCCTCGCCCCGGCTGAATAGCGCGTCGACGATCCGATCGCCATCTGGCAGCTTCATCACACGAAACTCGCGCGACATTGCGCCCGGAAGTTCAGAACCATGGATGCGCTTCACCAGCCCGCCGGCGGTGACAATACAGATGAAGCCCTCCGCCAGTTCCAGCGGCAGGCATATAAAGGATGCGATCTTGCGCCGGCTGTTTAGCGCGCTCAGATCGCTGAAGCGCGTGCCCAGCGCGGCCGCCGCCACCGGTGGAATCTGCTGCACCGGCAGGCTCGCGCAGAAACCATCTTCTGCGAAGAGGTAGAGCACCTGCGCCGTCGTGCTGTGCTGCAGCAGCCTCGGCGGGACTTTGGTCGTGGTCGTCACGCGCGGTGGCTCATCCAAAGAGGTCCGCCCCAGATGCCCCTTCACGCTGAGCATGACCACCGTCTTTTCTTCCGGCAACAAGATATCGGCCGGCGCGGCGCCAGACGCTTCGGCGCCGGTGATGAAGGTCCGGCGCGGGTCGCCATATTTGTCCTTGAGCCTCTTCAACTCGTCGGCGATATGGCGGCGCTGCTTTTGCGAGCTCGCCAACAGCGCTTCAAGCGACTTAATCAGCTTCAGCTTTTCCTTGTGCTCCTCGCGGATCTTGCGAATCTCCAGCGATGCCAAGCGCCGCAGCGGCATCTCCAGAATCGCCTGCGCCTGAATCTCGGTCACTTTGAAATTCTTGACCAGATTCTTCCGCGCCGTATCGCTATTGCGCGATTTGCGTATCGTCTTTATCACCTCGTCGAGATTGTCCAAGGCGATGATCAGCCCCTCCAGCACATGCGCCCGTTCCCGCGCCCGCGCCAGATCGAAGACGCTGCGGCGCTGTATCACCGCCAGCCTGTGCTCGAGATAGACGCGCAGCGCCTGCTTCAGCGTCAGCAGTCGCGGCTGCCCATCGACCAGCGCCAGCATGATGATGCCGAAGGTTGTCTGCAGCGGCGTCAGCTTGAACAGCTGTTGCATCACCTCGGTCACATCGACGCCCCGCTGCAATTCAATTACCAGGCGTACTGTGTTCTGGCGGTCAGACTCATCGCGCATGTCAGCCAGACCATCAAGTTTGCCGCTGCTGGCCAAGCTGGCGATGCGCTCGATCAGCGTTGTCTTATTCGTCTGGAAGGGCAGCTCGCTGATGATGATCCGCGATTTGCCACGCCCCATGTTTTCGATATGCGCCTTCGCCCGCAGCGTGATCTTGCCGCGCCCGGTCGCCAGCGCCGCGCGCAGCATGTCCTCGCCGCCGCGCATCTTGTAGATTACGCCGCCGGTCGGGAAATCGGGTCCCTTGACGAAGCGCATAAGCTCGTCGACATCTATTGCTTGCAGCCGCGTCCAGTTCTCCAGCATGTGCGCCAGGGCATCGCAAATCTCGCCAAGGTTATGCGGCGGTATATTGGTCGACATGCCGACGGCAATGCCCGACGCGCCATTGACCAGCAGATTCGGCGCCATCGCCGGCAGGACCGCGGGCTCGCGCAGGCTGCCATCGAAATTGTCGACGAAGTCAACCGTCTCTTTGTTGATGTCAATCAGCAGCTCCGCGCCGATATGCGCCATCCGCGCCTCGGTATAGCGCATGGCGGCCGCTCCATCGCCGTCGATGCTGCCGAAATTGCCCTGACCATCAATGAGCATGTAGCGCATCGAGAAGTCCTGCGCCATCCGCACCATCGTGTGGTAGACGGCGACGTCGCCATGTGGATGGTATTTGCCCAGCACTTCGCCGACGATTCGCGCGCTTTTCTTGTGCGTGCTATTCGCCGCCACGCCCATATCGTGCATCGCATACAGAATACGCCGATGCACCGGTTTCAGCCCGTCGCGCGCATCGGGCAGCGCCCGCGAGACGATTACGCTCATGGCGTAGCTCAGGTAGGCATCGCGCATTTCGTTTTCAATGTTGATTGGTTGGATCGACCGATCCGTCATCGATTTTCCTCAGTGAAATGTCATCAAGTCTGCGGCATATCGCCGCTAAGGCAGCTGATATGTCGCGTTTTCACAAGTTAAGTCAGCAAGGGCATGTCAGTCGCGTGCAATCCGAGTGCGCGCAAGAAGCAAAAGCAGGCGAGCTATCGCCCCGCCCATACAGCTTTTGGAATGAATGCGCCATCTCTTTCATACGGCAGTCATTATCATTATTTTCCAAGATTCAATTCTGCGACAATGTAAAAGCCCGCCGTTCCCGATAGAGCGGGTTCAACCCAGAAAGACTTCGGTTGAGTCGTCGGTACTGTGGCGCGTTTTCAGCCTGCGACCTTCAATCTCCCATTGTAGAATGCAATTTCAGCGGGTGTCAAACAAATTGGCGCCTTCTCTTTCGCCAGCAGGGCAAAGAACGTTTTTCGACTCCGTGAGCGATCAGCCACAGGGAAGAGACTTGGAAAGCAGATCGGCCGCTACGAGGCGCCGCTTCACCATCCGTGCCTTCACCGTCGCGCTTATCGTTTGTCTCAGCGCGCTGCTGGGCGCCTGCGCATCCGAGCCGTCGGTCGATGTCGCGCCCGAAGTAAAACTGGAACTAATCGCCTCTCAGACGCCGACGATCCGCGCGCTCAAATCGATTCTCCAGGTTGATGGCGCTAAGTTGCCGACGCTGGCTGCGTCACCGCCTACGCCAACGGAAGCGAACTTAGGATTCGGCGCGATTATCAGATCCGACTATCAGCAGCCGCCAACATCCACCGCGCGCCCAAGCGAGCCGCCCGCGGCAACGCCCGTCTTCAGCCAGCCAACCCAGCCGGGCCGCGCCATCACCACCGCCGTGCCCATCGATCAAACCCGGCTTGACGGCGCGCAAATGGGCATTCAGGTCCATTACAATTTTGATGGGCCCGACTGGAGCCGTACATTGCGCCAAATCGCCGCCTTGCGCGTCGGCTGGATCAAGCTGCAAGCCAATTGGAAGTGGCTCCAGCCGGAACGGG
Source organism: Chloroflexota bacterium (assembly GCA_026706445.1). Classification (GTDB taxonomy): domain Bacteria; phylum Chloroflexota; class Anaerolineae; order Aggregatilineales; family Phototrophicaceae; genus UBA6055. Next base: position 32,354 of record JAPOYT010000044.1, read on the forward strand.
CGGGCCAGTTCGACCGAAACTTCCGCCTCTTCCAGTTGCATGTTCAGGAAGCCGATAAGCGCGGCTTCAAGATTCTGCTCAGCATCGCCAAAGCGCCGGACTGGGCGCGCCATGTAGACCGCAGTGAAGACGGACCGCCCGATGATCTAAACCAGCTCGCCTGGTTCATCCAGCGCGTAATGGAGAAGCTCGGTCCCCACATAGACGCCGTCGAAATCTGGAATGAGCCAAATCTCAAAAGAGAGTGGACGGGAATACACCCGCTGGGCGGCGCCAATTATATGGAGCTCTTCCGCATTGGTTATGACGCGGTCCGCGCCTATTCACCTCATATCACAATCGTCACCGCCGGTTTGGCGCCGACGGGCAATCATAGCGGCCTATCGGTTGATGACCGCGCCTTCCTGCGCCAGATGTATCAAGCGGGCTTGGCGCGCTACAGCGATGTAAAAATCGGCATCCACCCCTACAGTTGGGGCAACCCGCCCGATTTCCTGTGTTGCGACAATGTGGCCGGGCAAGGCTGGGATGACCAGCCACAGTTCTTCTTCTTGCAGACGATCCGCGATTACAGCAATATCATCGCCGCCTACAACGACAACGCGCAAATGTGGGTCACGGAATTTGGCTGGGCGACTTGGGAAGACTTCCCCAACCAGGCGCCCGAAACCTGGATGGCCTACAATTCAGCCCTTGATCAGCGCAATTATACGCTGCGCGCCTTCGAGATCGGCCAATTGCGCGCCAATATCGACCTGATGTTCCTGTGGAACCTGAGCTATGCCCAGGAACTGACGGTCAGCCAACGCAGCGAGCTGGCCGCCTACAGCATCCTCTACCCGCGCTTTGACGGAAGCGACGGGCAACGCGAACGACCGCTATACCGGGCATTGGCGACCCGCCCATGACAACCTTCAGCGGAAAAGAAAACGCGGGACCCGTCAAGGACCCGCGCTTTGTTCGCTAGTATACCGTCGGGCTATAGCTCGCTGAGCATATTTTCAAAGTCGTCCTGGTCGCTGACCTCGTCCAGGTCGAGCGCGCCTTGCGCCTCAAGCGTAACCGGCGGCGCCACCGCTTCCCGATCCTGATAGGCGTGGAAACCGGTGCCGGCCGGTATCAGCTTGCCGATGATAACATTCTCCTTCAGTCCGTGCAGCGGATCCAACTGCCCTTCAATCGCCGCGCCCGCCAGCACCTTGATCGTATGCTGGAAGCTGGCAGCCGACAGGTAGCTCTCGGTGCTCAAGGCGGCTTTGGTGATGCCGAGCAGCACCGGCTGGCCCGAGCATGGCTCGAGATCTTCGGAGATCAGCCGCTCATTGATTTCCAACAGCTTCAGCTGATCGATCAATTCGCCGGGCAGCAGTTCACTGTCGCCGCTGCGCGTGATCTGCACCTTGCACATCATCTTGCGGATGACCGTTTCAAAATGTTTGTCCGCGATGTTCACGCCCTGGCTGCGATACACATCTTGGATCTCGCCGAGCAGGTAAAGCTGCGTCGCTTTTGCGCCCTGTACGCGCAAGATCTGATGCGGGTTCTTCGAGCCCTCGGTCAGCTGTTCGCCGGGCGCGACAGTCATGCCATTGAATATCGACTTCCGCAAACGGGCGTTCGCCGGCAGCTCCAGTTCCTCCTCTTCGCGGATTTCGTCGCGAATGTAAACGACATGATCTTCCACATGGACCCTTCCCGACATTTCGGCGCGCATATCGTCGTCGCCGTTTTTGGCGATGACGGCGCCTTCCTGAATGTCGCGGCCATCTTCAGCCACGATCTCCCACTCGTCCGGCACAACCTGCCGCGCGCTAAGCGGTTCGCTATAGACGACGGTCGCGATACGCGCGCCCTCGCGCTCGATAATGTCCAATCGTCCGCCGATTGTCGTCATCACCGATTCGCCCTTGGGCTTGCGCCGCGCCTCAAAAAGCTCTTCGACGCGGGGCAAACCGCTGGTGATATCGCGCACCTCGGCTGTGCCGCCACTATGGAAGGTGCGCAAGGTCAACTGCGTGCCGGGCTCGCCGATCGACTGCGCCGCGATAATACCGACAGCCGAGCCGATATTGATCATCTCGCCCGTTCCCAGGTCGCGGCCATAGCAGAGCGCGCAAACGCCATGAATCAAATCACAGGACAGCGGGCTGCGGACCTCGACCGATTCCAGGCTCGATTGCTCGATCTTGTCGGCGATTTCATCATCAATCATCTCGTTTCGCGCGACAATCAGCTCCTTGCTTTCGGGGTCGACGATCTCTTGCGCCGAGCAGCGGCCAACGATTCGCTCGGCCACACTCTGGCCAGCGATGCCGTCATCGCGGCGAATGACCAGCCCGCGCGTCGTATTGCAGTCCCAGCGATTGACAATCATGTCTTGGGCGACATCGACCAAGCGGCGCGTCAAATAGCCGGCGTCGGCTGTACGCAGCGCAGTATCGGCCAGCCCCTTGCGCGCGCCATGCGTCGATATAAAATACTCCAGCGCATTCAAGCCTTCGCGGAAATGACTGCGAATCGGCAAATCGATAATCCGTCCCGAAGGATCCGCCATCAAGCCGCGCATGCCTGCGAGCTGCGTGATCGGTCCGAAGCCGCCCTTGGTCGCGCCGGATTTCGCCATGATTGCAATCGGTCCGTAGGGCGCCATGTTGTCTTGAATGCGGTCTTGCAATTTGTCTTTGGCGCGATTCCATTCATCAATGGTAACCTGATAGCGCTCATCCTCGGTCATCAAGCCGCGGCGAAAATCACGATCGGCGCCATCCACCACCTTTTGCGCGTCACGTAAGACATTGTCGCGGTCGTCGGGGATTTCCAGGTCGCTAACGGCGATGGTCGTTCCCGAAATAGTGGCGTAGTGGAAGCCATAATTCTTGATCGCGTCGACCACTTCGGTCGTCTTCTCGCCGCCGATTTCCTGGTGGCAGCGCGCCACCAAATTCTGCAATCCCCTTTTGTCCAGCGTCTCCTGGACGAAGCGCATTTCATCGGGCAGGATGCGATTGAATATCGCCCGGCCGACGGTGCAGATTTCGGGCTCTTCCTGCGGCAGCCGCTCGTCAAAGACATTGCCCAGCAGAATTGGCGTATGAAGATCGACCAAGCCGAGCCGATAAAGGTACTCCACCTCATCCATATCCACTACCACACGCCGCTCGTGCAAGTTCGTGATTTCCAGCCGATCATCCAAGCCGCGCGCCCGCATGAGCTTGCGCATCTCGTAGGCATTGGCCAGCATGCAATCCACCTCGCCGGCCAGCAACGCCTCTACCATTCGATCCACCGCCGACTTGATTGTGCGCGGCCGCCCGTTCTCATCCAGCTCTACCTCATCTTCGAAGAGCGCGCGGTTCGGCACATTGCGGAATTGCGCGTAATAATAGCCATTGGAACGATAGGCGATGCCCACCTTCTGGTCGCCAGCGAAAACGGCGCTCGCCGAACGGAACTCATCGGCGCGCTCGCGGGTCGCCACGATTTCCACCGTCGGATCCATGGTGAGGTAGTAATTGCCCAGCACCATATCTTTTGAGGGACCGACAATTGGCTCGCCATCCGATGGCTTCAGCAGATTGCGCGTGCTCAACATCAAATCGCGCGCTTCCTTGACCGCCTGCTCGCTCAGCGGCACGTGCACCGCCATTTGATCGCCATCAAAATCGGCATTAAAAGCCGAGCAGACCAAGGGATGGATTTGAATCGCCTTGCCTTCCACCAACAGGGGCTCGAAAGCCTGAATGCCCAGCCGATGCAAGGTGGGCGCCCGGTTCAGCAGCACGGGACGCTCGCGAATAACTTCCTCGAGCACCTCCCAGACTTCGGGCCTTTCGCGCTCGATGATTCGCTTGGCGCCCTTTACGTTGCTGGCGTAGTTATACGAAACCAGGCGGCTGATGACAAAGGGACGATAGAGCTCGAGCGCCATCGTCTTCGGCAAGCCACATTGATGCAGCTTCAGCTTGGGTCCAATCACGATCACCGAGCGGCCCGAATAATCGACGCGCTTGCCCAGCAGGTTGCGCCGGAAGCGCCCTTTCTTGCCTTTTAGCATATCGCTGAGCGATTTCAGTTCGCGCCGCCCGCGCCGGCTCAGCGCTTTGCCGCGCTGACTGTTGTCGATCAAGCTGTCGACCGCCTCTTGCAGCATCCGCTTTTCGTTGCGCACGATCACATCGGGCGCGCCAAGATCAAGCAAATGCTTCAAGCGATTGTTGCGATTGATGACGCGGCGATACAAATCATTGAGATCGCTGGTCGCGAAGCGCCCGCCATCCAGCTGCACCATCGGACGCAGATCGGGCGGTATCACCGGCAAGACGGTCAGAATCATCCATTCCGGACGATTGCCGTTCGGCTCGTTCTCCTGCTTGGATTCATCGGTGTCGATCACCGTTTCGCGGCTGCTGCGCAAGCTCTCAACGACTTTCAAGCGTTTGGTCGCCTTGCGCCTGACCTGCTTCGAGCGGGCGTGGCGCACCTCGTCCCACAGCATCTCGGTCATCTTCGCCAGATGTAAGTCGCTCAACACATCGTAAAACGCTTCCGCGCCCATGCCGGCTTGAAATACATTGCCGAATTTGCTTTTCAATTCGCGGTATTTGCTCTCCGAAATGAAGACGTAATCGGTACCAGCCTGCCGGACTCGCGCTTGCCGATCGCTGGCGGAGGTAATCGCCGCCGTCTGCAAGCTCAAAAGGCGGTTTAAATCTTTGATTTGCTCATCGGCCTTCTCGCGATAAACCTCTGTCTTCGCCTTTAGCTCTTCAAATTGCTCGTCCAAAGTCGAATCGTCATCGCCATTGGCCGAATATGTTTCGCTGCCGATCTTGCCGATTTCTTCCTTCACGAGCGCGTCGGTTTCGGCCTGCAGCCCGCTCAGATGCTCGTTGACTATTGTCTGGATTTTCGATATATGATCGTTGGTGATGGTCTCGTCTTGATTCACCACGACCGACGATGTCGATTTCAAGCTAATATCAGCCGCGGCCGCTTGCCCCAGCATGCTCTCGACCTGCGATTGCGCCACCTGCGCCTCACTCATGACCGCGTCACTGAGGCGGCTCAATTCCGCCTCGAAATGATCGCGAATCGCCGCGGCTTTGTTTTCGCGATCTTCACGAGTTTCGCTTATTTGCCGCTCAATTTCGTCGGCGAGTTCCTGTTCTTTGGACGCAAGCTCGTTCTCGATTCGCCCAATCGCGCGGTTGCGCGCGTCTTCATCGACATGCGTCACCACATATTGGGCGAAATAAAGCACGCGGTCGAGGTTGCGCCGGCTAACATCGAGCAGCAGGCCGAGATAGCTCGGCACGCGCCGCGTATACCAAACATGGGCGACCGGCGCCGCCAACTCGATATGACCCATGCGCTCGCGTCGGACGGAAGAGCGCGTCACCTCGACGCCGCATTTGTCGCAGATGATGCCGCGGTAACGGATATTCTTGTACTTGCCGCAATAACATTGCCAATCGCGGGTGGGACCGAAGATTCGCTCGCAAAACAGCCCGTCCATCTCCGGACGCAGCCGCCGATAATTGATCGTCTCGGGTTTCGTCACCTCGCCATAGGACCAAGATCGCACCTGCTCCGGCGAAGCCAAACTGATACGCAATGCACTGAAGTCTTTCGCCTCCAAGACGGAACCTCCTCTGCGCTATGATTCAGTTGCTTGGACAAAGATGACTTGATGAAGCAAATGCCCTATCACCATGCAATAGCAAAAAGACCACAGAAGGCATAGCTTCTGAGCCTCGCCCCGACCGTGAATTATGAGCGTTTTCCCATCGCGAGAGATTGTAACCCGGCGCCGTCCACTTTGTCAAGACGCGTCTGTAAAGTCGCCACCTGAATTGCGAAAATGTGTAGGGGCGACATATCATGTCGCCCGTCGCCACCCCCACCCCAAACCCCTCCCCCATACAGAGGGAGGGGCTTCATTGGCGAAGATGCAGAACGCTTGGCTCCCCTTCCCTCTTCATGGGGGAAGGGGCCGGGGGATGGGGGCGCAATAATCCCTAGCCCTTCACCGCGCCGATGGTCAGACCGGATATGAAGTAGCGCTGGAGCATTAGAAACAGCAGGATCACCGGGACCGACACCAGGGTTGCCGCCGCCATCATTTCACCATACGGTATCTGCGACGCCGTCGCCTGGCTGCGCATGGTCGCGATGCCGACCGGAAGCGTGATTACCTTGTTTCCGCGCAGCACCATCAGGGGCCAGATAAAACTGTTCCAAGAGCCGAGGAAGGTCAGAATCGCCAGCGTCGTCAAGCCGGGCCGAACAAGCGGGACAATGACCTGGGCGTAAATCCGAAACTCAGAAGCGCCGTCAATCCGCGCCGAC
>JAPOYT010000171.1 GCA_026706445.1 Chloroflexota bacterium
AATTAACAGTGGGCGACTCAAGAGTCGCCCCTACAAAATCATACGTACTTGGGGATGGGGATATAATCTCGAGGATGGCTCAAGAATTTCAACTGAATTCTATACACTACCCAGTTTGAGGATGTATGTACCCTAGAACGAGCCGGGAAGAAATTGCCGATACAGTGGCAAAAATCGATGCGTTGACGAGAGGCGATCGCAGCGAAGAAAACATCGCTGCTATGCGTAAGGCGTCGGAGTATCTCTGGCCCGAGGTGCAGAAGTTTCTCATAGAAGAAGGCGCGCGCCGGCATGGTGTTACGGGCGACCCTTACGAACCGTATTATACGACCGACGCCAACGGCAGGCGAACACTTCATGGCAGCGCCGACGCTTGGTGGCTGAAGGATTTCAAACGCGAAGATGTGCTACTCACACTGCCGGGCATCGCTATCATGAACACAAAGCCTTGGCATATTGGCAGCGTGTGCATAAGCCTGGCGGCTGCTTATGGAGTCTCGCAACTTGAGGAGTGCGATGACTGCTTTTCCGAGCCGGATATACTCGCGCATATTGAGCGATTCCCGCAGGGGCAGTTCGCCGCCCAGCTCATTAGCGGGCCAAACGCCGGGAACTGCGCTGGCATGGCGACGACAATGCGGACCTCGCGCGGGCCCACTGCGCCCATCATTCCCTGGCTGGAGGCCATCGGCGACATGCGGCTTTGCGCCCACGAACCGGATGGAGAATGGCTTTACGGAGTTGAAATGGCGGTCCATCCCAGGTCTCAAGGGCAAGGCATCGGCAGCGCTCTCTACGAAGCGCGTTTTGGCTTGGTCAAACATCTAAATCTACGCGGCATGTATATGGTGGGGATGTTGATGGGCTATCGAGATATCGCGGTTGACGCGCTCAAGTGGCGTCAGAAGCGAGCGCTGAAGAAACTCCGCGCGAAAATAGCCGACTGGGGTTCGACGCCTGAAGACAGGTACAAGGCCAAGTTGAAGCTCGAGGACTATCCAAAATACGCCGACTTGATGGATGCGCGCGAATATGGCGCAAAGGTCATCACCGGCGAGATAAACGATCCGACCGTGACGATGCAAATGAATCGTGGATTTGTGCCGAAACGAGTGGTGACGGATTATGTCGATGAGCCGGCGGCGGGCGATGCAGGGGTGCTGCTGGTCTGGGAGAATCCCGAGTATGATTCGGAATAGAACTGGATGAAAGTACTGGTTATTGGCGCGGGAATCGCCGGGCTATCCGCCGCCTACCACTTGAAGCGCGCTGGCATAGAGGCGACGGTGCTGGAAGCGCGCGATCGCATCGGCGGCCGCGTGTGGACGGATCGGGACTTCGCCGACATCCCGGTCGAATTCGGCGCCGAGCTGATTCACGGGCGTTCGGCTGAGGTCAACACCTGGGAATGGGTCGTGAAGCTGGGATTGCGGACCTGGCATTGGAACAAGTTGGACGATTCGATGATCCGCACCGAAGAAGGCGATTGGCTGACCATGGGCGAGGCAAGGGCGGCGTCGGCCGAGCTGGATGTCACGCGTTCGTGGGACTTGGGCGATGCGCCGGCCGCCCGCAATGACGAAGACCTCGGCCGTTACCTGCGCCGGATTGGTTTCAGCGAAAAGCAGCTGCGATACGTCGAGCGTTCTTTCGCCAACGCCGAGGGCGAGAGCATGGACCGCCTTAACGCGGCGGCGCATGCGCATCTATTCAAAGATAGCGATGGCGAAGACGAAGGCAGCGACTATCGCATTCTTGACGGTTATGATTCTTATTATCAAGGGCTGGCGGACGGGCTGGATATCCGCCTGAATTGCGTTGTGCGAACGATTGACTGGGCCGACGGCGTGCGGGCAATCACTGATGGCGGGGAGGATTATTCCGCGGATGTTGCGGTGATAACTTTGCCCTTGGGCCTGCTGCAATCCGGTCGCTTGCGCTTCGCGCCGGCGCTGCCGCCGATGAAGAAAGAGGCATTAAGCGGTCTCAAGATGGGGCCGGTGATGAAGTTGGTATACTTGTTTGATGAACCCCTTCTCGCTTCGTCAATCGGGGCGATATATGCCCGGGGCAATCCGCCGATGTGGTGGTCGCCTTCATTGGGTCGCGAGGGCGGCGCAACAGTCTGGACCGGATTCTTCAGCGGCGATTACGCGCGCGAGATGCTTGCGCTCGGAGAAGAGCAGGCGATTCAAAAGGGGCTGGAGACATTGCGCCAGGAGATCGGCGATCCGACCTTGCAGTACGTCAAAGCGCGCTGGGTAAACTGGCCCGAGGATCCCTATGCCTTGGGCGGTTACAGCGTCTGCCTGCCGGGGCATTATGAGGCGCGCGAGAAATTGGCGAAGGCGACGCCGCCGCTGTATTGGGCGGGGGAGGCATCAGCGCCCCATCACTTGACGGCGATGGTGCACGGCGCCTATTTCACCGGTCAGCGCGCCGCCCAAGAGATTGTGGAGAGTTTTTAAGCCCATGGAAGACATCCATATCGCCTTGGCGCAAGGGCATTGGACGGGCGACCAGGAGACCACCAAGGCGCTTTACCGCGAGTTGGTCGCCGAGGCGGCCGAGACTGGGGCGAGCCTGATTTGTCTGCCTGAATTCTCGATCCTGCCCTATTTCCCCGGTGTGCGCGATCCGGCTGGATTTGCCTGGGCGGAGCCCTTGGAAGGCGGCGTTTCTGACGCTTTCTTTGGCGAGCTGGCGCGCAGGCACGGTGTCACCATCATAGGGAGCCTCTTTGAGCGCGATCAAGACGACAACTATTGGGACACGGCGACGATCCACGATGCGACCGGGCGGCTGCGTCACTACACGCGCAAGATGCACATCCCCTCGGGCGAGGGTTATCACGAGACCGACTATTTCGAGGGCGCCGGCCAATATCCGGTGCATGATATCGGCGCGGTCAGGTTGGCGGCGCCAACCTGCTACGATCAGTGGTTTCCTGAATTGGCGCGGATATGCGCGCTGAAAGGCGCCGAATTCATCTATTATCCGACCGCGATCGGCTCCGAGCCGACCGCCGCCGACTTTGACTCGGCCGATGCCTGGCGCACAGTGATGCGCGGACACGCGGTCGCGAATGGTGTTTTCATCGCCGCTTGCAACCGCATCGGGCGCGAGAACGCGGTGACGTTTTACGGCAGCAGTTTCATATGTGATCCTTTGGGGCGCGTCTTGGCGCAGGCGAGCCGCAACCGCGACGAGGTGGTTTACGCATTGCTTCGCGCTGAGGTTCGCGAACAATACCTCGAGCTATTCCCCTTGCTGCGCCAGCGGAAGCCGCAGCACTATGGTCGGCTGCTGCATGGTATCGCTCACGAGCCGCCATCACGTAGGAAAGACACACTCAAAATCGAAACGGGCAACTGAAATGTCGCGCATGGAATTCTTCATCGTAGATGTGTTCACCGTCGGCCGGAAGTACACCGGCAATCAACTGGCGGTCTATCTTGGAAATCCGCCGGCCGCGCTGATGCAGCAGCTTGCGAAGGAAATCAACTTTTCGGAGACCACCTTCGTCACCTCGGATCTGCCGGAAAACGGCGGCTATAACGTTCGTATATTTATGCCCGAGGTGGAGGTGGATTTCGCGGGTCATCCTGTGCTCGGCACGGCTTTTGTAATTCAGCGCGAGATAATTGGGCGTCCGGTCGAACGACTGCTGCTCAACTTGCCGGTTGGGCAGATTCCGGTGGAATTCGCCGATGACGGCGTGCTTTGGATGCGCCAGAATCGGCCGGAATTTGGGCATATTTTCGCAGCTGCCGACCTGGCGCAGATCCTCAACGTAAACGAGCAGGATATTGATACGCGTTTCCCGGTCCAGCAAGTGTCGACCGGGATGGCTTTTGTGCTGGCGCCGATGGTATCGCTGGCGGCGGTCAAGCGCGCGCGGGTTAATCTCGATCGACTGCGTGCGATCCTGGGCGCGCATGACGCGATCGCGCCGGCGATCTTCTGTGCCGAGACGCTCGATGCTGAAAATGACATCCATGTACGCGTGCTGGATGACATTTATGGCGCGCCGGAGGACCCGGCGACCGGCTCCGCCAATGGCTGCATCGCTGGTTACATGGTTGAGCACGGTTATTTCGGCGCGGGCAGCATCGCGATTCGCTCTGAGCAAGGCTATCAGATCGGGCGTCCGTCGCTCTTGCATCTGGCGGCGGAGCGCGCGCATGGGGAGATCATCATTCGTGTCGGCGGGCGCGTAGAGATGGTGGCGCAGGGGCAGTTAGCAGCTGACGAATGAGCGCAAGGTTTCAGTTTGTGAAAGGATAGGAAAGTGGATTATCGGATTCTGGGACGCACGGGTGTTAAGGTTTCTTCGCTTTGCTTTGGTACGATGTCCTTCGGTGATATCGCTGACGAAGCGGAATCGGCGCGGATGTTTCACCGTTGCCGCGAGGTCGGCATCAACTTTTTCGATTGCGCCAATACCTACGCCGGTGGACGCTCGGAAGAAATTCTGGGCGAGCTGATCGCGGATTGCCGCGACGAAATTGTGCTGACGACCAAGGCGGTCTCTCGCACCGGCGATGACATCAACCAAGGCGGCGCGTCACGGCGGCATATTCAGATTGCCGTGGAAGACAGCTTGCGACGGCTGAATACCGACCGCATTGATGTTTATTTCTTGCATCATTACGATGCGGAAACGCCGATTGAAGAATCGCTGCGGGCGCTGGACGATCTCGCGCGGCAGGGCAAGATTCTGTATCCGGCGGTCAGCAACTGGGCGGCTTGGCAGGTGATGAAGGCGCAAGGCATC
>JAPOYT010000022.1 GCA_026706445.1 Chloroflexota bacterium
CCAGGGCATCGTCATGGCGGGCGCGGTGGTGAGCTCGGCGCCGGTGCTGGTGGTGTATATCATCTTCCAGCGGCAGATCACGCGCGCGGTCATGGCGACCGGGTTCGGGGGTCGGTAGGTGGTCGTCTCATTGTTCAGCACCCGTTGAGTCAGACTGCTCGGCGAGCCACTCCTTATCGACGAAAAGTACGTAATCATCGTATTCTTCGAGGTTAGTGAAATCAGCCAGGTTCTTCTCTGCTTTTGCCAATGCTTCTTCCTGCTGTTTTTCCCATTCCGAATATGAAATGCCGAGCCTTGCAACTGCTTCTATTTCCACGTGGAAGCCTTCAAAGCGCCTGATGTTCTCGATGAGTAGCTCAGATTGAGTGAGCGCGTCAATGTATCGCTCTTTGCCTGGCTTTTTGATTTCCTTTTTGTCAGCAACGTCGGTATTAAAGAAGTCGCGGCGATTGCCAAGCAAGATTTCCAATAGACGATTCTCGTCATCATGCAACCAATGTTCTATCGCGATATAACGGCGCAAATCTTCGTCCAGTATGGAAATATGAAAATATGCCGCACGATGCGTTCCCAGATGCCGATGTACTAAAATGCGGGATGTCGATTGGTATTCACTAAGTTTGCCGTTCACGAAAGCCTTGGCTAGTGAAACGTTTCCGAGCTCCAGTAGACATCTACTGTAAAGCGTATCCAAATGCATGGCTTGTTCGATGTTTTTCTGCATAAGTTCGTTGTTCTTTGCATAATGTGAGCTGCCCTTCAAAGTGTCAATCTCTCGCCAGACGTGTTGGCGAGCTTCAAAAAGCTCATTGATAGCGAAATGCGAATGCGCGCGTCTGTCGTCTTCACACTCCATAGAGAGCGCAAGGTTCGCCGCGTTGATCGCCGCTTCCATTTTGACCTTGCGATTTGCTTCAAACTGTTTTGCAATGTCCACTCCAAGATCCTTTATTGCTTGCTCAAGTTCGTTTAGCCGTTTCAAAATGATGCCAGTAGAAACGGCTGTCGCCGCGAGGTTCAGAAGACCGATTCCACCTACAAGTCCCACCAGGCTCGTAAGCGCCTGCAGTTTTTGCATGATTAAGTAGTGGGAACGAGCTGTCGCCGCCAGATTTGCTACTCCTGTCAAAGTTGAAAGCAACCCACCGCTGTTAGCTTGCAGCACTGTTCTGAGGATGCCATTCGCCAAGTCTGTATTGCTCGCCACCCGTCCGCCCTCGCGCAGCAATGCCACTATCTGCCCGGTAGCTTTTTCTCGAACAACACCGCCCAGTAGCTCCAACTGACCACTTGCCAAGCCCGCCGCTATTTTCAGCGGGACCTCCAGCATGACCTGAATCTGCAGCATATTGTTCCTCCTTCGATTCGACTGTATTTTGACAAACTTGCCCCACTTTGCCAACTGCGATAATCTTGTGCGACTAGAGAAAAGCAGCTCGGTAACTATATTTTCTTTAGGAGCCAAACCCATGCCCTTCATTGACCAAGTCGACCCCGAAACCGTCGGCGCCCTTACCGCCCACCAAGCCGAACGCTACCGCGCCATCGGCGACGATCCGCCCAAAGCGCGCGCGATGACCGACGCGGTCAACCGCGAAATGCGCGCCAAGCTCCCGCCGACGGACGTCGAGATTGTTGAATTGACGATTCCCGGTCCGGATTGCGATATCCCGCTGGCCATCTATCAGCCGCCGGGTCCCGGTCCGCGCGGAGGGCTGCTCTGGTTTCACGGCGGCGGTTACATCGTTGGCGACGAACGCGACGACGCGCGCTGCATTGAAATCGCCGAGTTCGTCGGCTGCGCGGTTGTCTCGGTGGGTTATCGCCTTGCGCCCGAAGCGACTTTCCGGGAGATCATCTCGGATAGCTTTACCGCGCTCAACTGGATGGTGGACCACGCTCCCGAGCTCGGAATCGACAGGCGCCGCGTCGCCATTGGCGGGCGCAGCGCTGGTGGCGGCTTGTCGGCTGGCTTGGCGCTTTACAACCGCGACAACAACGGTCCCGAACTGGCTTTCCAATTGCTGATCTACCCGATGCTTGACGACCGGCATGAGACGCCCTCCAGCCGCGAGATTACGCAACCGTCCGTCTGGAATCGAGATGTATCTTTCAAAGCCTGGAAGATGTACCTGGGTGACGACTTCGGAAGTGAAGATGTGTCGCCCTACGCGGCGCCGACGCGCGCAGCAGACCTCAGCGGGTTGCCGCCGGCTTTGGTCACTGTCGGCACGCTGGACTTGTTCCGCGATGAGAATATCGATTATGCCCAAAGCCTGCTGGCGGCCGGCGTGGCGACCGAATTGCAAGTCTACGCCAGGGTGTATCACGGCGCGGAATCGAAGGCGCCGGATGCCGATGTCAGCAGGCGCATGCGCCGGGGCTACCTCGAGCCCTTACGGTCTGCGATCGGCTGACCGCTGCGGACCGAACGGGCAGTCGCCACATCGGCCCGACTATTCTTGCCTGAAACCAAGGGAGCAGACTCATGTCCTTCATCGACCGAATCGACCCCGAACTCGTCCACGCGCTCGACCTGATGCCGGCGGAGCGCTTTGCCGCCATCTGGGAAGACCCGCCAAAAGCGCGACAGTTGACGGAAGAATACCAAAGTAAGTTGCGGGACGCGCTACCGAACACGGACGTGACGATTGAAGAGACATCGTTTCCCGGTCCGGACTGCCAAATTCCCGTCGTCATTTATCAGCCGCCGACGCCGGCGCCGCGCGGGGGACTGCTGTGGATGCATGGCGGCGGCTATATCGTCGGCACGGCGCGCGCTGACTATCACGGTGTTGGATTCGCCGAGCATGCGGGATGCACCGTCGTGTCGGTGGAATATCGCCTGGCGCCCGAATCGACTTACAAGGAAAGCATCGCCGATTGTTTTGCGGCGCTGAACTGGATGGCGGATAATGCGGGCGAATTGGGCATTGACCGGGAGCGCATCGCCATCGGCGGCGGCAGCGCGGGCGGTGGCTTGACCGCTGGGCTGGCGCATTACAACCGTGACCAGGGCGGTCCGGCGCTGCAGCTGCAACTGCAGCTATATCCGATGATTGACGATAGACATGATACGCCATCGGGTCATGAGATCACGCATCCCACCGTCTGGCATCGAAAGGTGTCCTTGGCCGCCTGGAAGATGTATTTGGGCGAGGAATACGGCACGGACAATGTGTCGCCTTATGCGGCGGCGGCGCGCGCCACCGATTTCAGCAATTTACCGCCCGCCTTCGTCTCGGTAGGCGCCCTGGATTTGTTCCGTGACGAGAACATCGATTATGCGCAGCGCTTGATGGCGGCTGGCGTGCCGACGGATTTGCAGGTTTATCCGGGAATGATTCATGGCGCCGAGATGTCGGTGCCCGATGCGGCGGTCAGCAGGCGGATGAGAACCGAATATCGCGACGCGATGAAGCGCGCCATCGGATGATCTACGTGATTTCAAGTAAGCGATAAGCATGATCGCCATTTGACCGAGATGATTAATCTAATGCAACTTGTGTACGGGCGAGCCGGTGGCTCGCCCACTTTTGCGCTGGATTTCCAATCTCTTGTCGCATGACTAACTTCGTACTGCCTAGAGGGACAAATCGAAAATTCGCGGCTAAGTCATGCAACAATTCGCCGGAATTTTAGGGAGGTGAATAGTGTCCTTCGTCGACCAAGTAGACCCCGAAATCGCCGCCGGACTGGACTTTTTCCCGGTCGAATTGATGAACGCGGTCGGCGATGATCCGCCGAAAGCGCGCGAGATGTACCAGCCGATTTGGGATGCCCTCGCGGACGACTTGCAGCCGTCGAATATCACGATTGAAGAGCGCATGATAGCTGGCCCCGATGGCGAAATCCCGATCGTCGTCTATCAACCGCCGACGCCGTCGCCGCGCGGCGCTCTGCTTTGGATCCATGGCGGCGGCTACATCATCGGCTCTGGACGCAACGATCCGCACGGCATCGGCTTTTCCGAACATGCCGGCTGCACGGTCGTCTCGGTGGATTATCGCCTCGCGCCCGAGCATAGCTATCGGGAAGCCCTCAGCGATTGTGTTGGCGCGCTGAATTGGCTGTTTGAATCGGCCGGCGACTTGGGAGTTGATCCTAAGCGAATCGCCATTGGCGGGGCGAGCGCGGGCGGCGGCTTAACAGCGGGCGTAACGCTTTACAATCGCGATCACGCCGGGCGCGCCGTCGCCTTTCAACTCTTGATTTACCCGATGCTTGACGATGCGCATGATACGCCTTCGGGCCACGCGATTACACATCCCACGGTATGGAATCGTGAACTGTCATTCAAAGCCTGGAGGATGTATCTCGGCGACGAATATGGAACCGATCGCGTGTCGCCCTACGCGGCGGCGGCTCGCGCCGAAGACCTGACCGGCTTGCCGCCGGCGCTGGTCACCGTGGGCGCGCTGGACTTGTTCCGCGACGAGGATATCGAATATGCGCAGCGCTTGATGGCGGCCGGCGTCGCGACTGAGTTACAGGTCTACGCCGGGATGTACCACGGCGCCGAGATGTCCGTGCCTGATGCCGCCGTCAGCGCGCGAATGCGGCTTGCTTATCGCGATGCTTTGAAACGAGCGATCGGCTGATCGAAGGGCGCGGCGGTCGAATCAAAGAACGCCGGGCAAAAGCCGCTCATGAACTAGCTTGTGACCCTGGAAGGACTCGAACCTTCAACCTAACGATTAAGAGTCGCTTGCT
>JAPOYT010000235.1 GCA_026706445.1 Chloroflexota bacterium
AAGTACGTATGATTTTGTAGGGGCGACTCTTGAGTCGCCCACTGTTAATTCGCCGACGGGCGAGCCAAGGCTCGCCCCTACAGACTGTCAGGTGGATGCAATTTACCTATTTCAACCGAAATGGATACACTTCCCGGCAGCAGGGCAATCGCATCAAATTATTTTTTTCACCACAGAGGCGCCGAGGACACAGAGTTTAAGTTTTATCAGGGCAAAACCCCTCTGAAAGCTACGTGCTAATGGGCGAAGATGCTCCTAAATTGAAGTGCAGTTCCCCAAAATAATAACTGAAAGCCTTTTCTCTGTGCTCTCTGTGTCTCTGTGGTTAGATCTGAGTTTGTTTTATGTTCATCGCAGAACATATTCATTTTGGTGCGATTGCCCTGTTCCCGGCAGACTTTATTTGGCAGGCTTGGCGGAAATGCGCTATACTTTGCGCAAGTCAATCCGCAAGGCGCGGCATGGAATCGAATCAACTTGCCCTCGACACTGTAGTCATACTCTTATCCTTTCTCGGATCAGTTTGGTGGCTGAGCCGAAGAATCGGCGAGAAGAGCGACTACATCGTGCGCCAGGTCGAGCGCATTGAAACTCGGCAATACCACCAGTTGGCGGGGATCCCAGAGGCGCCAACTGAGGAAGAAAGCTGATGTCCGCCAAGTTTACGCAACATAACCCCCCGCCCCCCCCCCGAAAATATGTTCTAATCTCAAGCTAGGAAAGCTCGCCCCAGGCTTTACGCGCCCATTCCCGGGCGGCAATCCGCCATCTTCAATCGTCTATCTCTATGCAACGCGCCCCGCGTCGGTGGCGCGCTTTTTTCGTCCATACGACGTTCTTGGAAAAGGAGAACAACTCATGAACGGTTACTCGAAACATAGCCCGTCCGTTTTCGGCAAATCCGCCTGGCGCTGGCTCGTCCTCTGCCTGGCGCTGCTGGCATGGTTCAGCCTCGCGCCGGGCTTCCCGGCCGCGGCGCAGGAGACCGTCACCATCAACTTTGTCGATGTAGCGCATGACGGCTTCAGCGTATCCACAAACGACCTGAGCCACATCCCCTGGCTCAGCCACGCCAACCTGTACATCTCCCCCATTGCCCCGGGCGCTAGCTGCGATTCGAGATTTGACGGCACCTGCCATCGTATTGTGCAGTCGCAGCTTTTCTATCAAACTCGAACCGTTTGCAATAAAACCCAAGGAAGTAAAGATAGATGCCGAACTCGCGCTGGCGGCGTTTCTATCAAGGCGGCGGCCGGCACAACCTATACCGTGCGGATAGACTTTTTCGCGGCCAAAAATATACGCCGCGTGTTCAGAAATGGTCGGTGGACGCATTTATGGAACGGCTACGAATTGGCCGCGACGGCATCGGGCACGGTCACCACGCCCGCAGCCCCCCCAAGCAGGAGCAAACGGTCGGCGCTGCAGCAGCCACTGGCGCGGACAGCCAGCGTGAGCGCGGACAGCGTGACGATAACCTGGAGCGAGACCGGGGCGAGGCAGTATTTTCTCTTCCTGGATGGCGCCGACAAGTCAACGGATTACGCCTATCTGACAGCAGGAACCACCTCGCATACCTTCAGCGGCTTGGCGGCGGGCATGGGATATGTCTTGACTTTGACAGCGGACTATTCCGATCGCACGCCGGTCCAGGAAAAGCTGAACTTTCAAACAGCCAGTCTCATGAGTGGCGGCCAAAGGGGAAGGGGAAGTCGATCGGTTCCAGATGAGCCGCCGCAGTTGATAGTGGCGCAAGAAGAGCAAGTAGCTCCAAGCAACACGCCCGTGCCGCCGCCAACCAACACGCCTGTCCCGCCGCCGACCAACACGCCTGAGCCACCGCCGCCGCCAAGCAATACGCCTGTCCCGCCGCCGCCACCGACCAACACATTGCCGCCACCACCGCCGCCGACTAACACATTGCCGCCACCGCCGCCGCCAACCAATACGCCTGTGCCCCAACAAAGCTATACCGTGCCGGACAGCCTCATCCAAACCATTATCGCCTGGCGCGATGAGCCGAACCGCAGCGCGGAACATGTGGAACGTTGGAATCGGACCTTGGCCGCGATGGAGCATGGCAGCCATGCCAATCCCATGACGGCGGCTGAAGCGCAGAGCTATTTCGATGACAGGAATTGGCCCCGCTGGCAACCGATAGCGGAGGCCCTGAGAAAGCTGGAGCAAAGCTGATTCCGGCTGACAGCATTCGAGGGCGGCTCGCTGAGTCGCCCACTGTTAATTCGCCGACGGGCGAGCCAAGGGTAGCGTAGGTCGCGTAGACACTGACCGCCGACACTAACCTACGCTCGCCCCTACAGACTGTCAGGTGGATGCAATTTACCTATTTCAACCGAAAAGGATACGCTACCAGGCCCGCAGGGCAATCGCACCAAAATGAATATGTTCTGCGATGAACATAAAACAAACTCAGATCTAACCACAGAGACACAGAGAGCACAGAGAAAAGGCTTTCAGTTATTATTTTGGGGAACTGCACTTCAATTTAGGAGCATCTTCGCCCATTAGCACGTA
This sequence comes from Chloroflexota bacterium, assembly GCA_026706445.1. GTDB lineage: Bacteria > Chloroflexota > Anaerolineae > Aggregatilineales > Phototrophicaceae > UBA6055. The sequence continues at coordinate 2,536 of JAPOYT010000235.1, forward strand.
GCTTTCAGAGGGGTTTTGCCCTGATAAAACTTAAACTCTGTGTCCTCGGTGCCTCTGTGGTGAAAAAAATAATTTGATGCGATTGCCCTGACCAGGCCCGCAAGATTCTTGTGAAATAAGCGCTATCCTGTTATCATCTTATTGTTGGACAGCAACTTCAAGGAAACACGCATGGAAACAGTGAACGCCAATGACAGCGTCCTCGCGGCGGGAAATGCCGGCGCGTCCAACGAGCGTATCGCCACGTTGGAAGAACGCTCTCAACATGCCGCGACCAAGGCGGAATTGAATCGCTCGATGCTTTGGCTGTACATCGCTCTTTTTGCCTCAATAAGCGGTTTGCTGGGCGGACTCATGCTGCATCTGCACAATACGCTGCTCAACGAGATTTCAGAAATCCGACAACTCCTGATTGAAGTTATTCAACAAATGCCTGGCGGGTGATTGAACCCGATTCGCGCGCGCATTATCAGTCCGCCTCCCGAAACGAGACATGCCAAGGCATCAGTCGCCTCTCCGCAATCAAAACGACTAGATAAAACGAAATGCCGATGATTGACGCCATCATGATTGCCGTCCAAGCTTTGGCGAAGTCGAATGCTGACGCTTCCTGCGTGATGTAGACGCCGAGCGTGGCGCGGGGACCGCCGAAGAACTCCGCCACGACCGCGCCAATTAAGCTCAGGGCGCTGGCCACGCGCAGCGCGCTAAAGATGTAGGGCAGCGCGTTGGGGATGCGCAGCTTGAGCAAGATCTCTCTGGGCGCCGCCGCGTAAGAGCGCATTAATTCCAACTGGCTCGCATCCACCAGCGTCAAACCACGCACGGTATTGATCATGGTCGGGAAGAAGACGATGATCGCCACAATCGCCATTTTGGAGGCCGGGTTGGTGATGCCGAACCAATTGTTCATGATGGGCGCGAAGGCGATGATCGGTACCGAATTAGCGGCGATGGCGAAGGGCATGGTCGCCTCGCTGACGATGGTCCAGCGCGAAGTAATCAGCGCGACCAATACGCCGCCGCCACAGCCGATGACGAAGCCGCCAAAGGCTTCCCAGAAGGTCGCGCCGCTTGATTCAAAGAGGATGGAGCGCTCGCCCGGCGCCAGCCATAGATTCGCCTGATGCATGAATTCGCCGAATATCGCCGATGGCTTGGGCAGCAGGAATTGCTGAATATCAAAAGCCAGAACCAGGATTTCCCAAGCCAGGATGACGCCGACGGCGATGGCGATGGTCGGGAAGTAATAGCCCAGCCAACCGCGCAGGGATGCCGCCCTGCTCGCCGCGGCCCGCGCCATCAAGCCACCTCGCCGTCTTGCGCCGCGTCCAAGCCGATGGCGTCGCGCAGCAGGTCGCGGACGCGGGCCACCAACTGAATGTAAGCCGGGTCGCTGCGCGTGCTGAAGTCGCGCGGATAGGGCAGCGCATTGTCCACCACTTCGGTGATGCGGCCCGGCCGCGGCGACATGACCACGATGCGATTCGACAAAAAGACCGCCTCCGAAATGCTGTGCGTGACGAAGATAATCGTCTTGCCGGTTTGGTCCCAGATTTTGAGCAGCTCCAGGTTCATGCGCTCGCGCGTGAATTCATCCAGCGCGCCAAAGGGCTCGTCCATCAGTAGCGCCGACGGATCGAAAGCCAGCGCCCGCGCGATGGAGACGCGCTGCTGCATCCCGCCCGATAGCTGCCAGGGGAAATGATCGGCGAAGGCGCCAAGCTCGACCATATCCAGCATGGCTTGGGCGCGCTTCTGTCGCTCCGCCTTTGAGTAACCCATGATCTCCAGCGGCAGCTGCACATTCTTGGTCACGCTGCGCCATTCGTAGAGCGTCGCCGCTTGGAATACCATGCCGTAATCGCGGTCCAGGCGGGATTGCCGCGGAGGCTTGCCATAGACGCGCAGCTCGCCCGAGCTGGGTTGCAGCAAGTCGCCGATCAGCCGCATCAGCGTCGACTTGCCGCAGCCTGAAGGCCCGATCAAAGAAATGAATTCACCCGCTTGAACCTCCAGGTGGATATCTTGCAGGGCGATCACTTCTTCGTCCGTGCCCGGGTTGAAGATTTTGTTGACGCCCTGCGCCGAGATGGCGATCATAAGAGATCTCCCTGTAGTGGTCCCGAAAAACTGGACACCTAGTAAAGAGAGTATACTAGATGCACA
>JAPOYT010000007.1:0-5705 GCA_026706445.1 Chloroflexota bacterium
AGATCAAGCCGGCCGCCTTGATCACCATGTTCCCGCGCGATGGCTTGCCCATGCGTCTGGAAGCGCGGGACGATCGCTGACACGGTTGCGCCGCAGCCCGTCCGCGCTGGGGCGGAAGCAGCGATGACCGCTTGAAATCATAATGCTGGCTTTGCGATTGAAGGGAGCTGATAGCCATGCCGCAAAATACACAGTACACAGATGCCATTATGCGTATCTTGAACCAAGCTGGCGAGCCAATCTCGGATGGGGAAATGATGCGGCTTGGCGAGGAGATTTATGGAGAAGATTGGAAAAAAGTAAACCTGATTCGACTAAAATGCATTCGGACAGCCTTGCGCTCCGTCGGCGTCGTCACCCATCCCAAGCGCGGCTCCTGGGGGCTGACGCCCGACGCGGCGGCGCAGCTTGATCGCTGGAAAGCGGTAGGAGAGGGCGGGATTTGGCGCGAGCATCTTCGACTCAGAGACGAAGAAAAACAGACAATTGAGCCAGCCCCGCCGGACCCGCCTCAACCCAGAGGCGCAAGCATACTCGAACTGACCAAGACACTGGTCGAAACTTGGGGACCGTCCGGCTATGAGCATCGAATCCGCGACCTGATCCGCGAGGAAGTAGCGGCGCTCGCTGACGAGACTTGGCTGGACGGCTTGGGCAACCTCATTTGCCGCGTCGGCAGCGGCGGGAAAAAAGTGCTGATCGCGGCGCACATGGACGAGATCGGCTTGATGGCGAATTATCAAGAGCCGGAAAGCGGCTACCTGCGTTTCACCAATCTCGGCGGTTTACGCCCAGACACGCTCAATGGCAATCGCGTGCAATTCGAGGACGGCACGGTCGGCGTTATCGCGGCGCAGGAGGGCGGCGGCCAGGCGCTGAGCGATTTCTACATTGATGTCCAAAACGAGATTGGCGGCAACGCGACGGCGGTTGGGCAGCCGGCCGGCTTCATGCGCGAGATGCAAACCCGCGGCGCGCGCATCGTCGCCAAGTCGCTCGACGATCGCATCGGCTGCGTGGTCGCCATTGAAGCGATGCGTCGCCTCAATAAGTCAACGCCCAACGAACTGTATTTCGCTTTCACCGTGCAGGAAGAAGTTGGCTTGCGCGGCGCAAAGACAGCCGCCCAGAGCCTGCATCCCGACATCGGCATCGCAGTCGATGTGACCGGCAGCGGCGATCAAATCCGCGGCCGCAAAATGCAGGTCAGGCTGGGCGGCGGCGCAGCCATCAAAGTGCATGACCCCGGTCTGGTCGTGCCAGTCGCGATAAAGAACTGGATGATTGAGCGCTGCGAAGCGGACGGCATCCCCTATCAACTGGAATTGCTGGCTGGCGGCACCACCGACGCCTCCGCGATTCAGCTGGCGGACGCGGGCGTGCCCAGCGGCTGCATCTCGATACCGACGCGCTACCTGCATACCACAAGCGAGACCGTCGATATTGGCGACGTCAACGCCTGCATTGACCTGTTGAGCGCCCTGCTCGCCAATCCAATCGAGCTCTGATCAGCGCCACGGGATGACGCATGAAAGCGGTGCTGTGCCATGCTTTCGGTCCGCCGGAAGACTTGACGGTAGCTGATCTGCCGCCCCCGCCACTGAGCGCGGGCCAAGTCCGAATTGCCGTGCGCGCCTGCGGCCTCAACTTTCCTGACGCGCTGATGATTCAGGGCTTGTATCAGTTCAAGCCATCATTCCCCTTCAGCCCGGGTTTGGAAGTGTCAGGCGACATCATTGAAGTGGCCCGCGACGTCGACGAGTTGCAGGTCGGCCAGCGCGTCATGGCGACAATGGTGTATGGCGGCTTCGCCGAAGAAGTCGTCGTGCCCGCGCCGGCGGTCGTTCCCATGCCCGCCGACATGAGTTATGAGCATGGCGCTGGCTTTTCCCTGGTCTACGGCACATCCCATGTCGCCTTGCATCATCGCGCGCAATTGAAGCCCGGCGAGACGCTGCTGGTGCTGGGCGCGGCCGGCGGCGTCGGCTTGACCGCGGTTGAACTCGGGGCGCTGATGGGCGCGCGCGTGATCGCAGCAGCCAGCAGTCCCGAAAAACTAGAATTGGCGCGAGCATACGGCGCCGACGAGTTGATCAATTATACGAGCGAAAACCTGCGCGACCGGCTAAATGCGCTGACCGAGGGCAGAGGCGTCGATGTCATCTATGACCCCGTCGGCGGCGACATCTTCGACCAGGCTGTGCGCCGGCTCGCCTGGGAAGGGCGCTATCTCGTGATCGGCTTCGCCAGCGGGCGCATCCCCGCCCTGCCGGTGAACATAGCGCTGCTGAAAAACGCCTCAATTGTCGGTTTGTTCTGGGGCGCGTACCTGCAAAAGGATCCCCGCGTGATTCACGATTCGCTCGCCCAACTCTTGAACTGGTACAGCGCTGGCAAGCTCAAGCCGCATATCCACAGTGTTTTCCCTTTGGATGAAGCCGCCTCCGCCCTGCGTGAACTGATGGACCGGCGCGCCCGCGGCAAAATCATCCTGATGCCATAGCTGCATAATCTGTTGGTTGCGGTCCCCGTACCAGTCTGCGAATAAATGTTCTGGCGTCAATCGCTCGTTATCGCGTTCTATGCTATGCTGAATAATGCCAGGTTGGTATTTGCCTTTGGCGTATCCTTTTGCCCGTCCAACCGTTCAACGGCGCCAAACAATGTCATACCGTGCTGATAACGAGCCTGAATATATTGATGACGATGAGTATCGCGATCCCGACGCGTACGGCGAGTCGGACCAGCGCGGCTCCAACGTGCTCGGCGGCAGCGGCTCGCGGCGGGCAGGCGAAGCCGCCAGCGACGCGCCAGCTGAAGGCCTGGCGTCCGGGCGAGAACCGGCCTTCGAGATCGAATCACAGAAGCGCGCCAAGCGTCCCGCAAGTTCGAGCCGGAAGAAAATAAGAGCGCGTAATCCGGCGCCGGCGGTCGCGAGCAGCGAAGAGCGGCGCGCGCGCCTCGCTGGCAAAAAACCCGCAGGCAGAGAAAGTGACAAGCCGCGCCGCACGCGCAATCAAGCAGCGGAAGATCCAGCGCCCGCTTCGCGCGAAGGGGGGCGATTGGAGGGTCTGCGCGCGCGTTTCAGCCGGGGCGACAAGCAGTCTGCCGCTGAGTCTGAGCGCGGAAGGACCCGCCTCGCCCAAGTCACCGGCGGCATCAAAGCTCGCATTGGCCGATTTCGCGATCGGCGCGGCGGTCGGCGTGATAGCGAGGACGAGCGCTCCGCAGGAAGTCGGCATGAAAAGAGCGCGTCTCCCGCATTTCGCAGCGGCGGAGCGGGGGCCGATTCCGCTCGCGCGACGAGGGATCAATCCAGCGAAAGGGGCCGCCCCCGCCCGAGCAAAACGCCCAGAATCGAATCCGCGGATTGGCTGGACCTGGATCGCAAGCTCGACCTGATCGGCGTCGCGCTGGTCTTCGGCGCGATCGTTCTCTTCCTCAGCGCGCTTTCGGCCGAGCAAGCAGCCATCAGCAGCGTCAACCGCTTTATCGGTCAGCTGCTCGGTTGGGGCGCCATTGCCGTGCCCATCACCATGTTCGCCATCGGCTTGTGGCTGATCATCCGCCACTTCGGCGACGAGGCGCCCAGCATTGATCCGCTGCGGCTGTCCGGCGCCGCCCTGGCATTTCTGGGCGTCTTGATACTCTTTCAGTACTTCGAAAGCTTCAATTACAGCGAGGCGATCGCCCGCTACCAAGTTTGCCGCGACCCGACCAATCCGGCCTGCGTGGACGCGCTCGTTCAAAGCTCGTATCAGGCCGGGCGCGGCGGCGGCTTTATCGGCGGCTGGCTATACAGCGCGCTGGTCAACAACTTGACCGAAATCGGCGGTTTTGTCGTTGTGCTGATGGTCATGACCTTTGGCGCCATGCTGATCACCCGATCGACTATGGCCGAGATTGCAGTCGTCGCGATAGGCCTCGGGCGCGGCGCGCGCACCCGTATCAGCCATTATGCGGCACGGCGGCGCGCGGCCCGCCTGCACGCTCAACAGCAGTTGGACCTGGCTGAGAGCGATACCAAGGTGCGCGTCTCCAAGCCGCAGGCGGCTCGTCTGACCGTCGGTACGCGTGATGCCCGCGCGCTGCCGGAACCGAGCGCCGAATCGAGACCGATTCCCGTTCGCATAAAGGAGTTTCTGGGCCGGCGCGGCGGGACCGCATTGGATCTGGCGGCCGACCCAGTTCCGCTCGTGGCAGACGGAGGCGAGAGCCTGGCGAACAAGGACAGCGTATTAGCTCGCCTCTTCGGCATGGGCAAGCGGACAGAGGCTGCGCCGGAGGCATCCCCAATGGCTCAGCCTCATCGTGATAGCGGCCGACCAACCCCCGGCGCCCTGGAACGCTTCCTCAATCTCGGCGACGATCTGCCCTTCTCGACAGAAGCGTCGCCCGTCTGGCGCAAGCCCGCAAGACCGACGAGCGCCCAGGCCGGCGGCGCTCCTCCGCAAGAGCCAAGCCCTGAACCAGCCAGCGAATTCCCGTCAGCGAGGCGCCAGAATATCAAGCCCGAGCCGCTTGAGCCCCCAGCCCCGCCGCCGGGCGAGGCGAATAATGGATCTCCAGGCGACGGCGGCGAAACAACTGCCGCTCCCCCAAGCGCAATCGCGCCCTTGGATTCCGCTGAAGAGGCCCTAGATTCTCTCGCGGAGCAAGCGGCTGCCGACGGCGTCAAGATTCCGCGGGATGAGCGGGCCTCCAAATCCGCCGAGGATAGCGCAATCGCTGAAGAGCCGATTCCAGAGGGGGCGGCCGAGCGTGAAGAACGGGCGGAACACAGTCTGGCGCCGCCGCGCCCGCGCATCGACTGGCGCCTGCCCGCTTTTCGCGACTTGCTCAACAGCGGCACGGAAGGCGAACTGGATCGCGAGCCGCTGCTGCGCCAGGCGCAGGTCATCGAAGACACGCTCGCCAGTTTCGGCGCGCCGGGGCGCGTCGTCGAGATCAACTCGGGCCCGGTGATCACGCAATATGGCGTCGAACCCTCGTACCTGACCACCAGCACGGGCAAGCAGAACCGCGTGAAAGTCGGCGCAATTGCCAAATTGGATAAAGACCTGCAGCTCGCGCTCGGCGCCAAATCGATTCGCGTCGAAGCGCCGGTGCCCGGCAAAGGCTATGTCGGCATTGAAGTGCCCAACCCCGACTCAGCCCGCGTCAGCCTGCGCGATGTGATGGAATCCAAGAGCTACCAAGGAATCGAATCGCCGCTGGCCATTGCCCTCGGCGTATCGGTCGACGGCACGCCCGTCTCCGGCGACCTGACCCAGATGCCGCATCTCTTGATCGCCGGCACGACTGGCTCGGGCAAATCGGTCTGCGTCAACGCCATCATCAACAGCATCATCGCAGTGAACTCGCCCGATGTCGTCAAGTTCATCATGATCGACCCCAAGCGTGTTGAATTGACCGGATACAACGGCATGCCGCATCTTGTGGCGCCCGTCGTGGTCGAGCTCGAGCGGACAATCGGCGTGCTGCGCTGGGTAACCACAGAGATGGACGCGCGCTACAAGCGATTCAGTCAAGCCGGCGCGCGCAACATCGTTGATTTCAACAGCATTCTGGACCCCGATATCGCGCCCATGCCCTATATCGTCGTAATCATCGACGAATTGGCCGACCTGATGATGATGGCGCCCGATGACACCGAGCGCGCCATCACCCGCATCGCCGCCCTGGCGCGCGCCACCGGCATTCAC
>JAPOYT010000007.1:5733-37828 GCA_026706445.1 Chloroflexota bacterium
CATCGCCTTCGCCGTCGCCGGCAGCGTCGACAGCCGCGTCATCCTCGATCAGCCCGGCGCCGAACGCCTGCTGGGCAAAGGCGACATGCTCTATCTCTCCGGCAACTCCCCGGCGCCCTTGCGCATGCAAGGCGTGCACGTATCCAACGAGGAGATCAACCGCATCATCCGCTATTGGAAGCTGCAAGGCGCCGGCATAGAGGGCGTCGAGCCGATCGCCTTGCCCGCATTGCCAGCAGCAAAAGGCGGCGCAAGAACGGCGAATGGCGACGAGGCCGGGCAAGCCGCCTTCTGGGACATGACGCCGACTTCCGGGACAGCGTCCGATAGCGCCGATCCCGACGAGGACGAGTTGTACCAGACAGCCGTCGACATGGTGCGCCGGCTGGAGAAAGCTTCAATCTCGTTGTTGCAGCGGCGCTTGCGCATCGGCTATACGCGCGCCGCCCGCCTGATGGATGTGATGGAAGAGCGCGGCGTGGTCGGTCCGCCGAAAGAAGGCAGTTCCAAACCGCGCGATGTCCTGCCGGAGTAGCCTGGCGTCGTAAGTTCTTCAATTGAAGTCGCTTGACAAGTCAGATATCGCGGACACCGGCAGGGGCGAGCTACCTGGTCCTGCGCCTGCCGAAAGCGGACTCTGGCTCAGACAACTTGCAAAGTCGCCCTTACAAGCAGAATCATGCACCTGCGCATCGCCCAACCATGCGCTACAATACGGCGCGGACAGAAAGGACTTAGCCCATGAAATACGCCCGCATTGACGGCATCGACAAAAAGATCTCCCGCCTGCTGCAGGGCAGCATCATGCTCTCGGCTGACGATCGCGATGGCAACTTTCGCCTGCTGGACGCCTGTTTCGAAAGCGGCTTCAACGCCTTCGACACCGCCCATAGCTACGGCGGGGGTCTCACTGATACCGAGCTGGGCGCCTGGATCAAGTCGCGCGGCATTCGCGATGAGGTGGTGATCTTGGCCAAATGCGCCCATCCAGAAAACGGCATAGCCGACCGCGTCCGCCCCGAGTACATCCGCAGCGACCTGGAAGAATCGCTCGAACGCCTGGGGACCGATTATGTCGAGCTCTTTCTGCTGCACCGCGACAGCCGCGATTATCCGGTCGGCGAGATCGTCGATGTACTGCACGAGGCGAAAGAAGCGGGTCAGATCGGCGTCTACGGCGGCTCCAACTGGCTGGCCGATCGCGTGCAAGCCGCCAACGACTATGCGGCCGCCAACGGCAAGACGCCCTTCGGCGCCGTCAGCCCGCAATTCAGCGTCGCTGAAATGGTCGTGCCCGCCTGGGAAGGCTGCATCAGCGTCAGCGGCGACGGGGGCGAAGCCGACCGCGCCTTTTACGCCGAGAACGACATCTCGCTCTTCACCTGGTCGAGCTTGGCCGGCGGCTTCATGACCGGCAAATTCACCCGCGACAACCTGGATACATTTACTGAGTACTGGGACACCAACCCCATCGGCGCTTACGCCTACGAGAACAACTTCAAGCGGCTCGACCGCGTCATCGAATTGGCTGCCGACCGGGGCTTGTCGCCGGCGCAGATCTCCGTGGCTTACGTGCTAAACAATGGTCCCCGCATTCACGCCATCGTCGCCAACTGGGAAGTCGAGCAAGTCCCCGTTAACGCCGCCGCCGCCGACATCGAACTGAGCGCCGACGAAATCGCCTGGCTCGAATTGAAAACGGAGGAGAAACCAGCATGAGCGAAAAGATTCGTTGGGGGCTGATTGGGCTCGGCAGCATCGCCCGCAGATTCGGCAGCTGCTTCCAGTACGCGGCTGGCGCCGAGATCTATGCGGTGGCTTCGCGCTCACAAGAAAATGCTGATGCCTTCGGCGCGGAATTCGGCGCGACAAAGCGCTATAGCAGCTATGAAGCGCTGGTCAAGGACCCGAATGTGGATGTGGTTTATATCGGCACGCCGCACAATTTTCACAGAGCGCATACGCTGCTTAGCCTGAATGCTGGCAAGCCCGTATTGTGCGAGAAGCCCTTCGCCGTAAACGCCGCCGAAGCGCGAGAAATGATCGAGCGCGCGCGCGAAAAGAATCTCTTCCTGATGGACGCTTTCTGGACGCGCTACTTCCCGGCGATGGTTAAACTGCGCGAACTGCTGGCGGATAAAGCCATCGGCGATGTCATGCTGGTCACTGCCGACTTCGGCTTTCGCGGATCGGTCGCGCCGGAAAGACGCCACTTCAACCTCGATCTGGCGGGCGGCGCTTTGCTCGATATCGGCTCCTACTGCATCCAATTCGCTTCCATGGTCTACCGCAAGCAGCCGGTTGATATCGCCTCCCAATGTACGCTTGGCTCGACCGGCGTCGACGAACTCTCGACATTGCTGTTCAAATACAGCGACTACGAAATGGCGCTGCTCACATCGTCGATCCGCTTGAGCACGCCGCACGAAGCCCGCGTCATGGGTACAGACGGCTATATCACCATTCCGGAGTTTTGGCATCCGAGCGAATTAACGTTGACGCGCCCAGGTCAAAAGCCGGAGACCTATTCATTTCCTCATGACGGCGAAGGCTTTCAATTCGAAATCATGGAAGTGAGCGAGTGCATCCGCGCCGGCTTGACCGAAAGCGCGGTCTATCCGCTGGACGAGACGCTGGCGATTATGGAAACGCTGGACCAAATCCGCGCCAGCTGGGGATTGCGTTATCCCTTCGAAGAGTAGCCGCGCCCAATTTGACAAGTCGGCGCAGCTGTGTTAGGCTCCTCAACATCTACATATTCTAAGTCTCAGGCGTGTCTGAACCCGGACGTTCGACACCTAAAGGGAAAGTCGGTGCAAGTCCGACACTGTCGCGCAGCGGTAACTGATCTGTGATCAGAAGTCCGAATGCCTGCCTGAGTCTTAGCTCGTAAATCTTTCGCGTCAAAAGGGAGACGAGCATGGACCAGCGACCGATGCCCGCCCGACGACGGCGGGCGTTTTTCTTGTCCAGCCCCGTTTCCTCCTGTGTCCAAGGGAGGGACATGATGAAATCCACACTGCTAGTCCTATTCGTGTTTTTCGCGGGCCTGCTGCCCGCAGCCGCCATTGATGAAAACCTGACCGAAGGTTGCGCGCGGGACTACGACGCCGATGTCGATTACTTCCCGCAGAAGATAGAGGTGATCGACGCCGCCAAATTCACGATCGAATATTACAACAACTATAAGGTCGTACATGTCGCGGACGCCTTCGATGGCGCGCCCGGCTTCACCTACATCTTGGTACAGTGCGGCACGCCCGCGCCTCCTCCCGCCGACTTTCCGGCAAGCGCCCAGTTCATCGACGCGCCGACCGGCGATCTCATCACCCTGTCCACAACCCAGTTGCCGGCCCTCTCACAGCTTGGTCTGCTGAATCATTTGATCGGCGTCGACAGCGGCTTCTACATTAACACGCCGGCGGTCGCCGACATGATTGCGGGCGGCCAGGTGGCTGAGGTTGGCTTCGGAGCGGAAATCAACATCGAACTGGTCCTGGAGCTTGAGCCGGCACTCGTGCTCAGCTACGGATTCAATCCCGCCAATGACGCCCACCCCGTGCTGCTGGACGCCGGCATTTTCACCGCGCTGGATGCCAGTTGGCGCGAGCTCTCGCCTCTCGGGCGCGCCGAATGGCTGAAGTTCATCGCTCTCTTTTACAACCTGGAGGGGCGCGCCAACGCGCTCTACGAGGAAATCGTCGCGCAGTATGAGGCGGCAAAGGAAAAAGCGGCCGCCGTCGCCGCCGAAGACCGACCGACTGTGCTGATCAACTCTTTCTTGGGATACGCTGACGCCTGGTTCATCCCCGGCGGTGATACCTACGTGGGCCGCTTAATGCGCGACGCCGGCGCTGACATGCTGCTGGCACAAGAAGGCTCGGCGACGAGCCAAGGATTGAGCTTTGAAGTTGTTTACGAAGGCGGGCTGGACGCCGAAATCTGGCTGATCGAAACATTCGGCGTTGCTTCTCGCGAAGAGTTGCTCGCCCTCGACAGCCGCTTCGGCGACTTTGCCGCTTTCCAATCGGGCGCTGTCTGGAACAACAATCGCGATGAAAACGCAAACGGCGGCAACAACTACTACGAATGGGGAGTGACCAATCCGCAGCTCGTGCTGGCCGATCTCGTGGCGATTTTCCATCCCGAGCTCATGCCCGATCACAGCTTCGCCTTTTATCAGCGCCTCGCGAGCGAGTGAGATGTTTCAGTTGGCTAGCAAGCCCGTCCATCCAGCCGCCGCGCCGAAACGAATCTGGCCGGACGGCAAAAGAGATCATCGGTCCTCGGCGGCGCCCGGTCATAGACGCGCCTGGGGCGGCGCCCTGGCGAGCCGCGAATTCTTCGGAGCGCGGCTCGTCATTTTGCCGGCGCTGGCTTTCCTGCTTGGCGGGCTGCTGCTGCTAAGCCTCGCGCTTGGATCCGCCTCGATTCCTCTTGACCAGGTCGTCTCCGTGCTGCTGAGCGGCGAGGCGGACAAACAAGCCTGGACGAATATCGTTCTCAAGTTCCGCCTGCCGAGGACTGGGACGGCCATGCTCGCAGGCATGGCGCTGGGCGTCAGCGGTCTGCTCATGCAGACCTACTTTCGCAATCCTTTGGCCGAGCCCTTCGTTTTAGGCGTGTCCGCGGGCGCAAGTCTGGGCGTCGCCCTGGTTGTGCTGACGTCGGGCGTCGCCGGGGGCGCCCTGCTCGCTGGGCTGGGTCTGACGGGCGACCTGCTCTTGACAGGCGCAGCGGGCTTAGGCGCCGCCGTCACGATGGGGCTGGTCTCGCTCGCCGCGCTGCGAATTCAAAATAGCGTGACGCTCCTCATCCTTGGGCTCATGTTCGGTTATTTGGTCGCGGCGCTTGTCAGTCTGCTGCTCTATTTCGCGCTGCCGGAGCGCATTCAAGCGTATATCAACTGGACATTTGGTTCCTTCAGAGGCGTCACCAGCGAGCAAACGCCAATTTTGGCAACCGTCGTGCTGGCGGGCATACTGCTGTCGGCGGCGCTTGTCAAACCCTTGAACGCCCTCCATCTTGGCGAGGACTGCGCCCGCAGCCTGGGCGTTGACTTGAAACGGACGCGGTTCGGCATTGTGCTGGTCACCGCTATGCTCGTCAGCGCGGTGACGGCTTTTTGCGGTCCGATCGCTTTTATCGGTATTGCCGCGCCGCATATCAGCCGCGGGCTCCTGAACAGCGTGGATCACCGCCTGCTGCTGCCGGGCGCCTGCTTGACCGGCGCCTGCGTCGCTCTTTGCGCGTCGATTATCGCCGAGTTGCCTGCCAATCAGCTGGTGCTTCCGCTCAACGTCGTCACCGCTCTCATGGGCGCGCCGGTCGTCATGCTTGTCGTTCTGCGGGGCGCGAAGGGGAAGTTATGATGCGGCCAACGCTGGAAACGCGAGACCTGACGATTGGTTATCGCCGCCGCGCAAAGGGCGATATCATTCTTGCGCGCGGTCTAAATCTGCGGCTGGAGCGCGGCAAACTTATTGGCTTGCTGGGACCAAACGGCGTCGGCAAGTCGACGCTGATACGCACGCTGGCCCGTATGCAAGGTCCGCTGGCTGGGCGCGTTTTCATAGAAGGACAGGATCTGGCGAGCCTCACACCGCTTTCGCTTGCGCGGTGTCTGAGCCTGGTGCTGACGGCGACGCCCTGGCCGCGCATGATGAATGGCTTTGGCTTGGTCGCCCTCGGTCGACATCCATATAGCGACTGGCTCGGACGCTTGACAGCTGACGACTACAATGCCGTCGCCCGAGCGATCAGCGCAGTCGGCGCAGACGAGCTGGCCGAACAGCCTCTGTCCGATCTGAGCGATGGCCAGCGGCAAAAGCTCATGATCGCGCGCGCATTGGCGCAAGAAGCCGGTATCATGCTGCTGGATGAACCGACTGCTTATCTTGATCTGCCGCGTCGTGTGGAAACGATGCGGCTGCTCAAGCATCTGGCGCAATCAACCCGGCGCGCGATTCTAGTCTCAACCCATGACCTTGACCAGGCGCTGCGCAGCTGTGATCAACTCTGGCTGATGAGCGAGTCGAGCATCGAAATCGGCGCGCCCGAGGATCTGGCGCTGTCCGGGCGCTTGGCCGATACATTTCGCGCCGCCGGCATCCATTTCGATATGAGCAGCGGCGCCTTCGCGCCAGCGCCGCCGCCCAGTCGGCCGGTTCGCCTAGTCGGGGCGGGAGCGCCTGCAATCTGGATGACCCGAGCGCTGGCACGCGCCGGCTATCAGCTTAATCGCGATGCCAGGGGAATTGAAATCGTATCCGAGTCGAACGGCGGTGGACCGCAGTGGCAACTGCGCCTGAACGGCAGCCTGAGCGTTCACTCGACAATTCAAAGCGTCTTGGAGGCGCTGGAAAACGCCGACCCGTAATGAGCACAACTAGATAACCACCGCCGCCGACCGCGCAGGAATGATGATGCCGTCTTCCAGCGAGCGCCAAGTCTCGTCATCCACCAGGCGATAGCGGCTGAGCCTGTGATCCGCTTCCAAGTCGACGCGCAGCGTCGCGCTTTCGTCTTCATAGTTGGCGATTGCGATTCCTGGCAAGCCGCCGCTTTCGCTGATGTATACCGCGTACGGATGATGCCGCTCGCCGTCCGCCGTCGTTACCCGAGCGCCGACCTCATGGCGGAATTCGCCGTCCCAGAAATAATCGCGCAATTCAGTGCGCAGGGCGTGCATGCGCCGTCCATAGTCCATCGTCAACGGAAAATCATCCAGATGCCCTTTGAAGTTAAAGGGCTCGTAGCTCATGATGTAACGATAGAGCAGGCACTGATTGATCATGTTGCGATCGTTGAATCCGCTGATCGCTGTCATCAAGGGCATCTGCGGCAGCATATAGCGCGATAGCGGCACGTGCCGCTTGTCCCAACTGCGATGATAAGACAGGTGATAGACCTCGAATTGCCAGTCGTAAACGCCTTCCCCGGCGAAGAGAAAATCAGGATTGACCTCGCGGCTCATTTTCTCAAGATGCTGCTGAAATTCGTTGTCTCTTGAAAAGACCGGGAAGCCAAGACGGTGTCCGTGGCCTTCGTCAAAGCAGAGCAAGGCGGGCGAATGATGCTGGTTCTCGTCGTAGAGAATGCCATCGGCGCCCAGATCGAGCACTTTCTGGAACTCTCTGGCGCTAATCCCGAAATACTCATCGCTGCCAAAGCACATCGGGATCAAGCGCTTCGTATTGATGTTAAGAGCCTGCGTCGCCGTGTGATATTGATAGCCGTTGTAATGGTAATAATCGCCATAGGGATCCTTGATCGCCAATCGATGAAGACCTTCTCGGAACCACTCGGTGGCGCGATCGGCCCAGGTGAATTTGGCGAAGAGTATGAGCTTGACTCCGCAGCTCTGAATATGCGCGATTGCCGCCTTGAGCTCGCCAAAGGCGCCCAGGCGCGGATCGGGATCGTGTGATGGATTGCCCTGGTCCTGCCCGCCGTCGTTCCAGCCGACCAGTTGAATCGCCTTGACGCCGTGTCTCGCCGCTTCCGCGCCTATCGCGCCCAATTCTTTGAATGGGATGCGCAATTCGTCTTCGGGCGAATTTATATGCAGCTGCCACCAAGCATGCGGATGGCGCGCCCATTCCGGCACTGGCGGCGTCTTCATCCAGCTATCCCGCCAGCGCTTGTACACATCGACGCCCTGCTGCCAGCCGCCTTGATAAGGCTGCGCGGCGACCGGGGTCAGGGCCCGCGATTCGCCCGGCTGGAGATATGGCAGGTGGATAGCGGCAAAGCGAGTCGCGACATCCAGCCCGCTGATGGATGAGGACTCCGGCACGCGCGAGTCGATGGCGCTGTCGTAGCCGGGCCGCAACTCACTATGCCAAGCCACCAACTCCGCGCTCGGCTCGCTTAGGCCAAGGTACAATCCTTGCGTAGCGCTGCGCAAGAGCACATAGGGCACAGCCGGCGCGCCGCTGCGCCAGGAATCGGGCCCGTACTGCACCGGAAAATCGAAGCCGTAATAACCCAAGGTATTCTCAAAACTGGGATAGAGACTGCGGCGCACGGCCTCCGCGTATCCGTAATGGAATGACTCAAAATCTTCGGCGCCGGGCGGCCGCTGAACATCGCCAAAGTAGGGGCAATGGACAGTCTCCACCACGTATTCGGATCGGTTTTCAATACGGAGCGCGAATATCGCCTGCTCATCGGACAAAGCCACGGAAAGCGCGAGTTTGATCGGATGCTCGCCGCCATAAGCCGAAGTCACCCTGTCCCAGCCGAAATCGACGCTCCGCCCGTCGCTTGCAACATTGACCGTCGAAAGCTGCTGTTTCTCGCCAAATACAGGATTGTTCCGCCGGCCCGGCAGCGGAAGCAGCAGCTGAAACGAAAGCCCCAGATGCGGACGATTCAAGACTTCCCAGGCGCTGAGCTTGTCAGTGAAACCGATCAAGGCGCCCGTCTCCCGCGCGAATTCTAAACGAAGCGCGTCGTTTTCCAGCGTGATTTTGTCCATGGATGTCTCCTGTCAGCCCTTGATAGAACCCGAGGTCAGCCCGCGAATAAACCAGCGCTGCAATAGGACGTAGATTACGATCATCGGTATGCTGGCGATGCTCAAAGTAGCGAATATGACATTCCACTCCGCCCGTCCAAATTGGAGGAAGAATACCTGAATCGTCAGTGTAAGCGGGCGCAACTCATCCGACCGAATCAGCAGCAGAGGCATGAAGTATTCGTTCCAGGCGCCGACAAAGGTCAAGATGGACACCGTCGCCACAGCCGGTCCTGATATCGGCATTACGACGCGCAGAAAGGCGCTGAACTCGGAGCAGCCATCGATCTTCGCCGCTTCACGCAGTTCGTTGGGAATGGAGCGGAAAAAGGCTTGAAATATGAATATCGATAAAGGAATCGTTCCGGACGCTATCGCCAGGATTAGACCCAAGTAACTGTCCGTCAACTTCAACCGTACGAATAGAACGTAGAAGGGAATGATGGGTACGGGCGCTTGCATGGTGAAGACGAAAACCAGGAGGATAACTGTGCTGAAGCGGAACGAGAACTTGGCGAAGGCGTAGCCCGCTATCGAAGACAAGCAGACGACCAACAAGACAGCGCCAATTGATACGATACCGCTATTCAGAAGCGCGCGCCCGAGCCTTGCCTTTTCCCAGGCGTCGGCATAATTCTGATAAGCTGGGCTGGCGGGCAAGCCCCATATATTTGAGATAAGCTCGCCCGGGGTCTTGAACGAAGCCAGTATCATCCACAAGACCGGATAGACAATGATGACTGTGAACAAGATCAGTATCGAGTGATTGAAGACCTTCACAAGAAGGGGACGCCAATATACGCCTTGCCGTTTCGCCGCTTGCCTGGAGAACTGCGCCGCGCTCATGCGTATTTGCCACTCAGTCCGTGTTGTCGCCGCTGGTCATAAGTTTGAGTTGGATTGCCGCCACCAAGGTGACGATGACCAGCAAGACATATGACAAGGCGGCTGAAAAGCCGAAGCGATAGAATTTGAATCCGCGAATATAGATATGGAGCGCCATCACGTTGGTAGCGTTGGCTGGTCCGCCAGCCGTCATAATGAACGGAATATCAAAGACGTTGAATGCGCCCATTACGGAGATCGTGACGTTGACAATCATAACCGGATGCAGCATCGGCAGGGTGACGTGCAAGAATTGCTGCCATACCGACGCCCCGTCGATGCGCGCCGCTTCGTAGAGTTCGTCGGGGATCGACTGCAAGCCCGCAAGGAATATCACCATGTGGAAGCCGTACCACTTCCATATATCGACCAGGATCAGGGAGTTCAGCGCCACCGCCGCATCGCCGAGCCAGTCCTGCACCAGAAAGTCCAAGCCTAAGCCGCGAAGCAAGCTGTTGATCAAGCCGAATTGCGGATTGAAAAGCCACGACCACAATACGCCCACGACCACGAAGGACATAACCACGGGCATGAACAGGCTGGTTCGATAAAAAGTGCGGCCGCGCAGCGCCTGGTGCAGCAGAATCGCCAGAAACAAAGATAAGACGATCTTGCCGACCACCGTCCCCACCGCATAATGCACATTGTTCATCAAGACGGTGGCCGTCATCTCATCGCTCAAAATCCTCTGGAAATTGCGCAAGCCAATATAGCGCGGCTCTTCGATGCCATCCCAGCGTAGTAGCGACATTTGCAGGCCGCTGACGAGCGGATACAGTTTGAAGATGCCGTAAACGGTCAAAGCCGGCAGGATCCACAAATAAGGCGACAGCTTCGAGGCCCGGCGCAGCCACTCCTTAAGGGGCGCATTCTTCGGTTTTGCAGTGGCAGGCATTCGCCCTAAGCCTCAAAGTTTCCAAGCAAACAATTTACATGACCGAGGTATGAAGGAAATAGCCGATACAACGCCAAACGTTGTAGGGGCGACCTTCTGAGTCGCCCGCCTAGGCCACCTGCGTCAATTGCTCTTCGCATGATTAACTTGGTTCTACTGCTAGGTCAAAGACGATGCGCGCGAAACGCAATAGGTTAGCCTTTTGCCCCGCTCAAGCGTGCCAGAAGCCTTTGCGAAAAGTACGGCAGTTGGGGTAAGAGACGGCGCCCTTACCCCGGGAACTGACTAAAACTCGAATTCATAGCCGTCGGCGTACAGCTCATCCAGTACACCCTGGATATTCTCAGCCGCTTGGCTCGCGGTGACCGTCTTGGCGACAATGCCTTGCTGCTGCTCCTGGAAGGCGCGCGTGATCTCCGGCGGCCAGTACCAATCGAGATAGACAAATTGATTGGGCGCCGATATCTCGCCGTAGCGAATCGACAGCGGGTCATCGCTGGGTTGAACCCCGATGTTTGTCGACACTGCGTCGGCATATACCGCATTGCGCAAAGCAACCATTTCGTCGGTCGTCCAGAAATCGAGGATGGCCCAGGCCAACTCTTCGCGTTCAGGCGCGATCCGCGAATAGATGCCGGTTGCCCAACCTGTACCGCCAGGCAACTGACGCTTCACCATTTCGTCATCCACAGAACGCAAGGGGTTGACAAACGAAAGATCCAGCTCGGGGAAGTCTCCCATTCTATACGTGCCAACCCAACCGCCCCAGTGATACCAGAAGGCAGCATTACCGGAGGTCAACGACAATTCCGCCGCTGGCACATCCATACTGTTGACGCCGTCTACGAACATACCGTCGTCCGTGTAAGCCTGTAAAATCTCCAAACCGGCCAAATGCTCCGGATCGGTAAATTTGGTATTGCCGGTCAAGACATCGAAGGTGCCCTCGACTGGCCGGTTGCCGGAGGTCTGCGCGTATGCCCAGAACTGCCACACGGGCCACAAATAAATGTTCAGCCCCGAATGCGTGAAAGGCGCGTAGCCAGCCGCCTTGAGATCGTCCGCCATATCCAGCAGTTCTCGGTAGCTCTCCGGTTCGCCTTCAAAACCGACCGCGTCCAAAGCCTTCTGATTGTAGAAGAATGGGAAGCCGCTGATGCCGCCGTTCGGTATCGCCCAGAGGCTGCCGCCGATGCTGTATGTCTCGAGACCTATCGGACGGAAGCGATCCAGATAATCCACATTGGACAAGTCCTTCAAGCGACCACCCACGGCATAACGGCGCAAGTCCTGCCCGTTGAGGTCCATGATGTCAATCTGGTCGCCCGCGATTTCGGCAGCGGCGAAAAGCTCGGTATAGCGTTCGCTGGTCAAACTGCGCCAAACGACCTTCACACCGGGGAATTCTTCCTCAAGCCGGGCGATGAAATCTGCTTGCTGCGAAGCCTCGCCGGCGCTCATGACGACGAAATCACCTTGATAGTCGCCCTGCCCCAAGACAGGCAAGTGGCTGACCTGGCTGGCCGCGGTGATTGCCACTGTACCGGCGCTGGCGGCCGCCTTGAGGAATTCCCGCCTGCTTAACTTGTTGCTCATCTCAAAGTCCTTTCAACACTTCTATTTGTCTATATGGAAAACGAGCCGCCAATACGGGCTGCTTCACCTCCTCTCCACCCCGAAGTTTCACTTACATGAAGTGTACATAGACGAAGTATCGATGTCAAAAACTGGTTGCGCAACAAAAAACCGACACCGCTGTCGGTTCATTTGCGCCGCTTTGGGCTGTACAGGACTCGAACCTGTAACCTCCTCGACGTCAACGAGGCGCTCTGCCAGTTGAGCTAACGGCCCCTAACTTGCATCCATTATAGCGCAGATGCCGCCGGGGCCGCAAGTGTTTGCCATTTAGGTAGTGTCTAATGTGAAGGATGTTACCCGCCCCAAACGATTGTAGGGGCGAGCCTTGGCTCGTCCTAAACCTGTTTTGGCAATTGAGGGTGGCGCAGGTGTCGCCCCTACACACAATCTTGTGCGAATCAGGGCCACCAAGTTCGACACTCCCGCAACAGAGCGCCATTTGACAAAGCGCAAGCGCAAGCCGTATCATTGGGCAGTTACGCCGAGCAGGCTGAGGCGCCCCGTGTCCACTGCAATTGCTGAACAGATAAAGACACAATTTCGCGGAATCCAGGACGTCAAATTCGCCAGCGCCGCTCTCCAGACGACCCTCACCTCGCGCAATCACGCACCCGATATCGTGGTCGAGACCTGGATGAACAGCCGCCTCTATGTCTATCTCGTCGAGGAGCCGCCTAAAACCCGCCATATCAGGGCTGTGCTGAAACAGAACACCAGCGCCAGCATCGGCTCGCTATTCCTGATTGATGCGGCGCTGCTGCCCGCTGATGGATATCGCGGTCGGTTGCCTGATTGGCAGGATGACCTGCGCGTCATGAACAGGGGCGCCATCTACGCCTTCAGCGACGCGGAAAAGGACCTGCGTCTGATCCAGGTCAACATGGACGAAACGGCGCGGCGTGGCCATTTCATCGTATGGCATACGATCGATTTTCCCTTTGACACGGTATCCGTGCGCCGGCGTGACTTTCAGACAAATATCCGCGGCAGCTGGCATATTGGCGATATTGCCTCCGCCAAGTTCAAGCGCCGCATCAGCGAGGAGCGCGCGCGCCAGCGCTTCCATTATCGAACCAAGCAAACGCAGGCGCTTGCTGACGGGCCGCCGGAACAAATCAGCTTGGCTTATCTGGCGCTCGAGATCGAAGTCGGCGCGGGCCAGGAAGCTGTCAAGGAAGCTTTCCGCAGTCTGGCGCGCAAGTATCATCCCGATGTCAGCGAGCATGATAAAGACGAGGCGGAAAAGCGCTTCAAAGAAGTGACGTCCGCCTATGAACGAATCAAGAGCCATCGCCGCTGGAGTTGAGAAGCGCGTTGCGCTTGCCGGAATGCTTGCCACCGCCCAAAATCGGCGCCATCTTGTCAACAAGCGGCGCTGTCACGATCCTCGAATCGTCCGCCCTCAGCAAATCTGAAACCGGCAGAATAGCGCCGGGGCAAACGGTCAGATCGGCGTTGACTTTCTTGGCAAGGTCAGCTTCCTTGGCCAGTGTCCTTGGAGCGAGCGAGGCAATAGACAATAAAGCCCCGGTCGGGGTTGGCGGCGCCGCCCAACAACGCGACCATCTGTCGCATCTCGGCGCGATGCAGCGTATTGTGGTTGAAGAAATGGAAAATCGTCTGCCAAACCGGCGTCGTCATCGCCCTTTCCCGGTAGACGATATCGACATCGCGCTGCACAATTTCGTCATCGAGCTGGTCGATGTAACGCGTCCAGTGCGCTTCTACCCGGTCCCAGGCGGCTCTGACTTGCTCGCGTGGCGGGTCCTCGATGGTGAGCGCAGCGGTCATGACTTTGATTCCGCGCACGCGATCCAAGCTGTGCTGCATCACATTAACGACATGGACGCATTCGCGCTGCAAGCTCCCCCAGGAATAACCGGTATCGTGCCTGAAGGACTCTTCTGACAGCGGCATAATCGCCTCAGCCCACAAGCGGCGATCTTCCGCGATCTGGTATTCAAAGATCGCCCGAACGATATCAGCCGTCATTACCGAAACACCCCGGTCAGATACTGCATCAAGCTGAGGTCAAATTGGGCCGGCTCATGGACCGCCGCCACCATGCGCATGATATTTGACCGGTGGGTCGAGCCCTGGT
This sequence comes from Chloroflexota bacterium, assembly GCA_026706445.1. GTDB lineage: Bacteria > Chloroflexota > Anaerolineae > Aggregatilineales > Phototrophicaceae > UBA6055. Next base: position 19,774 of record JAPOYT010000007.1, read on the forward strand.
ATATGACATTGATGATGAGCTGCCATGCCAGCAACTCGGCTTCGCCGCCCTCAGCGGGGAATCGACAAGCCGAGACAAGCAGGTCGGCGTCAAGCTCTTTTGCGAACTGCCTCCACTCGCCGTGCAGCGCGCGCCACTGACCGCGCATCAGAGCCCGATCCGGAGCGTCGGGTATTTCACGCGCAGAATTCTGCGCATCGCCACGAACACTGCGCAAACATTTTCGCTCGGTCTCAATAATTTGCCAGCATTCCCGCTGTATGGAACCGGCGCCAAAGGGGACAGCCTGTACGAACTGCGCGTCAGACAAAGGCGCGATGGCGAGCTGCCAGACGCGCCCGTCTTCCCAGCAGTTATGTTGGATCAGCTTGCGAAGAAATTCCAAATTGCATGTGCCGGGGGAACGGCTCATGGTTGCACTGCGCGTTAGATTGACGGTTGTGGGTCCACCAGGACTCGAACCTGGAACCAATCGGTTATGAGCCGACTGCTCTGACCATTGAGCTATGGACCCGCGCTATCCTGACCACAAGGAAGTACGATCGCATCGTAGAGCGGGTAACGGGATTCGAACCCGTACTGACACCTTGGAAGGGTGGAGTGCTACCATTACACCATACCCGCACGTCCTGTCTTCGGATGTCGGGGCGCCCGGATTCGAACCGGGGGCCTCACGGACCCAAACCGTGCGCGCTACCGGGCTGCGCCACGCCCCGAATGCCCAACTATCATACTCCAGATTGAGCGCCTCCGTAAACCCGAAATCTGCCGCGGAAGAGGCGCCGGGCGGCAACGTGTCAGGCATCGACCTAAGAACGTCCTCAGCTATTCGTCTGCGATATTGTCTTCGTCCTCATCGCCAAATTGGCGAAGCCAATGTTCGAGATCATCGTCAGAGATCTTTGGATCAATCTCTTCACCGAGATCAATCTGATCTTCACCACTCGAGCGAAGGAGCCGCCCAAACTCGCTGGAAGTCATCGTCCGCAGGCCGCGGCTGCTGGCGAAGTTCAGCACCTCATGATCCGAAGTGACTACGATCCAGTATTTGGCATCGCGCGCGCGCTGAATTCGCCGCTTGATGATGACATCGGCGTTGCTGCGCTCGGCGGCGGCAAATGTGACCTTCACCGCGTTGTTTGACATCGCCGATTGCCCGCCGGGGATTCCGCCATCGAAAACTACGCTGCATTTCTTACCACCGCCGGCAACGAATGACTTCAACTTGTTGACCAGCTTGGCTTCGTCATCTGGATCATCGAGGCGGATGTCCGGCAGACCGGCGATAAGATTGTGACCGTCGATCAAGTAGGGCATGGGTCCAAGAGCTAGCGGCTGTCAGCTTGACGAGTCTGTTTCAGTCTACCACAGTGGCGGGTCCGAGCTCCTCGTCAGCTGGCTAAGCCGCGCCCGCCGCTTCCACATGCAAGGGAATGCCCATCGTGAAGATGCTGCCGACATTTGGCCTGCTCTGCACGTCGAGAAAGCCGCCATGCACCTGGCAAATGGCGCGCGCCACGTACAAGCCCTGCCCCAACCCCGGCGCAGTGTCGCCCGCTTGGTTCACCCGACCACGATAAAAGCGCTCAAATATATGCGGCAGGTCATCCTGGATGATGCCGATGCCGTTATCGCTGACGCTGATCAGCGCGTATCGCTTGGCGTTGCGCAGTTCCACGCGAGCGGCGACCGCCACATAGCCGCCTTCGCGACTGTAGACCACGCCATTGCGGATTAAATGTCCCAGCGCCCATTGCAGGCGCGTATCATCGCCACGGACGACTACTCCGCTCAGGTCGCGCGCCATCACCAACAGATCAATGCCACGACTTTTCACCTCGACATCCATGCCATTGACCACCGACCAGATTACGTTCTCGACAGGAACGCGTTCGCGCTTGACATCAAAGGCGCCGGCTTGCATCCGCGAGATGTCGAGCAGTTCCAGCGCAAGTTGATCGAGGATATCGACGTTGCGCAGCAGTTTATCCAGCAGCAGCTGATTAACATCGCTGTCCTCCGGTTGTCCGCTAAGCAATTCGCCTGCCAACCGGATGACGCCAAGGGGCCGTTCCATGTCGCGCCCGATATGGGCGACGAAGCCATCTTTCAGCCGTTCCGCCAGAGCGTCATAGGTTACATCGCGCAGGATGACCACCGTGCCGATACGGCGGTTCGCTTCGTCGCCGATGGCGATCAGCTGCGCCCGCACCAAGCGGTCGTTCAACGGCATCTCTTCCGATTCGCCCAAGGGCGTTAGCTCGGCCGCGGCGTCTCGCACATCGCGATATTGCTCAAACAAAGTTCCAAGCGCGCTATCCCAAAAGGCGCGCTTGCCGCCGAGCATATCCTGCGCCGCGCGATTCATCATTGTCACCTTGCCATTCGTATCTTGAACGATGATGCCTTCATCGAGGCTGCTCAACACCTTGGTCAGGCGATCCAAATCGCTGCGGCGCTGCCGGTCGTCGCTTTCGAGCCGTTCGAATCGGCGGCGCAGGGTCGCGCTTTCGGCCGTATGGCGCTGCGCGATCTGCCTTTGCCGCCGCAGTTCATCTTCGAGCTGCTGTCGTTGACTCAACCCGCGATATAGACGGCGAAACAGTGATTCGCTCGCCGCGCCAAAGCGGTGAACATCATTAAGATCGGCATTTGCTTCGCCATGCGCTTGGCCTGGCGCTTCGTTCATCACGGTCTTATCGGCGCCATAATCCGCCTACCATTAAGGCTTCACTATACTCAAACAAAGATGACAATTTCTGCCGCGCTAATACACGATTATAGTTAAAGTCTCATACCTCCGCGAACCGATGGCGGCGCAGATTGCATGCCGCAACAGATGGGCTATCATCGTAGAAGAAGGGTGACGCAAGCATTGAGGTCGTCTGCCATAAATGCAGAATGTAGCGCCAACCCACCGCTTAAACAGACGCTCGCGCGACTTCTTGATCGCGGCCGCCGTCGTCTTTCTGATCGGCGCGGCGCTTGCCGTCGCTGGCATTGGCTTGCATGTGTTCAATCTCGTAGTTCCGTCTAATCGCGGCTATGCCATTTACGATCTGACGCGTAAGGGCCTGCTTTCGTTCGGCGCAGGCGTCTCTTTCGTTTCCATGCTGATGGCGCTGCGCGCTGTCAGTTGGAAGACGGATAACGCGCTGGCTTGGGAACTCGGCGAATCGCTCGCGCAGCAGCTCGATCGCCAGTTTGTATTCATACGCAATATCAGCGAGCGGTCGCTCGGTTACATCGACGCCGTGCTGGTCGGCAAACACGGCGTCTTGGTGCTGCGGATCACAAAACGCAAAGGCGAGTTTTACAATGCAGGCGGGGATTGGCTGCGGCGCGGACGCAACGGCAAGTGGCGACCCATGCGCTGGAATCCCACGCGCGAAGCGGTGGCTGACGCGATGAAGCTGAAGGAATACTTGCAGGATTATCAACTGACGGCGGCGCCGGTATACGCCGCTGTGGTCTTCACGCGCGAAGCGCCCGATGCTCAGCTCAGATTGCAGGAGCCGGCCATTCCCGTCGTCCACGCCCGCGGCTTGATTCGTGACCTGCAGGACAGCTATTTCGCTGATGCCCGTCTGGACGCGGCGACGGTCCAGCAAGTGGTAAACTTGCTTTATCACTAGGAGACGGCTTTGCCTCACATCTTGCACCTCGCGCCGGTTGGGACGGACAAGACATCGATAGTTCTGGCTCGGCTGCGGGAAACACTGCAATCGCCGCCCCCTGCCTTGCCAACGGTATGGGCGCTGTTGGCGACTCGGCGCCAGCAATTGAGTTTCCGGCAGCGGCTGATTGACCAGGACGAACAGGTTTCTTCTTATTTCAACATCGAGTTCTTTAACTTCTATTCGCTTAACGCCCGCCTGCTCAAAATCGCGCGGCAATCCGCGCGCCGCCTCAAACCCTTGTCGCGCCTGGTCCTGCTTCGCCGTCTTCTAGCAGAAATGCTGGCGCAAGATGAACTGGCTTATTTTCATCGGATCGCCACTACGCGCGGTTTCGCCGCGATTTTGGCTGAACTATTTGATGAACTGAAGCAGGCGCGCGTCGATTTCGCTGACTTCGAGGCGGCGGCGAAGAGCGAAAAAGATAGCGAGATCGCCAAGATCTACCGGCGCTATCAAGAATTGCTCATACAGAGCGATTTCGCCGATGTAGAGGGCGAGGGTTGGCTGGCGCTGGCGAAAACGCGTGAGCGGCGCGATATCGCGAGCCGCGTCGATATGCTCTTGGTCGACGGCTATGATCAGTTTACGCTAGTGCAGGCGCAAATGCTGGCGGCGCTGTCACTTTCGATTTCAAACGTCCACATCACTTTGATGGCGCCCCCGGCCGGGCGTGGCGAATCTCTTCCTCACCGCAGCCTTATCGCTCGTGAAAGGCTGCAACAAGCTTTCGCCGACGCTCAGCTTGACCTGGCAATTGAAACCAGCGAAGCGCGTCCCAGCAATCGACACACGGATCTTGAAGGGCTGTGCCACGGAATCTTCGGCAGCGGCCGATTTGAGCCGAGTGGCGAAGCCATTCAATTGATTGAAATGCCGAGCCCGGCCGAAGAAGTGAAGACCGTTTTGCGGAGGATCAAGCGAAAACTGCTGGAAGGCCTTCAAGCGGAAGACATTTTGGTCGCGGTCCGCGATTGGGATCGCTACGCGGCCTATTTCGAATCCGGGCGCGACGAGTACGAGCTGCCGCTTCTGCTGCACTACGAGCGCTCGCTTCACAAGGCGCCGGTGACCGCCCTTCTGATCGAGCTGCTGGGCCTGGCGCCGCGTTTTCGCCGACGCGATCTGCTGGATGTGCTGCGCTCTCCCTATATTGACGCCGGTCTCGACGCCGAGCGCATTGACCTGCTGGACAAGCTGAGCATGGAGAAGCGGTTCCTCGGTGGATCAGCGGCCGCTTGGCTGGATATCGTCCGTCTTTCAGGCGCGGCGCCGCGCGATGACCGCGAAGACAACCAACGCACGCTACTTGCCGCTGAGCAAAGTGACGAGTTGGTCATGCGCCTGAGCGCCTTCTTCGAAGGGATAACCCCCCCTGAGCGGGCAGACGTCCCCCGCTATGTGAGTTGGCTGGAGAACCTGCTTGGAAAGGATCCGCATTCCGAAGATTACGACCGCGAACTTCCGGAAGATGCTTGCGCCTATTCCCTGCATATCATCGAGCGCGCTGTCCAGACTGACGACCTTAGCGCGGAGATCGCTAGCCGCGACATCATGGCGCTACATGGCTTAAGGCGAATCCTGCGTGAACTATCGGCGAGCGACGATTTGCTTCGCGCGACATTTGGCGCCGCTGGGACAGTGGACTGGCAGCGCTTCTGGCCCGACCTGAAACATGCGCTGGAAATCACCCCGATAGAACCCGTCGATCGCTCGCGGGCGGGTCACGTGCTGGTTACGACTGCAACGGAGGCGCGCGGCTTACCGCATAAGCATGTTTACATACTCGGTCTCGCGGAAGGCGTCTTCCCCGCGGAAATCACGGAGGACCCGCTCTACTTTGATTCCGAGCGCGAGGAAATGCGTAGGCGCGGCGTCCCGCTGGAGACTAAGAGCGAGCGCACTGACGACCAAGGCTTGTTCTACGAGCTAGTCAGCCTGCCGCAAGACAGCTTGACCCTGTCCCGCCCGACCTTTCAAGCGGGCAAAGTTTGGAACGAAAGTCACCTGTGGCGCGCCGTGAGGAGCGTCTTTCCAAAACTCTCCATTGAGAGCCGAACTGTCGGCTCGGTCATCGCGCCAAAGAACACGGCAAGCGGCGCCGAGCTTATGATCGCAATCGCCGCCCACCAAAGCAGCAGCGACGCGCGCTTGCGGGATTCTACGCTGCGGATGAAAGCCTGGATGCAGACTCAGCAAACCTACGCGGCGCCATGGCAGCGCGTGGTGTATGGGCGCCGCGTCGAAGAACTCCGGCGCCTTTCCTTTTCGCCCTTCGACCGCTATAGCGGCATCTTGACGCGCCCGCATCTCTTGGGCGTGGTTGCCGACGAGCTGGGCAGCGAACATGTCTGGAGCGCGACGGAATTAAACGATTACGGGCATTGCGGTTTCCGTTATTTCGCCAAGCGCATGCTGAAGCTGGAGACTGTTGAGGAGCCGGATCCCGATATCAGTGCCTTGCAGCTGGGATTGCTCAGCCACAGCATCTTGGAAGCGACATACCGGCGAATCAGAACCTGTAAGCTAGACATTGATGAAAGCAACGCGGAAGCGGCTTTGTCAATTTTCGACGAGCAAGCCACAGTCTTGCTAAAGGACGCGCCACAAGACTACGGCTTTTTTGCGGGCGTCGCCTGGGAGGAAAGGGCAAAGCTGTTGCGCAAGCGCTTGGCCGCCTTGGTAAAACTGGATTTCTCGGCGGAAAGTCCCTTATCGAGATTCGGCGCAGGGCGCCAGGTGCGGATGCTGGAGCGGTATTTCGATGAGGCTCTGATCGAAATGCCTGGCGAAATGCCCGCGTTGCGCGTTGCCGGATTCATTGATCGTATCGATTGGGCTGATGACGAATTGGTCCTGGTTGATTACAAGACGGGAAGCGGCGCCATCAGTCGGCGCCAAATGGAAATCGGGCGTGATTTTCAGATGCTTGTTTACGCGCTGGCGCTGGAATGGGCGGAACGGAACTTGCCTGGCGAGCCGAGGCTTGCAGGCGGCTTATTCTGGCATTTGCGCAATCTGAAGGCCAGCGGTGTCTATGACGCCGACAGCGAAGACGACCAGGCGGCGTTAGAGACTGCGCGGCAGCATTTGGCTCGCAATGTGACGCAAGGCCGCCACGGACAGTTCCCGGTTCACGCGACCGAGCTCGAAAGGGGCAAGTGCGCGCGCTACTGCGAGTATTCTCACCTGTGCCGTATGCGCGTCACCAGCCGCTTCAAGTCTCTCCCCCCGGCCTGAGCGCTCGATGGAGTTGTCCGCCATGCAGCCGACCGACGAACAGCGCGATGCCATCTGCGGCGACGACAACCTGATCGTCGTGGCCGGCGCCGGCGCCGGCAAGACACGCGTTCTTGTCGAGCGATACCTGCGGCTGCTGAAAGACAATCCCAACTGGCGCATCAACTCGCTGGTGGCGATCACCTTCACGCGCGAAGCGGCTTTCGAGATGCGCAATCGATTGCGGGTAGAGTTGGAGCGGCTGGCGGACGAAGATGGCAGCACTCATTGGGCGCGTCACCTCTCGCAGCTGGACAGCGCGCGCATCGACACGATCCACGGCTTATGCGCTTCCATATTGCGCGCCAATGCGGCGCAGGCGGGCATCGACCCCAAGTTTGAAGTGCTGGACGAGAACGAATCGGCACTGCTGCTGAACGACATCGCCGACGATGTTTTGGCTGCTATCCAAGCGCCGCTGTCGACGCTCTTTGCCCATTATGACGCGTTTCGCATTGAAAACACGCTGAAACAGATGAGCCTCATAAACGCCGAGTACGCGCCCGTGCCCGATGATCCCGAGGAATTGTTTCGGCTGTGGGAGACGGAGTGGGAAAACGGTGTGTTTGAAGCGAGTCGGCGATTGTCATCAAGTCAAGAACAGGCCGCCCTACCGAGTATGAGAACCATCCCGCCGGGTGACACGTTAGGCGACCTCGTCAAGCATTACCGGAGCTATCTGCATGTTATCAGCCTGACCGAAAAGGCAGAGTTTATTGTTCAACTGATGAAGGACTGCCACAAACATGGTATCGTCGGGGGCAAAGGAAGGGCAAAGGCTTGGGGCGGCAGCAAGGCGAAACAAGAGGCGGCTGGTTCGCTGCGCGACCTGCGTCATCGGGTCAAACAAACGCTCGACGAAATCGGCGACGCGCCGGGCGAATTGGATCGGGCGACGGCGGAGATGCTGCCGCTCTGGCATCAGCTTTTGCAGCAAGTGCGGACGACTTATCGCCAATACAAGCAGGAGAATGCCCAGCTCGATTTCGATGATCTGGAGCGGCTTACGGCCGAACTGCTGCAAGATGAACCGGTGCGCGAGCGCTATCGAAACGCCGAGTTCAAGCATCTGCTGGTCGATGAGTTTCAAGACACCAACGATGCGCAATGGAAGATCATTCAGTCGCTGACGGACCTAGAGCGCAGCGGCTCGCTCTTTGTCGTCGGCGATCCCAAGCAGAGCATTTATCAGTTTCGCGGCGCCGATGTCAGCGTATTCAACCAAGTACGCAGAGAAATCGCCAAGTTGGACGGCAGCCGCGAATTGCCCTTGTCGCAATCGTTCCGTAGTCATCAGTCGCTCGTCGAGCAATTCAACGAGTTATTCGCCAAGATCCTCGTGCGCGACGATGCGAGTCCGGTGAAAGACTACGAAGTCGAATTCGACAAGCCGATGACCGCCTTCCGCGAAAAGCCGCCCGCCCTGCCCGCGATTGAAGCGCAACTGCTCAACTCTGAAGAGCGTGATGCCGCCGGCGAGCTTGTTGAGCGCCGATCAAGCGACGACATGCGCCACTGGGAAGCCTACGAAATCGCATTGCGCATCCAGGCAGTGATCGACGAGCAGCGCCCGGTTTTCGACAAGGACGAACGCCAAGAGCGAAACATGGACTACCGTGATGTCGCGATTTTGTTTCAGTCGATGACGAATGTGACGCTGTACGAAGATGCGCTCAAGGCGCATGAGATTCCCTTTCTCACCATTGCCGGGCGTGGGTACTTTGAACGGCAAGAAATCTGGGACATGCTAGACTTGCTGCGCTTCTTGCACAATCCGGCTGATGACTTGTCCCTGGCGTCGGCGCTGCGGTCGCCTATGTTCGCCTTCAGCGACGACCTGCTTTTCGCCCTGCGTCTGATCTGCGATGAAGGCGCCGAGCCGCGCGAACCGCTGCCTTTATGGCGAGCGCTGCAAGCGGCCGCGGAAAATACTGTGCCCGCCGTCGCCGATTCGGATCTGCCCCTTATTCGACACGCCATGTCCACTATAAGGGATCTGCGCCATGTCGCGGGAAAAGTGACGATCTCCGAATTGCTGCGGCGCGCGCTGGCGCTTACCAACTATCTGGCCATCTTGACCGGTTTGCCGGGCGGCGATCGCTTGCGCGGCAACGTTGAAAAACTGCTGCAACTGGCGGAAGACAGCGGCCGGATCACCTTGGGAAAGTTCACTCGCTTTCTGGTCGACTTGTCCGCCCGAGAAGCGCGCGAAGGCGAAGCCACACTGGAGCCGGGCAACGCCGTTCGGCTCATGACCGCGCACGCGAGCAAGGGGCTGGAATTCCCGCTCGTCATCTTGGCCGACGCGTCCTGGGAACGCGGCAATTGGGGCGCGCCGACCGTGCATGTCGATCCAAAACACGGGCTCAGCTGCAGCATGTACAGCGCGGAAACCAACGCCTATGAAAGCGGTTTCGCCCATCGCCGCAATCTGAAACTGCTGGCGCTCAAAGAAGCGGCCGAGCGCAAGCGACTGCTCTATGTGGCGGCGACGCGAGCGCAAGATTATCTGCTGATCAGCGGCGCCGCCAAGCAAGGCAAGGCCGGCAAATGGACGGGCCGCGGCTGGCTGAAACTGCTGATGCCGGCTTTGGGTATCAACGAAGTCACGCAGGAGCCGGAGCAATTGGTAGATTTCGCTGGACACAACCTATGTGTACGAATGCCGCCTTCACCGCCAGAGCAGAGACAATTCCGTCTCTTCCCCAGTCGCGCGGAACCCTCTTGGGATGCAGCGGTCGATTCGCAAGTCCACCCGCCTCTCGCGCCGCCATTGCTGAAGCCACTCCCAGCAGCCAGCCCCGCGCATGCGACGCATATCTCGGCGACGCAGCTTGAAGATCTGGGCAGCTCACGGTATGACGCGGACGCGCGCCGGCGGAGCGTTCACGCTCGCCGCTTCCAGAGCAGCGTGGCGGCAGGCGCAGCGGGCGTCGACGATGACGGTTCACTTGAGATCCGCCGACCATCTCGCCGTTTGATCGGGCAGATTGCGCACGAAATACTGCAATTCGGGGATTTCAGCGCCGATTTCGAACTGGAAGACAAGTTGATTCGGTCCATCGCTTGGGAGCATGGTCTTACCGAGCGAGCGGAATTACGCCGCGCGCTGCAGGAAATACGTGACCTGGCGCGGCTGTACCGGGAGAGCGAGGTCTTCAATTGGATAACGAGCGCCCGCGCCGCCGGGCATCCGGTTTACACCGAGCTGCCCTTTCTGTTTCGTACCGAAAAGCACGTGATTCACGGGGTCATAGATGTCTTGCTCCAGCGAAGCGACGACGAGTGGATTATCATCGACTACAAGACGAGTGCTGTTGCTGATGGCGACTTCGCCAGGCATGCCGGGCGCTATCGCCTGCAATTGGGCATTTACGCGGCGGCGGCGCGCGAGCAGTTGCGGCTGGCGCGGTTTCCGCAGGCTTACATACATTACCTCCGCGCCAATCAGACAATAAGGCTGGCAAGCGAAGACTGCCGAGCTGAATTGCAGCGGCTAAATTTGACGATTGGCGAACTGACGGTTCCCGATGCTTAGCGTTTGGAACTGGCTGCTGCCGGAATGGGCGCAGCCCAATCATCCACTGCTGCAGTACGAGCTTGCTCAAACCCGAGGCAAGGGAGGCCGCATCGGGCTGAAGCTGCAGCTTGTTCTGCTTTCACTCTTAATTGGCGGCTCGGCGCTGCTCTATGCCGCCGCCACGCGCAACCCGCAAAGCGCCGCAAATCTCACCGGCGTCTTCTGGCGGAGCGTCTATTATCCAGCGCTGGTCCTGCAGGTGATCACGCTGATTATGGCTTTTGCGCTTGGCGCAGCTGCCGTCGGCGGCGAACGCAGCCGCAAGACCTGGGACCATCTGCGCGTGACCGAGTTCGGCGCCGGCGTCGCCTTGCGGGCGCGCTGGGCGGGCATATTGTATCGCCTGCGCGCGCCCATTCTTTTGATACTCCTCATTCGCCTGATCCTTGTTGGCGGTATCGTTTACGATTTGACGGCTTTCGGCGGTCTCTACCCGGCGATGCTGGGCGCGCAGGCGACGCCGCCGCTGCCCTGGCGCCTGGATTTGCTGCTCATCGCCCTGGCTGTTTTGGTCAATATGCTGCTTCCGCTCGCCGCAATCGCCACGGTCGCCGCCTTGGGCATTCTCATTTCGGTCGCCGTGAAAGAGCGGGTCTACGCTGCGATCATCCAGATCTTGGTGGTGCTCGCGCAGTTAACCGCCTCGCTGGCTGGCGCATTGGCGATCGCCCAGACAATTGCCCGCGATGCGTCCGGCGCAGATGATTGGTCCTATGCGTTGTTTTTCGGATACAGCGCCTTCGGTGATTTGGGATTGCTGTTGGCGCAACTGGGCAGCCTGGGCGAGGTCTGGAATCGTGTGCCCAATGGCGCGACCATAATCGTCTGCTTAATGGTTATTCTCGTCGCGCTGGGCGCCGCGGCCGATGGCATGATGTGGCTTGCCGGAGGCCTTTCCGAGAGCCGCGGCTAGCTTGTCTAGCGCGCTAAATCTGTTTTGTGCTTGTTTCCTGACAAACAGCTAGCGGAGTTGAAACTCAAGAATGACTCCATTAGGTCGATTCCACGTTGCTAATAGATCGCCCTAGCAGGGTCTGTATCAGAACAGCTTTAGTCACGAATGCTGTCGGGATTCCCGCTTTTGGTCATATCTCTTCTCTAAGATTTCAGTTGTGAACTTTATGTACTTTTTCTGCTAGATCTGAATGCTTCCTGCCAGCCGAAAGAAACTTTCGGTAATTCCCACTTTTCATATCGTATAGCAAGAATAGACTCATGGCGACAGAGCCTATCAGCAACAATACCAAAAACACGTGCAAAAGATTTAGGAATACGGGGCTCATGTTGTCTCGTCCTCCATGCTTCTCTTATAACGTATGTAGCCGATATATAGTTGCAAGACGACGGTAAATAGGCAAATCGCCAGCACCAGCAATTGAACAAACGTAAACTTTGTGCCAGTGTCAAATGTAAGGTCTGGATCATTAACTTCTACATAAATCAATGTTAGAAGAACAATGTTTACTATGCCAAGAAGGATTAGCGATAAACTGACTGAAAACAACAATAGCCTTCGAGTCGACCAATCCAAGCTCGATCGAAACAATTCAATACCTGTTGTGGTGACTAAGCCTAATGATATAAGCATCAATTCTATTCCGTTAAGAAAGTCAAAAGCGGAGAACGTGGACTGCTTCAACGTCGCGATAAGGATACCTAATCCTATCGGCAAAAGGGGCAGCAGAATACTTAAGAGAACCCATAATACCAAGTGAATTATAAGATGGTCTCGCATTCGATCCAAAATACCTTGCTCCATGAACAAAGCCTCGACTGACTTTACTCAAGCCGAATCGACGCTTGAGTGTTGAAATCGGGAATCAAATGAACATCGTGACGATCTGATTTTACACTGATGACTTCACAGCCTGCAAGAATCCCATGCCTCTCGACAATCTCGCCTACAAGCGACTGACCGACTACCTGCGGCGCCTGTATCAATGCCAGCCCTTCGCGCGCCAGGGCATTGAACATCCGGTGACCGTGTACTATCCGTCAGCGACGCAGATACACGATGTCGACAGTCTGCTTGATCCCGGGCTGCCCGTCGCCGAGTCACGCGATTTTGCCGTCTACGATTATAGCTATCTGCACGACTTGCAAAACAGCAAAAAGGGGCTGTACAACGGCGCCACCTTCACGATGAGGCGGATCCAAGAGTATCCGCTGCGGCTTCGCGGGCGGATCGGCCGCTACTATGACATGCTCGCGACCTGCGCCGCCTTGGAGCGCGAGTCGCGCGCCGCGGCTGAGGCCGGCTTGATGCGCGCGCCTTCACGCACTGCCTATCACCGGCAGGTTCCGCCAGATGTCGCGCTTCTTCGCGGAGATGAGCGCAGCGCCGCTATTGGCATCGGCGCCCTGACTGTGTTCAACGATGGCGACGTCTATCGCGCGATCCTGGCAAAACGATCGGAGTCGACTGCCTTCGACAGCAATATGTACCATGTGCTGCCGGCCATGATGTTCGAGCCGACGACCGCGAACTTCGCCGACAAGCGCGAATGGAGCGTCAAACATCAGATTTTGCGCGAGGTGCTGGAAGAGCTCTTCGGCTTGCCGGAAGCGCGCCGCCCAATGCGTTGGGACTATTTCTATGATCATCCAGCTCTGCGATATTTGCTCCGTCTTATGGAAACTGGCGAAGCGCAGCTCTGCGCGACCGGCATCATCCTCAACCTCTTGACGCTGCGCCCGGAAATCAGCGCCTTGCTCCTGATTCACGACCCGGAATGGTACGTTCGCGTCTCAGCGAAAGACAGCGACATGCCCTTTCAGACCGCTGACGAGACGGTCGGCGACAGCGTAGTCATGGCGCCGATCACTACTGACGAGGGCTTCCTGGCGCGCTTCCCGCCCGATCTTCACCTGTCGATGCCGGCGCAGGCGACGGCGACGATGTGGCTGGGCATCGAGCAAGCGCGGCGAGAGATCGGCATTGGCGCATGAGCCCCGCTGTCCGCCATGCCATCCGCCAACGCGATAGGTTACAATCGCCCGTAGAGAAAGAGCAACACATTGGCGACAGAAATACGGAGTCAATTGAGGAAAGGACATGACCATGCCAGCTATCGGAGATTTGGCGCCCGATTTTGAATTGCGGAATCAACGGGGCGAGACGGTCAAGCTTAGCGATTATCGCGGCCGGAAAGTTCTGCTTTTCGCCTATCCCAAAGCCGGCACATCGGGCTGCACGGTGCAAGCCTGCGGCTTCCGCGACAACTTCGCGCAGATTGAAACCGCAGACGCCGTCGTCTTGGGCATAAGCCCGGACGAACCAGACGCCTTGGCGAAGTGGATCGAAGATGAGAGCCTGCAATATGACTTGCTGTCCGATCCCGAGCATCAGGTGCTTGAGGCTTGGCAAGCTTGGGGCGAAAGATCAATGTATGGAAAGAAATACATGGGCGTAATTCGCTCGCATTGGATCATCGGCGAAGACGGCATTGTGCTGGACGAGCAGCTCAAAATCAGCCCCAAGAAGAGCATCGAAAAGGCGCTGAAAACTTTGGCGAGCGGCTGAACGAGCCGATTAGACAGAACGCGCGGCGTCAATACGAACGCAGCGATTGATTGTTTCTTGCCAAAATAGGCTCGTCCCTGGCGAGCTGCTAAGCGAAAGAACCTGGACTCTGCAGAGGAAACCTACAGCTTGACATGAAAGCTCAATTCCTTTGGGTTTTGCTCTTTGCCATTCTGTCGACCGCCTGCTCCGCCGACGATGCCGCGCCGCTGCAGCGTGACGGCGCCAATTCGTCAACGCCGAATATCGTGTACATGACTCCAACAGCGCTGCGGACTTTAGTGCCGACAGTCGCGCGCCTAAAGCCCACGGCGACCGACGTCGAGATGGAGCAAAACGAGCAGGCGGCGCTTGAAGCGGCCATCTGCGAAAACAGGCTGGAGCGGCTTTACGCTGCCGCGAGCGACCATTGCCTGGCGGCGGCCGACGGCTACTTCTGCAGCGGCGGCCTTCCGCCTGTGGTCGAACCGAGCGCTGAGGCCCTCAATGCGCCGGGCGCATTGGCTGAAGCCGCCCGAATCGACAGCCTCCACAGCGCGTCTTTGGCGGACAGCCGCGGTGGCGGATTGCTGTGGCTGCGGCTGGAAGAAGAGCTTCTGGCCGACGCGCTTTTGATTGGCGCCGTGCGGATCAGCAGCCGATCTTCAGCCACAAGCGGGAGTCCGAAATGGCGCTCTTTCATCGTGGAGACGGACCCAATGCCGTCTGACTGCGCTACAGCGCCAGTGAGCGGCGCGTTGGTGGTACAGAGCGTATATGGGCGCAGCGCCATTTTGAACATCAATGGAGTTGCCGCGGAAATCAACGGAACACTAATCGTCATCACGCGGGATGAATTGACCCGGTTCATCGCCATCGAAGGACAAATCCTGCTGGTGGCATACGGGCATTCCGTCAGCCTGAATGTCGGGCAGCAACTGAATATGCGTTACCAGGCCGGCGATTGGACCAAGCCAGCCCAATTGCCGGGCAAGCCAATTCTGCTGGAATACGACTTGATAAGCAACTTGCCGGTGACGCTTTTCGATCGGCCCCTGCCGATACCGCAACCCGGTTATGCGCAGACGCAAGGCGGCGTGAATATGCGCGCGGCGCCCGATATTGATTCTCGATTGCTGTTCCAGGTGCCGGCCGGCGAAACGATGAGCGCGCTCGGCATCAGCAGCGATCGCGAATGGCTGCATATTCGGCTGGGCAACGGCGAAACCGGCTGGATGAGCGCTGAATTGCTGGCGCGCAATCTGGGCGAGATCGAACCGGTCTACGATGAGACGCCCGCCCCGCCACAACGCTACGGCGCCTTTGCCGACCTGGCGTCGGTCAACGTCCCGGCCGGCGGCAACCTCCGCGAAGCGCCCGATACCGCCTTTCGCGTCATGCGCACCCTCCCCTTCGGCATGCGGCTAAAGCTGCTCGCGCGCAGCCCGTACAGCCCCTGGGTGAAGGTCAATGCGGGCGGGAACGTCGGCTGGATGGCGCTGTTCACCTTGGAAACGAAGTCGGTGATTAGCTCATTGCCCATTGACTATACGGCGCCGCTGCCGCCGCGGGCGACGCCCACCCCGTCTTTCAGTTATGGCGGCGGACACGCTTACCCCGATCCCGAAGGCGGATACTAGGCTCGTCTAGCGAAAGCGTGAAAAGTCCGCTCTACAGTCGCCCGCTGGCGAAAATCGCAAGTTATCAGAAAAAGACAATGTAGAAGAAGAGGGCGATGATTGCGCCGCCAAGCAAGACGCCGCGGACTTCAATAATCGACATGGGCCGGGAGCTCGCGTAGGGGCGCGGCGCGATGCCCAAGCGCCGCAAACGCCATGCCAGCGCCAAGCTCGCGATGAGAGCCAGAGCAGAAATCCACGCGCCGACGTCGCGCGCTGGCGTCGACCCCAGATAGACGCGCAAGGTATAGTCGCCAGCGGGCAGAGAGACGCTTATCAAGCCTAAATCTGTCGTCGGCGCGACCGGCGCGGGGCGGCCATCGACCGTCGCCGCCCAGCCATGCCACCAGTAATTCAATATAGTCGCTTCAAAGGGCGTCGCTGAGCTGACGCGCCAGGCATGGGCTTCGGGTTGATTGCGCAGCAGCGTCGCCGACGCGCCGGGCGGCAGGCTTTCGCGGTCGAATTTGTCAATTGGGTAGCCATCGACGTAATCGGCCAGCAGCCGAGTCTTGTCGACATCCTTACTTGCGGTGATTGGGAAAAACTCGTCAAATGCGGTTGTGCTAACGTTGACCGTAGTCAGCAGGCGCTTGGCTGAAAAGTCCGACTCCTCATTAGTCAGGATCATCGTGCGCGAAAGGGCAAAGCCAGCGACGACCACAGCCGCAACAGCCAGCGCCGTAACTGGCAGCTGCGCTCTGCCCGGCAGCCGCTGTAGCCAGAGTCCGTTCAGGCTCGACAAATAGGCGCAGCAAAGGGCAATCGGCGCCAGGAGACGCATCGGGAATTGCGCGTAGCGCAGCGGGCTAAACGTTAACCATAGGGAACGGGTCCAAGGCTGAAACAGGACAATAAGCGCCAGCGCCAGCCCAAAGAAGAATAGCGCCGCGAGGAAGGCATTCGGATGACGACTGCGATAACCGCGAACATAAAGAGCCAGCGATCCGGCTGCGCCCGCGAGGGCATAGGTCCATTGCGCAATGCCGATGTGAAAGGTTTCCTTTTGGGGGGGGCGCTCAATCGTGTAGAAGTTCTGCGGTATCTTGAGAAGTTCTTCCAGGCTCCTCAACTGCCAAATGCCATTTTCCCCAAGAAGGCGACCGTGCGTCACCGTATCTCGTTCCAGCAAGAAGGGAAACAAAAAGCTGGCGGCAAGAAGCGCGCCAAGCAGCAGCGCCAGCGCCGCCCACGCTTCACCGCGGAAACCAAGTTGGCTGGCTTCGCGGTTTATGCGCTGGACCAGCCCCTCGAAACCCAGCCAGGCGAGGGCGATGCCAATGTATAACGGCGCCGACTGGTGCGTATTGATTAGCGCGACTTCGATCAGCACAACGAGCAGGAAGTTGCGCGCGGTCGGGGCGTCCCGCAGGGCGTCTATGCGCCAGAGCAAAAGCGGGAAGAGCGCCTGGATGAAGAGGTCTGGGAAATTGCCGCGCCAGCCGGCGTTGATGAACAAAAAATATGGACTGTTGACGTAGATCAGTCCGGCTATCAGCGCGCCAAGCGCCCCGCTTCGCCGTCGACAGAACAAATACGTCGCAACGCCAGCCAGCATGACTGAAAGCAGCATCAGCCAACGGACCGCCTGAACGACGTTGATGTTGAATATAAGCTGCGTGGCGCTGGTGATATGGTAAGATAAATTGCCATTGAAATGGAAAGCTGGCGAGCCATAACCCCAGTACGTTGTTTCCGCCCAGGAAGGCAAAAATTCGCCGTGCTCCCAGCTGCGCCGCATTTCAGCTGCGCGAAAGGCATAAGCGTTCTTGTCACCGCCATAACTCAGGCCCGCAGCCGCCCAGATTGGCCTGGCAACCACGAAGGTCAAGACGATAGCGAGCGCCAGCCCAGGGTCGAAGAACCGTCGTAATCCGCCGCTGAAAGTTAATCGCATCTGAAGATCGCGAGCCCCCTATCGTTCACCGCGCGGCCGCAGCGCTGCGCCCCGCAAGTACCCATCCAGCGAATCAGTATACAACGCCGCGCATTCGCAATCAATTTGACTTCATCGGGAAGTGTATCGAAGTCGGTGGAAATTCTTTGAGCCATCCTCGAGATTATATCCCCAACCTCAAGTACGTATGATTTTGTAGGGGCGACTGACGGTCAGTGTCTACGCGACCCTGTGAGTCGCCCACTGTTAATTCGCCGACGGGCGAGCCAAGGGTAGCGTAGGTCGCGTAGACACTGACCGCCGACACTAACCTACGCTCGCCCCTACAGACTGTCAGGTGGATGCAATTTACCTATTTCAACCGAAAAGGATACGCTACCAGGCCCGCAGGGCAATCGCACCAAAATGAATATGTTCTGCGATGAACATAAAACAAACTCA
>JAPOYT010000241.1 GCA_026706445.1 Chloroflexota bacterium
TAGCGCGCTTGCATGGGGTGTAAGAGGTCCCCGGTTCGAATCCGGGTACCCCGACAGAAGATAAACGGGCTCACCCTTCGGTGAGCTTTTTCATTGAAAGGAATTCCAAATGCAGCAACTAGAAGTCAAACTTACCTCGCTGGCAAGCTGCGCCGGTTGAGCTTCCAAGCTCAGCCCGAGCGAGTTGACGCAAGTCTTGCGTCCATTAAGCGAGATTTATAGTCAAGAGTCCTATCCGCGCGTGCTGGTTGGCTTGTCCGAGCCGGATGATGCCGCAGTTTATCAACTGGATTCTACGCGAGCGATCATTTCAACAACGGACTTCTTCCCACCGGTAGTTGATGATCCCTACGATTTCGGCGCGATTGCGGCTGCGAATGCCTTGAGCGATGTATACGCCATGGGCGGCCGACCGCTTATGGCAATCAATCTGGTGGCATACCCAGAAAACTTGGACAAGCGTATCTTGTCCGAGATCCTGCGGGGAGGGGCGGAGAAAGTGAAAGAGGCCGGCGCTGTGATCGCCGGCGGGCATTCAATCACCGATGCGGAACCAAAATACGGACTGTCCGTGACCGGTGATGTGGAGATCGAGAAGATCATTCGCAAGTCGGGCGCGCGGCCAGGGGATGTGCTGATTCTAAGCAAGCGCCTAGGCACTGGCGTCGTCACGACCGCGCTTAAACGGGACCTTGTCGCCCCGGAACACCTGGAAGCCGCTGTCGAATCGATGTCGCGCCTCAATTGCGTTGCCGCCGAGCTGGCGCAGCGCCATCGCGTACACGCAATGACCGACATCACCGGTTTCGGTTTGGTGGGTCACGCGCTGGAAATGGCCAAGCTTAGCGGCGTAAGGTTTCGGCTGAATATGAGCGATATCGCGCTATTGCCTGGGACAGCCGAATATGCGCGGAACGGTGTATTCCCCGGCGGCATGGAGCGTAACCGGGAATATTATAGCGAATGGTTATCGATTGACGGGCGGCTGGCGGAATACGAGATTGGATTGCTCTTTGACCCGCAAACATCGGGCGGACTACTGATGTCTGTTTGTGCGGAGCGGGCGGAAGATCTGCTCGCAGGTCTTCAATCAAAGGGCGAAGGAGCCTTCGCGCTCGGCGATGTAGTTGCCGGTCCGGGCGATATTGTCGTAACCAAATCCAGTTAGCGCCCGGAGTTTAGACAATTTCGGCTTGAAATGATCCGCTAGTTAGGGCTCGGCGCGGGGATCAGATCAAGGTTGCGGCCGACTCTTTCGAAGGCGACCAGGGCGCGATCCAGGTGTTCTTTGCGATGCGTCGCGATATAGCTGGTGCGCAGAAGCGCCTGGTTTGGCGGCGTCGCCGGTGGCACAACTGGATTCGTGTAAACACCTTCTTCGATCAATGCCGCCCAGGTTAAGCCAGTACGAAACTGTTCCCCAATCTTGACCGGGATTATCGGCGTCTGGCTGTTGAAGGTGTCGTAACCCAGTTCCTTCAAGCCTTTGCGCATGTATTCCGCGTTTTTCCAGACCTGCTGAACATGCTCCGGCTCGGTTTCGATAATGTCCAAAGCAGCCAGAACGGCGGCAAGATTGGGCGCTGGCAGGGCAGCCGAAAATATCAGAGAGCGCGCATGGTGCTGCACGTAGTGGATGACATCGGCTGTTCCGGCGATAAAGCCGCCGATAGAGGCGAAGCTCTTGCTGAAGGTGCCCATGATCAGATCGACCTGGTCTGTCAAGCCGAAATGGGCAGAAGTTCCACGTCCCCCGCCAGCCACGCCGATTCCGTGCGCGTCATCGACCAACAACCTGGCGCCATATTGCTCGCAGACTTCCACGATCTGCGGCAGTGGCGCGAAATCTCCGCCCATGCTGTACACGCCATCGACGATGACCAGCTTGCCCGCGTCATCTGACACGCGGCTCAGCACACGCTCGAGATCGTCGATATCGTTGTGCTTGAATCGTTTCATCGCGCCGCGGGACATTTGAACGCCATCGACCAAACAGGCGTGCGCATCCTTATCGAGTATGGCGACATCATTTTTCCCCAGTAGGGCGGAGACGGTACCGAGATTTGTCTGATAACCGGTGGCGAATACCAGCGCCGCCTCTTTGCCTACGAATTGCGCCAGCCGTCGGTCGGCTTCAAGATGAAGTTCCAGCGTTCCATTTAGAAAGCGCGAACCCGTGACGCTGGTGCCGTAGCGCCGCGTTGCTTCAATGGCGGCATTGCGAACGCGATTGTCTGTTGTCAGACCAAGATAATTGTTTGATCCCAACATCACAACATTCTTGTCCTCAAAGGTGGCCGTGGTTCCCTCTGAGTCGCTAAGCGCGCGAAAGAATGGGTAAATGCCCATCTCCATTGCTTCTTTGGCGAGGGTAAACTCGGATAATTTATCGAATAAGTCCGCCACGATATTCTCCTGTGCAGCCCTCGGCTCCCGAAGGCTCAAGCGCTCTTCCGATGTCTCGACCGTTCCGTTGGGAGCGGTTGCCCGTCTCAATAGCGCGAGCGCTTTGAATTCAGTTGTTGCGCCGATTCACCGGATAGGACGGCACTCGTCGTGCCTTGCAAAGTCTATCAGCAGGCAAAGTCTTACACAATGACCATTTGTGCGACCTGCTGGGTGATCGTGATAAACCTCACTTGCGCGATTTCGCTCCTGGGTTGTATAATTTCTGCGTGGCGTGGGACGACACTCGGAGCGTGAAATGTCCAGTTTGACAGTACGGCGAATAATTGTCTGGGTCGTATCGATGGTCTTGGGGCTAGTGGTCGGTTATGGCATCATTACTGTCGGCTTCAATATGTTGCCCGAGTTGCACCGGATTCCAATAATCGGCTGGCTATTTGGCGGTATTGAGAGCCCTCAAGGCGTATCGCTTGAAGAGTACGGCACTCTTTACTTCCTTTTCACTTCGATACCGATCGGGCTTGTATTTGTTGTATGGCTTGATGCGTTTATGGATACGCGGATCTTGCCCGATTAGGAATAACTGACAACGTACAATTTGGAATCCACCCAATGGTGGATTCTTTTATTTTGGCGAATTTGCGCGGCTAGATCCATCAATGGCGAGCAAATGAGAGCTGTCGGTAGCTTGCTGATAGAAATTGAAAGCTGCGCGCTGCTAGATTTGGTTTATGGATGCAAGGCGCAAATCAGCGATTCCGGGCTTTCATGGCATGCCCATGGCAAAGCGGCAAGCAATCGCCGAAAGCTGGGCGGGGCTTGATGAAGCCGACTTGACCGCATTGGTCGATTCGGGCTTGTCAAGCGCCGAAGCTGACCTCTTAATCGAAAATGTGATCGGTCGCTACAGTCTGCCGTTCGCGGTCGCAACCAATTTTCGAATCAACGGACATGACACCCTTGTACCTATGGTCGTTGAAGAGGCGTCGGTAGTCGCTGGCTGCAGTTATGCCGCGAAGCTGTTTCGTCAAGGCGGCGGAATCAGCGCCAGCGCGGACGAATCAATCATGATTGGTCAGATTCAATTGCTTGACCTGCCGGACATAAAAACTGCAATCGAGACTATCATGTCACGGAAGGATGAAATCCTTCAACGGGCGAACGAAGCAGGTGGAAGCATCATCGCCCGTGGCGGCGGCGCGCTTGATCTGGAAGCGAGGCCGATTCGCAATACAGCTGTTGGCGATATGCTGATCCTGCACTTGCACTATGACGTTTGCGATGCCATGGGCGCCAACGCCATCAATTCGGCGGTCGAGCAGATTGCTCCACTCATCGAGAGCTTAAGCGGCGGGCGCATAAACCTGCGCATTCTGAGCAATCTCAGCGACAGACGCCTGGCGCGCGCGGCCGGCGTGATTCCGCGCGAATCGCTGGCCACCGCCGACGCTAGTGGCGCCGAAGTGGTCGAGCGGATCATTGAAGCGGCTACATTCGCCGATGTCGATCCCTATCGGGCGGCCACCCACAACAAAGGCGTGATGAACGGGATCGACGCGCTGCTGCTGGCAACGGGCAACGATTGGCGCGCTGTCGAGGCTGGCGCCCATGCCTATGCCGCCAAAAGCGGGCGCTATACGAGCCTGACAAAATGGCGTAGGGACGAAGCCGGCAACCTGCGCGGCGAAATAGAATTGCCCATGGCTGTGGGAATCGTGGGTGGCGCAACGCGTACGCACAGTGGAGCGCAGACTGCTTTGAAGCTGCTGGGCGTGAAGTCGGCGCAAGACTTGGCGCAGGTCGCGGCCGCCGTCGGGTTGGCGCAAAATCTGGGCGCGATTCGGGCGCTGGCCACCGACGGCATTCAGCAGGGGCACATGCGCATGCATGCTCGGCAATTGGCGCTGGCGGCCGGCGCTGCGTCGGAGAGCGCGCGCGCTGTGGCGCAGCAATTGATTGACGAAGACAATATCCGCATGGAGCGGGCGCTGGAAATCGTGCGAGACTGGAAACAGCAATTATGACAGCAGATTCGAACTTGCTTATGAATACCGATTGCCCGGTAGGCATCGTGGGTTATGGCTCGTATATTCCCCGATATCGGCTGCCCGGGTCAGAGATCGCGCGCGTCTGGACTGAAGGACTGGCTGCGGCGCCGGTGCAAGAGAAAGCGGTAGCCGGCATAGACGAAGATGTTGTCACGATGGCTATCGAGGCGGCGCGGAACGCGATTGCCTGCGCGGGCATTGATCCGCTGCAGATTCGGGCGGTCTGGGTGGGCAGCGAAAGCCATCCCTATGCGGTGAAGCCGACCAGCACGATCGTGGCCGAAAGCATTGGCGCATCGCCTCACATGCTGGCGGCCGATTGGGAGTTCGCTTGCAAAGCTGGCACAGAAGCGGTGCAGGCAGCAATGGGCTTGGTCGGGAGCGGCATGGCGCAATACATCCTGAGTATCGGAATGGATACCGCACAGGGGCGTCCCGGCGACGCGCTTGAATATACAGCCGGCTCCGGCGGCGCAGCTTTCATAATAGGCCCGGCTGAGGAGAGCTATGCCATTTACCAAGGCAGTTATAGCTACGTCACCGACACGCCTGACTTTTGGCGGCGCGCTGGCGAAGTTTATCCCAGCCATGGCGATCGCTTCACGGGCGAGCCAGCTTATTTTGCCCATACAATCGCGGCCGCCTCTACCTTGATGGAATTGATGCATACCGCAGCAACGGATTACGATTTCGCCGTTTTTCATCAGCCCAACGTCAAGTTTCCGGCGCGCGCCACCAAGATTCTCGGATTTACGCCAGATCAGATCAGCGCCGGTCTGCTGGCGAATGAAATCGGCAATGTGTATTCGGGATCGTGCATGATCGGTTTGACAGCAATTCTAGATCTAGCCGAACCGGGTGATCGCATCCTGATGGTCAGTTATGGCAGCGGCGCTGGCTCCGATGCCTTCGACTTGCGCGTGACCGAACGCATCAAGGAACGTCCCCGGGCGCGGATTACGACAGCCGATTACATCGCGCGGCGCAGCCAAATCGACTACGGGACTTATGTGCGCTACCGCGACAAACTCAAGGAATAAGCAATATGGGTGTATCCATCGTAGGCGCCGGGATGATTCCAGTGCGCGAGCATTGGTCGCGAGGGCTAGCCGAGTTGGCGGCGGAAGCTGGTGAAATTGCTCTTAAAGATGCTGACCTTACGCGGGTCGACGCCCTCTACGTGGGCAATGCCTATGGCGCCGCGTTCAACCAGCAAACACAGATAGGCAGTTTACTGGCGGGTTCTCTTGGGCTCCAAGGCGCCGAAGCCTATACATGTGAAGCCGGCGATGCATCGGGCGGCGTCGCTTTGCGGACGGGATACCTGGCTGTTGCGTCAGGCGCCGTTCGTTCTGCCATGGTATTGGGCGTTGAGAAGGCAACCGATATCGTTGGGTCAGCGAGGATTTCGGCGCGCAATATCAGCCTCGATGCCGATTATGAGTCGATCAATGGCGCAACTTTGACTGCAATGGCGGGGCTGCTGATGCGGCGTTATATGCACGAATTCGGCGTGGATTTGGCGCAGTTTGAAGGGTTCAGCATAAACGCGCATAAGAACGGTTCGCGGAATCAGTTTGCGATGTATCGCAATCGATTGCGTTCAGGCGCGTTCACCAAAGCGCCAATGATCGCTGACCCGGTCAGCTTGTTTGACTCTGCGCCCGATGGCGATGGCGCGGCCGCCCTTATACTTGTCAATTCAGAAATTGCGGCTGACTTGGCGCCGAACCCGGTCACAATTGCTGGCAGCGCTATCGCCACTGACAGCTTGACGCTGCAGGATCGCGCGGACCTGCTCTATCTGAAGGCAGTTGCGGAATCCACAGCCCGCTGCCTGGAGCAGGCCGGTATTGAACTGGTTGACCTCGACGCCCTGGAATTACATGACGCCTACACGGTACTGACAGCGCTATCGCTGGAATCAATGGGCTTCAGTGAACGCGGGCATGGCTGTACCTGGTCTGGCGATGACGGAGCGCGAATCGCGCCGAATGGGGAGCTGCCAATTTCTACCTTTGGCGGGCTGAAGAGCCGCGGAAACCCCGGGGGAGCTTCTGGCATATACCAAGCGGTTGAAGCCGTACGGCAGTTGACAGGACGGGCAGGAGACAATCAAGTGCAAGGCGCGCGGCACATTTTAACGCAATGCATCGGCGGGCTGGGGGCGACGGTTGCCACGCATATTCTCAGCGCGCCAGCGGACTGAACTGATAGACTCTGACACTGTCAAAGACTATCAGGATAGTTTCTGATAGACCGCTTTCCCTAGACTGAGAATCGTCAAAGCCGCGAATTGGGGTAAGGAGCGGAACGATGCATGTAGCGAAATACTGGCGCAACAAGAAGCTGCGCTACCGAATGATCAGAGTTGTCAAGCAAAACGCGAGCGAGCGGGCAGCCGCCGAAGCGAATACTCTCGGTTTTTCACGCGCTCAAGTAGAACGCGGCAGGCGGGTTAGAGCGGTCTCATGAGCGGTCACAGCAAGAATTGGACCACCGCGGCCAATCAAGTAATGGACGGCAGCCAAGTTGCCCGTGGCGCAGTGTACAGCTATACGCAAGTTCAAGAGCCGGCGGCTGGATTCGAGGCGCAGGCGCCTTTCCATTTGGCTTTGGTGGAACTGGATCAGGGTGGGCTTATCACCGCCCAGCTTACCGATGTCGATGGCGAAGTGGCGATTGGCGACCGGGTAGAACTGGTAACACGGAAGCTGACGACGGATGGCGACCGCGGCATGATTATCTACGGATTTAAGTTCCGGCCAGCGATGAAGTAACTAGAACGGACAGGCAAATGGAAAAGAGCCACTATATGGTGGCTCTTTTTCATTCATGTACTTCGAGTGGGAGAGTCTCACATAGCCGCTTTGGCTTTGGCTTCGTAGCTGAGCGACATCTCGGTGTTGATATCGAAGAGATGCATGTTGTCCAGATTGAAGGTGATGTCCATCGCCTCGCCGACGGTGGCATCGGTCCGCGGATCGGTGCGGGCGATGAAGTTTTTGCCGGCGTTTTCCAGATAGATGATCACCTCATTGCCCATCTGCTCGACAACTTCCACGTTACAGGTCATGTTGGCCGGGATGATGCCTTGGGGCAGGTAGTTGCTGTCGTCGATGTCTTCGGGACGAATGCCGCATACGACTTCCATACCGACATGACCGCGGAAAGTGTCCGCTTTGCTGGCGGGAACCGGCAGCGTAAAGGCGCCAATGTCAACAACCAGGTTATCACCGTCTTCCTTGAGCGTCGCGTCAAAGAAGTTCATCGACGGGCTGCCAATGAAGCCGGCGACAAAAATGTTGTGCGGGTTGTGATACAAATTGAACGGCGAATCGATCTGCTGCAACTTGCCTTCGTTGAGAACGCAGATCCGCGTACCCATCGTCATCGCTTCAACTTGATCGTGCGTCACGTAGATGAAAGTCGTCTCCAGCCGTTGGTGCAAGCGGCTGATGAAAGATCGCGCTTCCACTCTAAGCTTGGCGTCCAGGTTGGAGAGCGGCTCGTCCATCAAGAAGACGGCCGGCTCGCGAACGATCGCGCGACCAACCGCCACGCGTTGGCGCTGGCCGCCGGACAGCTGACGCGGACGGCGATCCAGCAAATGACCAATGCCAAGCTCGTTTGCCGCTTCGGTGACGCGCTCGTCAATGATTTTCTTCGGCGTCTTCCGCAGCTTCAGGCCGAAAGCCATGTTGTCGTAAACGGTCATATGCGGATACAATGCGTAACTCTGGAACACCATCGCGACATCGCGGTCTTTCGGCGCGACATTGTTGACTACACGATCCCCGATGAGGATTTCGCCCTCGGTAATCTCTTCCAAGCCGGCGAGCATCCGCAGGCTGGTTGACTTTCCGCAGCCGGAAGGACCAACAAATACCAAGAACTCTTTGTCCTGAACATCGATGGTCAAGTCGGTAACTACCCGCTGATCACCGAAGTCCTTTGAAACATGATTGAAAGTGACGCCAGCCACAGCAACCTCCGTTCAAATAAGCCGTTGGACGAAAATACTGGTAAAACTGCACAAATACCTTACTTGACAGTAAGATAGATTTATAGTGGCAATTATATCGCGCTTTTTCAAATTTGCAAAGAATTGCTTTGAATGATGTAAAATCAGTCAGTGTCCATTGGCTAGTAGGAGCGCGTATGCCAGATAGCCCAAATGCAGAAATTGTCGCGATCGGCACTGAAATCTTGCTGGGCGAGATTACCGATACCAATTCGGTATATTTGGCGCGGCAGTTGCGCGATATCGGCGTCAACATCTTCTTCATGACGACCGTTGGCGACAACCTCGGGCGCATTGCCGGCGCCATCTCTGCCGCCCTGGATCGCGCCGAAATTGTTATTACGACCGGAGGTTTGGGACCCACGGTTGATGACATGACGCGCCAGGCAGTGGCCGATGTATTCGAAAGACCCTTAGAATTCCATACCGCCTTATATCAGTCGATTGAAGAGCGTTTTCGCGGCTTCGGCGTAGAGATGACAGCCAATAACCGCCAACAGGCTTATCTTCCGCAATGCGCTGCTTTGATCGAAAACCCGGTGGGAACAGCGCCGGCCTTTCTTGTCGAGTCGGAACGCGGCATGGTGATTAGCTTGCCAGGCGTACCGAGGGAGATGAAGTATCTGATGACCGAGTCAGTCGTACCCATTCTCTTGCAGCGCTACGAACTTGGCGTCATTGTCGCCCGCACCCTGCGCACTGCTGGAATTGGCGAAAGCTCGCTCGATGACAAAATCGGCAGGGAAATCCTGAATGAGCGGAACCCCAGCGTCGGTCTGGCGGCGCACCATGGCGCCGTGGATGTGCGGATTACCGCCAAAGCCGAAAGCCGGTCAAGCGCTGTGTCGCTGCTGGACGCGATGCAGGCGCGGCTTGAGGATCAAATTGGCGATGATATCTTCGGGGTCGATGAAGCCACTTTGGAAGATGTCGTGTGGAGTCACTTAAAAGAGAGCAACTCTACAATCTACGTGACCGAGGCCGGTCTTCCCGGCGTGATAAGCGATGCCTGGAGCGCCGATTCCGACCGGTTGCGGTGGCAATATTACGACGACCCGACACAAGTCTTTGATCAATTTGATGTCAAGCCGGCGGACGTATCGCTTACGGAATTCGCTACCGATGTTGCGGCGCGCGTCCGGAAGCGAGAGGGCGTTGACGCGAGCGTCGTCGTGCTCAGCTATCCGAACCTCGACGAGAACGCCGATGTGGAGCAGGGCAGCGCAGTCGCGATTTCCACCGCAAGTCAAACGCGTTTCCGCGGCTATGGCTTCGGTTCGCGTTCGGGCCTCGCCCGCGAATGGATATCGCGTTGGGGGCTGGCCAGCCTTTGGCGTATGTTGAAGGAGGAACGCGGCTGAGGCTTGGTCTGTTAGACAATCGAAGTCACTCATCAAGGCTGAGCAGCGCCATAAAGGCTTCCTGCGGAACCTCAACCGAGCCAATCATTTTCATGCGCTTCTTGCCCTTTTTCTGCTTCTCCAGCAACTTTTTCTTGCGCGTGACATCACCGCCGTAGCATTTGGCCAAAACATCTTTGCGCAGGGCTCTCACATTGGCGCGGGATATGACTCGTTTTCCAACCGCCGCCTGCACTGGCACGGTGAACATCTGGCGCGGAATCAGCGCTTTTAGTCGGCTCACCAGCCGCTGGCCCCGATTATATGCGTCATCGCGGTGGCAGATCATCGCCAGCGCATCCACCGGATCTTCATTAACCAAGACTTCCACTTTGACCAGGTCGCCAGCGCGATATTCGTGGAATTGATAATCAAGGCTTGCGTAGCCCTGTGTTACGCTTTTGAGCTTGTCGTAAAAGTCGATGATAATTTCTGAAAGCGGAATCTCATAATTCAAGATCACGCGGCTGGCATCGAGGTATTCTGTCGTTTCGTAAATGCCGCGCTTCTTGATCACCAGATCCATGACTGATCCAATATAGGATTGGGGTGCGTAAATCTGGATTT
This sequence comes from Chloroflexota bacterium, assembly GCA_026706445.1. Classification (GTDB taxonomy): domain Bacteria; phylum Chloroflexota; class Anaerolineae; order Aggregatilineales; family Phototrophicaceae; genus UBA6055. The sequence continues at coordinate 10,446 of JAPOYT010000241.1, forward strand.
TCATCCAGGGTTCCTGGATCTCGTCGACTGTGTTCTCATCGGGCAATAGGGCGGGACTGTCGATTGAGATCGTTTGCCCATCGCTTTGCAATACACGGTATTCAACGCTGGGGGCGGTAGCCAGGATATCCAGATCGTATTCGCGTTCCAAACGTTCCTGGATAATTTCCATGTGAAACAATCCAAGAAAGCCGGCGCGAAAGCCGAAATTCAGCGCCTGCGAGGTCTCCGGTTGATAGACCAGCGACGCGTCGTTGAGTTGCAGCTTTTCCAAAGCATCGCGCAGGTTTGCGTATTCTTCATTGAGGGTCGGGTAAATTCCGGCGAAGACCATCGGCTTTACTTGCCTGTAGCCGGGCAAGGCATGCTCGGCGCCACTTTTCGCCAAGGTGATTGTGTCGCCCACACGGCACTCTTGCACCGATTTCAAGCCCGTCGCGATATAGCCAACTTCGCCCGCCTTCAGTTCACCAGTGGCGCGAAGGACTGGGTCAAAGACGCCGATTTCAATCGATTCAAAGCGGGCGCCAGTGGCGAAGAGCTTGAGCATGTCGCGCGAGCCAACGGTCCCGTCTACGACGCGTACATAAGCGATGACGCCCTTGTAGGCATCGTAATGCGAATCAAAAACCAGCGCCCGCAGCGGCTCGGACTCGTCTGTCGCCGGCGGCGGCACGTCCGCTACGACTCTTTCGAGCACTTCCCTTACGCCCAAGCCGTTCTTTGCCGAGATGCGCGGCATATTTTGAAGACTTGCGCCCAAAAGCTCTTCGACATCGCGCGCCACTTCGTCAGGCTGCGCCGCTGGCAAATCAATCTTGTTGATCACCGGGATGATCTCGAGATCCTGCTCAAGCGCCAGGTACACATTGGAGAGCGTCTGCGCTTCTATACCCTGGCTGGCGTCAACCACAAGTACGGCGCCCTCGCAAGCCTGCAAGGCGCGGCTAACTTCATAGGTGAAATCGACATGACCGGGCGTATCGATCAGGTTTATGAGGTAAGTCTCGCCATCATGCGCTTCATATTGCATGCGTACCGCCGACGCCTTGATAGTGACGCCGCGCTCGCGCTCAAGCGCCATGCTATCGAGCAGCTGCTCCTGCATATCGCGTTCGCTGACGGTATTGGTCAGTTCCAGCAGCCTATCGGCCAGCGTGCTTTTTCCATGATCGACATGCGCGATGATGCAGAAATTGCGAATATGCTTGATCTTCATCAATAGCCGAAGTTTGGTATACGATAATCCAATTATGAAGCATCAGGGGATTTTGGAGTAGGGCAGGCTACTCGTTTGCCGAAGTCAGGGCATTGACCGTGCAATCGACTTTGCGCGCCATGTCCGAGGCAAGACCTCGCCGCAGCCAGAGCAGATACTCTATATTGCCCTTCGCGCCAGTTATAGGCGATCTCATCACGTTGCGCGCCGCGAATTCCAGCGCCTGCGCGCCGCTGACTGTTTCCTTCAGCACACGCCGATGAACGGCAAGATCGCGAATGACGCCGCCTTTTCCAACTTCTGATCGTCCGGCTTCGAATTGCGGCTTCACCAGCGTGATTACGTCCGCAGTGGCCGAAATTACTCGAGCCACGGCCGGCAGGATCAGTCGCAGCGATATAAATGAAACATCTACCACCGCAAGCTCGACGCATTCGCCCAGCGTATCAAGATAGCGCGCGTTTGTATTCTCCATTAAGACGACGCGATTGTCGCTCCGCAAGCGATAATCCATTATGCCTTTCCCCACATCGATCGCATACACCTTGACCGCGCCATGTTGCAGAAGGCAATCGGTAAATCCGCCCGTGCTCGCGCCGATATCGGCACACACTTTGCCAGTCGGATCTATGCCGAAGCTATTTAAGGCCGCTTCCAGCTTAGGACCGCCGCGGCTGACGTATCGAGGCTTTTCTTTGAGCGCGATGTCGGCGCCCGCCGCGACGAAAGTACCTGGTTTGTCCACGACTGTCGCATTTACGATCACTTCACCCGCCATGATCATCGCCGCTGCTTTGCTGCGAGTTGGCGCGAGCCCTTTTGATACGAGCAGAAGATCAAGGCGCGTCTTATGCTTGGACTTCAACCGCGCACCATTACTATCTCTAAATCCGCATAAGGCTGGTCGGCGGAGAATCTAAATACATCGGCGGCATGGGGGATGTATCCGTCGGCCTCGATGACGATGCTGTAATTTGTGTCAAAAGCCAGGGGACGCGCGAACTGAAAGTTGCCATTGCGATCGGTGGTGGCGAGAGCGAATACCTGATCTTCCCGCCACAGGAACTCGCTTGCCGCGTAATCTTCGCTGATCAGTACGATTGTAACGCTGGGAATCCCTCGCCGAGTGGCCGCGTCAATCACCTTTCCCGAAAGAATGGCGCCCTCAAACTGAGCGAGCCGGTCGATCGGCAGCTGGCCAATGCCAACTACCGCTTCCTGTTCCGCGAGCTTCAACTTGTTCACAAGGAGTTGAAGCCTGTAACTGCCGTCGGGTGGATTGGACAGCGAAACGGTGAAATCCGAACCTGATTCGACGGTCAGCCAGGGATTGGTCGATTGAAAGAATACCTGGTCATCCACGAGCCAGCGCAGGGTCCATGGTGTGCCAGCCGCGATCTGGCGCCAGTCAAATTGGGCATACAGCGCCGGGATTGAGCTGGGAAAGGTTGAGGAAGCGGGCGTCAAACGAGCCGCCGAAAGCGTGTCGGCGGCGGTATGTCGAATATTGCCAAAGATTTCGGGGAGCGGTCCAGCCTGCCGCCCGGCAACGATGAAATCTGAAGTTGCGGATAGCGCTCCTTCTATGTATAGCTCCATGCGAAATAAACCGGGCAGAAGGCCTCCATTCGGCGCGACTCGGATCACCTTCGCTCCATGGTTGCCGTCCGACCAGACATCGGCGGTTCGCGCAACTTCAACACCAAGGTAATACCAGATGGCCAACCACTGCAGTCCGTCCCGCATATTGGCGTATAAGAAGCGCGCGGATGCGATATCTCCCAAAGGCAAGATAGAGCCGTTGCCGACCAATGCGCCGCTTTGATCAAGCGTGCCGAAGACAATGTCGCTAAATTGGGGCCGATTCTCTACGGCGCCGCCCACGATGATTCGTTGGCTGCCGACAGAGGTCCCGTTCACCAGAAGCGTGAATTCATAAGCGCCATTCGCCCAAGATTGCTCACGGCTGCCGACATACCAAAGCCCGCTTTCGCCGCCGCTCCAGCGCACAGGCGGGAGACTGAAGGTGGTTTCAGGAATGCCGTCCCGCGTCACGCGGAGCTCGTATACGGTGTCGGCCGTCATATTGGCGTAGTCAAAAAAGAGGTAAAGGCTATTTGTATTGTTCGGCATGGAGCCCACCACGGTCGACGGGGCGCCATCGGCGACCGAGGGCGCGAAGAAAAAGCGGGATGCCTGCGGTGGATTCAGCGGCCGCGCGACTTCGACAGGATTGCTGACGATGTCCACCTTTAGATTGTGCCGCGCGCCGCGAATCAAGCTCAGTGAGTGGTCAATTGGCCTCACGGTGCTGATGAAATCTCCGGTGGGAACGCAGACATCGCTGCTATTGACCAAACCGTCTTTGTTCGTATCGGCTATGTAGCGGCAGCTTGCGCTGGCAACCAAGCCGCCCAATGGAGCGTTTGTCGGAATACCGATGAGCCGTCCTGCGCTACTGTACGCGCCGCCACCCGACATCGTACCTGGAATCTCGGCGCGTGTCTTGAACCAGGATGGACCGCGACCAATTGGTTCCGCAATAAAGGCGGTAATCGTGCCCCGCGTGATGGCCACCGGACGATTCCCAAAATCGGGATAACCCGCCAGGATTAAATTATCGTCGATGGATACTTCGCCTGAGTTGCCAACTTCCACAAATGGCAGAATCGGCAACTCGCCGGCGGCGATCAACCTTCCATCCAACTCGCGCGCGATGCGTAAAACCGCGATGTCAAGTCCCTCGTCCGCGTTGAAGACTTCAGCCCGGTACTTCGGAATTGGCTGTTCAGACAGATCGACATTTAGCGAAACAATGATCTGGTCGCCGTCGCATTGGCGGCTAGGCAGTACGCTGTGCGCATTGGTGATAATCAAACCGTCAGCGCTAATCAAGGTGCCGCTGCTTACGCATTTGACGACCAAATCGTTGTTGACGCTCTTCGCGAAATAAATGAAAACCGTTGCCCGTTTTATCCGATCAATGTCTATACCGGCCGAGCCCTGCGCAAAGACAAGGCATGGCAGCAGAAACAAAATGATCGCGCTTTTGCGAAGATTATTCATTACGGCTCCGGCGCTGGCCTAAAACTCGAGGTTCTGTACAAACCATCGCAAGGTTTCCAACTCAGCCTGGTAGATCTTGTTATCGGCGCGAAAGGAGACGATCAAGGCCTGGCCCCGCCGAATCGTCAGAATGTCCAGCGCATTGACAATTGACGATACGCCCTCGAGGAATGGGCTCGTATCGCGCGATACGAAAGAGTAGGACATCGATACAGCCGCGCTGTCGTCAGCCAGCCGATAAGTGTCAAAACCGAGAACCGTGTAATCGATCAGCACTTGCGAGCGCTGCAAACTTAGCTGATCGAAGATGTTTCGCTCTGTTGTATCCGGACCGACAGGGGAAGTGCTGACTTCGATGACGGTTTTGAAACCGAGATGCGCCATGTCTCGCACGCGAAAAACGTAGGAGCCCGACTCTTCGAGAAACCAGCGAGCTGGATACAGCGCGGCAATGCCCGCCTCGAGATTGCTGTAGCGACTGGCTTGATTGAGGGCGCTATCTTGCAGGTTGACGCCCAAGGCGAAACCGCAAACGATTACGATATAGGTGATAGCAATGGACCACCGCTGCCGCGGCGTAATTTGAATAGCCGGAGAACGACCGGTATCAAATGCCATGGGAATTCCGCTGGCTGGCAAAAGCTTCGCGTTCGCTGCGTTCCGCGTTGCTATAAAGAAAATACACAATGCCAAGTGTTGCGAACAACGACCCAACCAGCAAGGCACAGGCGAAGAGCGGCCGGTCGGTGTTTCCAGCAGTACTAAGAGGCCCGCTCAGAAAGCCGCCAACCGAAGCAGACGTTATTCCGGTCGTCATCGCCGCAACGAGGAAATTCGCCGGAAGAACAAGCGGGTAAGCATCGGAGAAATACGATTCTATTATGCCCAGGGCGAGGAACAGCCCAGAGGCAAGCTGAACCGTAATGTTAAACAGCAGGTAGATCGCCGCGATATCCCATGTCGGTTCAAGCCGCCATATCAGCGCCGAATTCAAGAATGCGCTGTAGCCGATCGAGCTGGCCAAGGCATAGGCGACCGCATCACTGCGCACGCGCAGTCCCCGCGGAAGAATGAGATAACGAAGGACGAGAAACTTGAGACCGGCGTCGACAATGCCCGCAGTTAGCGTGTAACCAAGAATGCGCGTAAAGACCGACTGCAAAGGCAGCCATTGCTGAACGCGGAAGAAGTCATTTACGAGCGGCAAGCCGATGGCCGAAGCGGTTAATGCCGATACGACAGCGACACCGATCAGTCGCCTCCGCGGACGGGAAACACGATATTCTGGCAAAACTGAGACGAACAGCCAGAGAATGACGGGAAAGGGGACAAGGGCAAGTGAAAGCAGCCGTTCGAGTTGCGCGTCGAAGCTTGGGCTTAGCAACTCGTTAAATAGAACAATGGCGAGCAAGGTTGCCGTGGTTATAACGATCTGCGCGCTCAATCTGCGCCATACCGGCAGAAACGCGTATGTGTCCGCCCGGTCCAGGTCGGATTGAAGGCGCGTGTCCATCAGCACTTGCTCGGCGCTTTTCTTCCTGTCCTATTGACGTCCGTCTATAATCTAACCTACGAAAAGAGAGTACAAAAGTAAAGTGGCAGTGCCCGCTCCAGATTCCGGCAATAAGGAAAATCTTTCCGAAGGCGATCTCGGGAAGTTAAAACTGAGTGACGACGGACGTCTCTACAGTATGGCATGCCTTGACCGAGCAGCAGGCCCGGCTTGGCCGTTCATGATGCGATTTTCAGCATGGGCAATTGCTTTGCTAGCGCTTTTTGCCTGCGGCGCCGCCGAGCAATCAATCCCCTGTAAAGACGACCGTCGATGCTTGCGCTACGCGCTATCAACCGATATTCCCTTGCTTGACCCTCACTTCAGCCATTTGCCAGAAGCGGGCATGATCTTTCGTCAGATCTATGACACTTTGGTCTATCGAGACGGTGAAAGCGGCGAGTTTCGTCCCGGACTGGCGATCGATTGGGAGATTTCAGAGGATGGTCTCGTTTACACCTTTCGTTTGCGCCGCGATGTGCTCTTTCATGACGGAACCGACTTTTCCGCCGCAGCGGTCGCCCAGAATATTGAGCGCATATTTCGTCCCGAGTCGGAGCAGTCATTGGCGCGGAAGCTGCTTGCGCCCTTGCGGCAATATGAAGTCCTTGACGAGCATACCATTCGTCTGCGACTTTTCGAGCCACATGCTGCGCTGCTGGACAGTCTCGCGCAGCCCTTCCTCGGCATAGCCAGCCCCAAGGCGCTGAATGAGAGCGACGGTTTGCGCTACCAGTATCATCAGTCTGGCACGGGGCCATTTGCGCTGGCAAGCTATTTGCCGGGCGAACTGATCGTTTTGCGCCGCTTTGGCGGTTATGCCGGGGTCTCAACGAGTGAAGCGCCAATGACCGGCGACGAAATCGATCGCGTAGAATTCTCTATCATTACCGAATCGGAGGTGGATTGGCTTGCGCTGCTTGGCGATTCCCAGGATGTGGTTGACAATGTCTCGTCAGCCGCCGCGCAAAGTCTGGCGAACAACAGCCGGGTAGTCCTTATGCCAATTCGGATCCCAGGGCAGACGGTCCAGTATCTCTTCAATACGAACAGAAAACACTTGACAGACCGCGAAGTTCGCCTCGCCTTGCTGTTGGCGACGAATCGAATCGGCATCAGTGATCAGATTTTTTACAATACGTCGCCGGTCGCTTGGGCGCCGCTCGCCGCAAACACCGGTTATGCGCATTCGGGCTTCATCAATGAATTTGAATTCGATCTGGATCAAGCGCGGGCTTTACTTGAAGCAGCCGGTTACGCCGACAGCGATGGCGATGGGATTCTGGAAAAATCCGCAGACCGGCTGGAATTGACTGTTCTCGCGCCACCCTGGGGTCAATTGCCGGAATTAGCAGCCTTTCTCAAAGACCAATGGAGACTGATCGGTATTAGTCTTATAGTGGAACCGGCGCCAGGCGCCGCTCAGCTCAACCGGCTAATACAGACTGGCGAATACGACTTGTTGCCAATCGATAACTATGGCTTGGACCCGGGCATACTCAGCGAGGTTTTCCTGGACAGTTCGCTCTTTTCATCGTCGCGCGCGCCTCACACGCGATTGAACGATTTGCTAATCCGCGCGGCGATGGAACAAGATGCTGCGGCTCGCCGGAATCAATACTACGAGGTTCAGTCAATTCTGATGAGCGAGGTGTTGCTCTTGCCTATACGTGAGAACGTGCGGCTGCGAGCGGTCGGCGCCAATATCGAGAGCCTCCGATATGACGCCTACGGCTTCTATCCAATACTAAGCAATGTGATTATCGCCGAGTCCCAAAGCTAGGGTCACCACATATTCGAGTGCCAATTTCTCGACGATTCACAAGCAGATCGAGAAGAACGCCCTCGCGCCGTCCGTCGGCAATCGTGACCTCGAGAGCAGGGTGTTCGCGCACAATATGGACCATCGTTTCGACCTTTTGCCGCATGCCGCCAGTCACATCTACGCCACCCGATCCTGCAAGCGCCGCATGCGCCTCGTGAAACGAACTCGGCGTTATGCAAGGGATTAACCCGCCTCTACTGTCAAATACGCCCGCTACCTCTCCCAGAAGGATGATCCGCCTTACTTGCAGCGGACCCGCAAGGTGCGAAAAGATAGACTCGGTCGAGACGATTGTGCCGTTTGTCGTTTCGTCCAGCGCGATATCGCCATGAATCAAGGGGACAATTCGCCTGTCAAGCGCAAGCGCAAGAGCGCGAAGGTCAAATGCAATAATTTGCCCATTTCTCGAAATAATTGTTGACGAGGGCTGGAAGCGCATCGCGGGCAGGCCAGCCGCGATTAGCTCTTTGAGAACAAGTATGCTGAGTTCGGCCGCGACAGCGCCGACCTGAGCAAAGCCCAGGCGCTCCTGATCGGTGCGCACACCGTCAGCGGTTCCGTGTTTACGCGCTTCAAAGTGGCCAAAAGAGCCGCTTCCATGGCCTAAGACAATGCGCTGCTGCGCATCGGAGTTGCGAATGCGCGCAATCTGCCGCGCGACTTGGCGCACAATATCTGACCGAAAAGACTTCGCTTGAGATTTGTCAGTAATGAGTGATCCGCCGAGCTTTATCAATGTCGTCATGGCAGCCAGGTCCTCAGCGGGCGACGATTTCCAGCAGGCGTTTGGCGCCGGCCTGGACTAGCGCGTCTTTCACGCTGGTCACTGATCGGTCATTCACCAAAGCAATGACGTTGCCGCCGCGTCCGCCGCCCGACATTTTGGCGCCAAGCGCCCCTGCGTCAAGCGCGGCCTCAACCAACCTGTCCAAATCCGCGGAAGATACGTTCAGCCCGCGCAGCAAATGATGATTTGCCGTCATAAGCTCGCCTAAACGGGCTGTCGCGCCGGATTCGATGCAGGCTCTGGCATCATTGACGATGTCGCCAATTTCGTCAAACTGGGCCGCCGTATGGGCCGGTTCGCGCTCATACAGTGTTCGTACATCGGCGACCGCGTCGCGTGTCAGCGAAGCGATGCCAGTATCCCCGATTATGATATGCAGTGGCTCACCGAAGCGAATGAATTCAATTGCCTCGTCCTTGACAAAATATACCGGCTTTTCATAGACGACTACCGTATTGTCGATCCCACTGGGAGTGCCATGATGCAGCTTCTCGACTTCAAAGACGATTTTGCTTAACTCGCCATCAGCAATGACGCAATCCTGCATCAGGGCGATAGCGCGTCCAAGCGCTGCCGATACTGCCGCGCCACTGCCCAGCCCACTGGCAACAGGAATATCGGATCTGATTCGAATCTCCCCGGTGAGGTCCCCCGTATTGAGTTGTCTTATCGTTAAGGCAGCCATCAGCGACAGCGGGTCGGAGCGGTCGAACTCTTCGCCTACAATCGTTACTGCCGGGCGAGCCAGGTCTTCGGCAATGACCGTTAGCGGATGCGAAGTGTCTTTGCAAGTTGCGCGGACGCGGATGTTTGATAGGGGTATGGCAATTGCCGGTATGCCGTATACCACCGCGTGCTCGCCGAATAGTATGGCTTTGCCGGGGGCGCTCGCCTGGCTATTCATCGGGATCTATATTACGTAGAGAATTATAAAATAGACGAAAGCCGCCAGCAGCAGCGTAGCTTGCAGCGGACGATCGCCGAGCAAGATTTCATCTGGCGCGCCACCGCGCTCTTCGACGTGAATCAGATAGAGATAACGGAACAACCCGTAAATGACGAAAGGCACAGTAAGTAGGCTGACGTGCTCGCCATTGCGAACCATGTTGGGCGATTCTACGGTATAGAGTATGTAGGTGATTGTGGTCGCCGAAGTCACAATGCGCAGCAGATCGTCCAGCAGCGGAAGATTGTACTGGGCAAATACGGGCCGCGATGTCGCCGCGTCTTCACCGAGCGACGCAAGTTCCTGGCGACGCTTGCCGATAACGAGAAACAGCGCCAACAGCCCGGCCGAAGCGTAGAGCCAAGGGGACAAGCCGACTTCAATGACGATGCCACCAGCAAGCAGACGCAGCATAAAGCCGGCGGCAACCGCCAGGACGTCCAATATCACGATATGTTTGACATACAGCGAGTACGCAATCTGCAAAGCGAGGTAAACGGCGATGAGGATTGCCAATCGCTCGTCAAACATATAAGCGGCCGACAGCACGAGCAGAGCCAGGGCGGCCGCTGCCGCTTTCGCCATTGCCACCGATAGCTGTCCAGCGGCAATGGGACGCAGGCGCTTGACCGGATGCGCGCGGTCGGAGTCCAGATCAGTTACATCATTGATGATGTAGACGCAGCCCGAACTGAGGATCAGAAGAATGCAGCAGACGAAAACGCGGCCGAGCAGGTCCAGCTCGAATAGTTGTTCGCTGAATACGATCGGCGGCAGGACAAAGAACACATTCTTCGTCCATTGTTTCGGACGCATTGTCGCTATTAGTGCTCTAAGGGCGCCCAACAAGCTCTCCGTTCCGCCAGCAGTGGACAACAATTATAGTCTAGTGATAATGTTAGATAATTCCAGACAAACTTCACTTGCGTCTGGTGAACGGTTCTGAATCATGACAAACATCACCGATTCAGCCACAGCAAGAGCGCATTCCAATATCGCCTTTGTGAAGTATTGGGGCAATCGAGATCAGAGCCTGCGGCTGCCAGCGAACGCCTCCGTCAGCATGAATCTCGCCGATCTTCATACGACTACGACCGTCGCGTGGAACAACGAATTGCGCGCGGACAGGCTAACGATAAATGGGGCAGTCGCCAATGAGACTGCGAGGACGCGCGTGGCAAGACACCTGGATGTGTTGCGCGCTCGCCTTGATACCGATCGATTCGCGCGTGTCAACTCAAGAAACAACTTTCCGATGGGCACGGGAATCGCGTCGTCGGCATCCGCCTTCGCCGCCTTGACCACGGCCGCTTGCGCCGCCTTGAACGCAGCAATATCAAAGCGTGAGCTCAGCATCCTCTCGCGTTTAGGCTCCGGCTCGGCCGCTCGCTCAATTCCGTCGGGTTTCGTTGAATGGCGCGATGGCGAAAGCCACGAAACATCGTATGCGGAGTCTTTTGCGCCGGCTGATCATTGGAAACTGGTCGACCTAATCGCGATCGTCAGCCGGGAACACAAACGGATCGGATCGAGCGCCGGTCACGAGACGGCCGCCAGCAGCATCTTTCAGCCCGCAAGAGTGGCAACGGCGGCGGAGCGGATCTCTTCGGTCAAGTCTGCGATTTTGCGGAGAGATTTCGAAAGCTTCGCCGAGACAGTCGAAGCGGACAGCAACCTGATGCATGCGGTGATGATGACGAGCAAACCACCGCTCTTTTACTGGGCGCCGCTCTCGCTTACGATTATGGAAGGCGTGCGCCGCTGGCGGCAGGACGAGAATCTGATGGTCTGTTACACATTAGATGCCGGTCCCAATGTGCATTGTATTTGTGCGGATGGCGACGCTGATGCGGTGGCTGCTCGGTTACGCGATCTCTGCGGCGAAATAGAAATACTCCGCTCTGACGCAGGCGGCGGCGCCTACGTTTTGCCTACCGACTGAGGGTAACTTGAGGCTATATTGCGCAATTGCCGTACTCGCATTTATAATGGTGTCGTATCATATCCTATAGATAGGTTGATCGCGCATGTTGATTTCCGCAGCTGCAAATGACATTATGCTTGCTCTGGCCGCCTTCGCGCTGGTGCTAATTCCAGCCGTCATCATTCATGAGCTGGGTCATTTTATTGCGGCCCGGCTTGTGGGGATCAATGTGCTTGAATTCGGCATCGGTTTCCCGCCGCGCGTCGGCCGCTTATTCATGCTGGGTGAAACTGAATTCACGATCAATTTGCTGCCCTTGGGCGGCTTTGTGCGGCCGCTGGGCGAGGACATGATCGGACCCGCAAGCGACGACAAGGTCAAGCGCGATCGTGTGGTCTTGGAGCGGCGGCGATCCGGCTTGGTTCAAATCGTTTCTGAACGTGAGATGCTGCGCTTGCGCGGGGTAGACGAGCGCAAGATGATGTCGGTAAATGAGGCGCCGGCGCTTGGCCGTGTTTTCTTTATGGCTGCTGGCGCCATCGCTAATTTCATCATGGCGCTGATCTTGTTCTTTGTGGTGGCGCTGATTGGACTTTCTCTGCCAGTAGGCGGATTAAGTCAAATTGCCGCGATTCCGCCAGGCTCCATCTTTTATGGGACGGAAGCCAATGTAGGCGATGCCATTGAAAGGATCGATGGCGAGCGCTTCGCCGACTTCGTTGAATTCCATGAGAGGCTCAAAAGCTACAGCGGCGACCGGATCACGTTTTCGCTGATTCAGCAGGACACGGGCGCCGAATACGAACTGACCGTAAAGCCTGATTTCAGCGAGCGACACGGCCTGGTTCAAGTGATACAGGTGCTTGAAGAATCTCCGGCTGACGCCGCCGGCATACAGCCGGGCGACATCATCGGCCAAATCAACCACATGCCAATTGCGCCGTCGGGCGATCCGGTCAGGACACTGAACGAAGCGTCGCGGGCTTTCGAGGGTCGGCCGCTGCCGCTGACGCTTAGTCGCGAGTTGGATGACGGTTCGGTCGAGAATATAGTGGTGATTGTTACGCCGCGCGTCAATCCGCCGGAAGGGGAAGGACGGCTGGGCATTGGGATTCGTTCGCAATTCGGCTTGCGTGACCGGACCCGTTTCGCCAACGCCGGATACAAGCGAGAGTTAATCCCGCAGAGCGTTCCAGATGCGATATCATACAGCGTTCGTACGACCGCCACGACCTTGAAGCTGATCGCCTCGATTCCGGGTCGCTTGTTGGACGGCTCGCTCAGCGGCCGGGACGCGCGACCGATAAGCATCATTGGCATTAGCAAGATTGGCGGAGAGTTTCTGCAGCGCAGCCTGCAAGAGGGTCCCGGGCTGATGCTGAACTTCATCGCGCTTATCAGCATATTCTTGGGAATCAGCAATTTGTTGCCGATCCCGGCGCTCGATGGCGGGCGGATCGTATTTGTCATCATCGAAATGCTGCGTGGGAAGCCTGTCAACGCCAAGACCGAAGCCCGAATTCATCAAATCGGAATTATGCTGCTGCTTGCGCTAGGCGCTGTAGTCATGGTCTATGACCTAATCAATCCTCCATCCATCACCTAATGGACAATGGCATGCAGATTTCCGGCTGGGATGAGGAAGCGCCCGAACTTTCATTCCGCAAGCCTCCAATCTCCGAACTCACTCAAGCCTTAACGAAAGAGCAGATCTCGGCGAGCACGGTCGTGCCGTCGACGGTTGTGTACGGGCTCAGCGAGTTGACTGGCGACGAGTTGAAGGCGGTCGTCCCAATTTGGAGCCGCCTGTCGGCTGTTGCCAAGCACCGGGTATTAAGCGCGCTCAATGAAGCCAGCGAAGCGATGTTTGAGCTGGGATTCCGTGAAATCGCCCTGCTCAGCCTTGGGGACAAGAGCAGCCTCGTCCGCGCGAAAGCGATCGGCTTGCTCTGGACGGATGAGTCAGCCGAGACCATGCGAAAGCTGATGAGAATGGCCGAGTCTGACCCCGAAGCAACGATTAGAAGTCGCGCGCTTGAAAGCCTCGGGCGCTTCATTCTGTTGGGCGAATATGGCGATATTCCGGCGGATCTCGCTGCCCAAGCGCAAACCTTGACCTACACGATTCACAAGAATATGTCGGAACCGGTGGAGATACGCCGCCGAGCCCTAGAAGCGCTCTCCAATTCAAGCCATGCAGCGGTCGAGCAACTTATCCTAGCAGCCTACGCCGACGGAAATCACGAGCTAAGAATTGGCGCGCTCTTCGCGATGGGGCGAACCTGCAACGAAATCTGGCGGGATCGGCTTTTGGCTGAACTGGAGAATGACGAATACGAATATGTATATGAAGCTATTAGAGCTTGCGGTCAAATTCAAATTGCGGATTCTGTGCAGCGAATCGGCGAATTTGCGCTGAGCGAAGATCAAGAGATTCAATTGATGGCGATATGGTCGCTCGGGGAGATCGGCGGACGGCAGGCCTTTGAGATCCTGGCGCGCCTGGAACAGGAGTTGGCGGATGAAGAGGTCGCCGCAGTCTTAGACGAAGCATTGGATGCCGCTGGATTCAGCTTGAATTCCGCCTCGCTTCGCCTGGAACTTGACGATGAATTCTAGGCTGTAAGACCTGACTATAGCGCGAACATCGTCTGCAACTTCATCGCAAGACCCATATCGCCAAGGACCTTGAGTTTTCCAGTCATGAATGCTTGCATCGCATTCATCTGTCCCGTAGCTACCGCGAACCAATCATCTGCGCTCGCCTTAACGGTCATGGCCGGGTCGGTCACATCGCCTGCGCCGGCGGTCGCCACGCCATCGGCAATCTTCAGCCAAAAGAAGCCACCGTTGTCGCCGCTCAGATCGAAGAGAATCGTAGTGTTTACCCCAGCGGCTTTTTCTGGAATCAGGCGCTCGGCCAGCGCCGGAAACAATCCCTTTATCTCAACCGCGCTTGCCATAAGTCACTCCTCAAGTTGATTTCGCGTTCCGCAATCCTGAATTAGTATACAGATGTTCAAAGGCGCGCCCAAGTGCAGTTTGTCGCCAACCTAAAGTCATGTGTTTCAGGCGCCGCGGGAGCGCGAAGTCTCGCGTTTGTCTTGTTCTCTGCAGCCGTCCTTACGGGCTGCACAATGGCTTGGGAAAGAACGAACCCAGCTGTCGGAAACTCCGAAGAATCTGCCGTCATTACGGAATCGAGGAAAGAAATTTACGCATTGTCGGCGCCAACCGACTCTCCCAAAAATGAAGACGAATTGACCGGCAGCCAGCCGCCATCCCCTAGTGAAGACGCGGCGGTCCCACAAGATTCCCGGACTACAGCGGAGACTCGCTCAACTGACTTGGAAGTGGATGACCGCGACAGCTCAAACACCGAATTGACTTCTCATATTGTTCGGGCGGGCGACACGCTTACAAAAATCGCCGAACGTTATGACGTTGCGATTCGCGCGTTGCTGAACGCGAATGATCTGCCGAATCCCGACTTCCTGCGAGTGGGGCAGGTGCTTAAATTGCCCGAGCCGCCCGCCGATTATACGCCGGCGTATCGCACGCTGCCGGACTCGCGGCTGGTGCGCTCGCGCGACGCGTCATCGTTTGATATTGTCAGCTTCGTAGAGGCTCAGCCCGGCGCGCTCAAGGAGCTGACTGTGTTGATGCCGACGCGCCAGGCTAACGGAACATCGCGAAGCGAGCAGAAGACGGGCAGCGAGATTATCGAGCGGGTTTCGCGCGAGTACAGCGTGGACGCTCGCATTCTGCTCACATTTCTCGAATACTTCGCTGGCCTCCTAAGCGATCCAACAGCCGAGGGCGACGCGCAACTGTACCCTTTGTTGGCGGCGGAACTCGGGCGAGGAAGAGCTCGACAAGGGCTGTACAACCAGGTTAGCTGGCTGGCGGATCAACTCAATAAGGGCTATTACGACTGGAAATACCGCGGCAAGACCATTCTTGACGCGCCGGATGGCAGCCGGCTCTACTACGATCCGAGCTTGAACGCCGGCTCCATCGCTGTTCAATATGCCGTAGCGCAGTTTCGAGCGATGACGCAATGGGAGACAGATATCAGCGCGTTTGGTTTGCGCGAAACTTATCAACAGCTGTTTGGCGATCCCTTCGCAAACGAATACGAAACCGTGCCCGCGGATCTGCGCCAGCCGGAATTGACGCTGCCCTTTCCACGCGGCGATGTATGGCGTTACACGGGCGGTTTTCATGGGGGCTGGGGGAATGGCAGCGCCTGGTCCGCGATTGACTTTGCGCCGCCTGACAAAGCGACGGCGGGCTGGTGCTATACTTCGAAATTCCCGGTCACTGCCGCGGCCGGCGGTGTGATCGCGCGATTGGCTGAGGGCGTCGTTCTTCTCGACCTTGACGGGGACGGCGATGAAGGCAGCGGATGGACCTTGCTGTATTTGCACATTACCCGCCATGATGCGCTCGCAGAAGGGCAGGCGGTGGAGGTGGGCAATATTCTGGGCTACGCCTCTTGCCTCGGCGGTTACAGCACGGCAACACATCTACACTTTGCCAGACTATACAATGGCGAATGGCTTCCGGCAGACTGCAACCGCTGCCCGGCGGATACCACAGTTCCGCCTTTCGTTTTGAGCAACTGGCGGGTGGTCGGGCTTGGCAGCCAGCTTTATCAGGGTTTCATGGTGAATACGCTAGATAATCGCAGCGTCGTAGCTGAGCAAGGCAGGTATACAAATGTCAATGCCATTTCCTGGTAAAGGCCGCGGGCATGACATAATGTGCAATCTCCGGGCACGGCAAAAAGGTTTCACGATTCTCCTCGCCATGACTGCGCTTATACATTCGATGTCCGTCTTGGCGCAGGCGAACGCCGAGGCGACGCCGGTACGCGCCAATCTTGTAACGCCCACACCGGAAGCCCCGCCGGATGCCGCTCCAACCATCACGCCAAGTTTCACGCCTACTCCATTGCCAGCCGCTCGCCTGCAAGCATTGGAGTCGGCTGGCAATGTAAATGTTCGCGCCTTGCCCGATATCGAGAGCGGCCTACTGGGCACGATCGCGCATGGAACCGTCTATCCGGTGCTGCGCAATTATTATAGATGGTATGAATTGCGCTTTGATCTGTCTCCCAGTGGACGAGCTTGGGTATACGGCGACTTGGTGACTATAGAAGGCGACCCATCTCAGATTGAAAGAATCGACAATCTTGACGCTGTTCAGTTCGCGGCGGGATTCGCCGATTCTCCGTCTGACAGTGGGCAGGCGGGCGCAAACCCGAGGACGATCGAGATCGCGACAGTTGAGGCCGGCGCCAGGGCGGTGGAGGTAGTAGACATTACGCCGCTGCCCACATTCACGCCGCCAGCAACGCAACCGCCCTTTGTCGATCAATTGGAATTTGCCGAAGCGGAAGACCGGCGCTGGCTGGATCTGCCCCCGCTGGCGCCGATTTTAGTCTTGGCGGGATTAGGCTCTTGCGGTTTGTTGATTAGTCTTCTGCGGAGATGACCAAAACAGGGCGGAGCAAAATGCTGCCGCCCGATTCCATTAGATTTGCAATTTGCCTAGTAGCTGCCGCAGGTTCCGCAGCCCTGGCTTTCGCCGGCCGCCTCTTCGTCCGAGCCCTTGAAGGAGTGCCCGCAGCCACAACTGGAGACCGCGTTGGGATTGTCAATGCGAAAGCCGCCGCCGATTAGACTGTCGACATAGTCGATTGTGGCGCCTTGCAAATACATCATGCTGGTCGGATCGACCAAGAGACGCACATCATCACAAGCCACAACCGTATCGCCGGCATCCGGTTCTTCCTGAAATGCCATGCCGTACTGCAAGCCGGAACAGCCGCCACCGGTCACAAACACGCGCAGTGCATGATCGGGGATTTCCCGCTGCTCTAGCAAATTCTTGATGATTGATACTGCGGCCGGTGTCACGCTCAACACCGAACTGTCCGTCATGACGCCGACTGTCTGCTGTTCCGCTAAAGCCATTTCTCGCCCCTTCGCCCATTGCGATCTGCCGTAATGGTAACACAGCAGGTTAAGCGTGTCAATTTTCCCTATGAGGTTTTCGAAATCAAACAAGTAGTAATGCTGACGACTCAGCTTCTCTGGCTTGCGCGATAATGTAATTCTGCATTATACGAATCGCGGACGCCATGGTCTTTGAGCTTTGAAATTGCTAGAGATTTGGTTTGCTCGTTGTTTAGGCGACTACTATACTGGCTATCGTATTGACGGTCAATAAGTACGCCATTAGGTCGTTTCGGGGGAATTACAGTATGGTAAAGCACACCAATATTCGCAAATGGCTCATTTTTCTGGCGACAATGACTTTGCTTGCTCTTGCGTCGACGGCTGCGCTAGCGCAGTTGGCGACGCCAATTGTAATTGTCAACACATATCGGTTGAACGTGAGAAGCGGCCCCGGCGCGGGGCACGCCATCCTTACAACCGTAGCAGGCGGCACAGAATTGCCAGTCACGATGCTTTCGGGTGATCGCAAATGGTATCAAGTAACGAGTTCCGTTGGTACCGGCTGGCTTCATTCAGCCTATGCCGTGCCACGGGGAGATTTCTCCCGCGTACCGCGACAGGGCTTGCCAACCAATTTGGCTAGCGGAACCAACATACCAGCGGACGCTCCACACGTTGTTGTAAATACCGCTTACCTGAACATACGAACGGGTCCAGGCGTCGGGCATACGATCCTTACAACAGTAAAAGGCGGAACGGCTTTGGCAGTGACAGCCATCGACAGCGGGGGCGTCTGGTATCAGGTGGAGACATCCGCCGGCGCAGGCTGGCTTAACCGGAGCTATACGGTTGCGCGCGGGAGCTTTTCTGGCGTACCGCGAGAGGGCATACCAGCGGGTGGCGATTTGGCCGGCGGGACGAACTTTCCAGCTGGTTCGCCGCACTTGGTCGTCAATACCGCCTTCCTGAATGTGAGAACCGGTCCGGGCGCTGGCCACAGCATTCTGACTGTCGTAAAGGGCGGCACGAATCTGCTTGTGACCGAAATCGACAGCGGCGGTGTCTGGTATAAGGTCGAGACGTCCGCGGGACCTGGTTGGGTAAACTCCAACTACACCGTGGGGCGCGGCAACTTCTCCAGTATATCGCGATCCGGCGCCGGATCTAGCGGACCACGAGAGGGCGCGCACTTGTCCGGACCAACGCCACGCGCGGTCGTCAACACGGCGCACCTTAATATTCGTACCGGTCCGGGTGCTGGATATGCAGTCATTACCGATGTTCCAGGCGGCACAACGCTTGAAATTCTTGGCATGTCGTCCGGTCGCAATTGGTACAAGGTTCAAGGCAGCTTCGGTCAAGGCTGGCTGAACAACAATTACGTTGTATTCCGCGGCGACTTCAGTCAAGTTAGGGTCGTTAGCTAGCCGAGCGTTCTATTCAATCCACTGAGCGAGATATACAATACACCCTGTCGTTTTTGGCGGGGTGTTTTGATTGGAGCGCAGCACATGCTAAACGCGGCCGAAAAAATGAAGACGCTTGGCCGCCAGCCCAGCGATACCGGCGCGCCGACATCAATCTTTGGCAGCGCCGCCGGCTTGGCGCAAACCATTCAAACGGATGAACAATACCGAATAGGGATGTATCCAATCCTGTGCCAGGAAATGCCCGAAGTCGCCATGGGCCTGGCTTCATGCCTCTGCTACTTGCTGGAGCAGTATGACGATACGCGGGTTTATCGCTGTTTTGCAAGAATCGGCGAAACGGACGAAAACACCGAAATCACTACTTCGGATTATCAGTTCAGGGTCGCTGATTGGGAAATGGACGGCTTGGCGGATAACGTGACTCTCGACGGGACGTTTCGGCGTGATTCCGACCGATTTGAGCTGAGTCTGGCAATTGACGCAAGCCTTTCGCTGACCGACGACGACAGCTTCTCGCTGGATTACGAATTTGAGTCACTGGCGGCCGCTGTCACGGAGTTGCCCGCTGTCGCCGAGAACATTTACCGCAGACTGGCAGGCGATTCTAATACTGTCGCAATTATCGAATATAGTTCGGTTCCGAGAGGCTTAGGCGCATTGGAAAGCCTGCTGGAAAGCGTCTTTGGCTGGAACCTTGATGTATTTCTCTATCTCTGGGATGTTGAATGGGAAGAGGATGAAATAAGAGACCAGTTCCAGGAAGTGGCCGATCTATGCAAAATGCACTCGAGTGAATTTGCCTATTGGTGTCTTGGTATGCTGGCCAAACAGGCGATGCAGCCCGGAATCAGCGATATCGGCGAGATTGTCGTCCCGCTCGTCCGCCGCGCGTTTTCTCATGACATGGAGGCCGCCGCCGGCGCGTCTGCGGCTTCCTTGGGCATGTCAAAGCTGGGTCACGCGCAGAGCGCGATCGCCTTCCTGCGGCCGTTTCTGCGAAGCGATGCCGACGCCTCCGTCTGGCGCGCCATGACCGAGATATTGCTGGATTCTGGCCATTTTGACGAGGCGATAGATAACACGCAGCTTGCCTTGGAAAGCGGACTGCAGCATCCTGCGCTCTATTGGCAATACGCTCAGCTCTTGATGGCGGCTGAGGTCAACAGTTGGAGTGTGCAAGATGTGCTGCTGATTGATCCCGATGAGCACAACGAAGCGGAACATATCACAGTTGAAATCGCAAACGCGCTGAAATTATTTATAAATGAGAGCAAAGAAGATCTTGGCGCTCTTCAGTTGGCGCTTACCTATATGATTGATGCTAACGATGACGAGCTATGGATATACTTTGAGCGACTGTCAAAACAAGATGATGAAGGTACGCTTACCGGCGACATCATCGACCGATTGATTGAGCTTGAGGACTACGACCGCGCCTACGATATCCTAGAGCGCCAGCTGGATTCCAACCCGTACGCTTACGTACATCTGGCGCAGCTAGCTCTGGTCGATACGGATTCGGCAATGGCGCTTGAATTGATCGAGGCATGCCGCGCCAAGTTTGCTGAAATCGACGACGATTTGGAGCTGGAACTTCAGCGAATTAAGTTGCAGGCAACGCTGCCGTTATTTGACGCGCGCTATGCGGAGATCAAAGTCATACTGAGCGCGAATCGACCAGTGTCGGAAGACCAGGTCGATCTGCTTGAACAGGCGATCGAGCATGCGCCTAAGCTAGTAGATCTTCATCTGTTGCTGTCACAGTGCTATAGAAGCTGGCGGGACGCCGATAGCGCGTTTGAAGTGCTGCGCGAGGCCGAACAGCTAGCGGGATCGGATCCGAAAATCGACTTGGGACTTGTTCAGATCCTCTGGGAACGCAACGAACGCGAAGATGCCGTAAGCAAGCTCAACGACGCCTTGGAACGTTTTCCGCGCGATGTCTACTTGCTGGCGCAAATGGCGAATTGTCTAATCGAAAACAACCAGTTTGAAGATGCGCGACAGTATATCGCTCGCGCCGAGACCATCGCGCCATCCCACCGCGCAATTTGGCAGGTCAGGCGGCTCGTAGCGCAAAAGATGGCGGAGTAACATCAGTCCAGATCCACGGGAAGAACGGCGCCGGCTGTTCTCTCCCTTAGTTCAATTGCGAAGCAGTTGAGATCATTTGTCACAAATCGGGCGATCACGAGGATCTCAGCGCCAAACTCTTCGTCCTCTATCATCCCGTTATGGGCGTCAATCATCCGTCTGACAATGTTGTAAAGCGAGTAGGGCATTTCAAGCCCCACCGTCTTCCTGTCCACCTTACGCTCAGTTTTCAGCTTCCGCAGCGCCTCTTGCGCGGACTCGGTATAGGCGCGGACCAATCCACCGGCGCCAAGCTTTGTTCCGTCGAAGAAACGCGCGGTCACCAGCAGGATATCACCAATGCCGGAACCGCGCAGGACCGCCAGGGTTGGGGGACCGGCCGTGCCGGTCGGTTCGCCGTCATCACTCATTCCCTCGGTGACCGAATTGCCGAAGCCGACGCGAAAAGCGTAAACGTGATGGTTGGCGGCGGGCAGTCTTGAGCGCAGCTCAGCCAGGCGGTGTCGCGCCTCCGCAACCGTCGGCGCTAACTGTATTGTGGTCAGAAAACGAGATTTTCGTATGACAATTTCGGTTGTGACTGTTTCCGCGGGAATCAGATAACCGTCTGGCATAGCGCACATTTGCAGACTAGGTAGAGGAGGGCACAATCTGCTGAAAGCGCCTGTCTCGACGATCTGTTAGGCAGAGCTAAGAGACATACTTGTTTAACTCTTTATACATCTGTTTCTATGGGATTATAAATTGTCGTCAAAGCAGCTTAGGCGCAAAGCGGGTCTTCGTTGTCCCAGCGGTTGCTTTTGATCTCCGCGACACCGGCCAGTTGCGCGCGAGCCTCATGCCAGAGCCTTTCCCATTCGCGGTAATCGTCAAGCGTCGACTCGGGATCGAGGCGGCTCTGCGCGACGAAGCCGGGGAAATGCGGACGGCCAGTCGCTTGACCGATCGGGTTATAGCGCAGATCAAAGCTCCAGCGGAAGGCGTCGCTTTGGTTTTCGAGCGAGCCATGCTTGCACATCGGGTGGAAGAAGAGCACGCCGCCCGGTTTCAGCGGCACTGGTCGGGCTTGCTCCTGCTCAATCAAGGCGTCCGGGATTCCCAACTGATTGCTGATCGTGCAATGCAAGGCGATTCCTTTGCGGTGGCTTTTGGGCGCCACTTGCAGGCAGCCGTTCTCCGGCGTCGCTTCGCTGACCGCTACCCAACAGGTCAGCATTTTGGTCTCGTCGGCTTCGGGCAAGGCAACGCCATTGTCCTGATGCCAGCGAGTCGCGCCGACCAAGGCGTTATCCACATCTTCCTTTTCGATGACTCTCGCCGGCGGCTTAATGCGCACGTGCTGGATCGGATTGCTGTAGATTTCGCCTCCGATAAGGGACTCAACAGCCGACAGCAGCCTGGGACTGCGCAGCAAATCAAATACGGCAGGTCCGCAATGTATCGGCGTATCGGCGCGAATGTTGCCGTTTGGCAGCGCGATATCAAAAGCCTGATAATAATCGCAGCCGGCGCGATAAACCTCGACCAGCCGCTTTTCAAATGGCAGGTCGCTATAAGGTTCGTCGAGGCGCCCTTCGGCAACCCACTGCTCGCACAAGTCGTCCAGCAGCCGCTGGTACTCATCAATCACCGGCTTGATATCCAGTTCGTAATCCAGCAGCCGATCGACCGCCAAGTAGCCGTCCTCGTGGAATTTTTCAATTTGCTCGCAGGTTAACATTTCCATAGCCTCTTTTTCTACTAAGGAGTCTCAACAACGGTGCACATCAGCTTTCGCCGCCGCGGTCCGTCCAACTCCAAGAGCAGTATACTTTGCCAGACGCCCAAGAGCAACTTGCCGTCCACAATTGGAAGCGTCAGCGATGTGCCGGTGAGAGCGCTGGTGAGGTGGGCGGAAGTGTGAACTATAACAAGTTCTCAGTAACTTCTAGGAGCATCTTGAGATCAATGATATGTCGCTCCGTAAAGCGGATTTCTTTATCTTTACCAATTAATTTGATCTTCACATCATACTGTTGGCCGGATTCATAGGATGATACCTGTTCGAGAAAGTCTGGAATAAACTCTCTCGCACCCGTTAGAAACTGAGCACAATGGTTGGCACAAAGACAAAGTACATTGGCAGGATCGTCAAGAAAACTGCCTTGTGTGTATGACTCAATATATAGACCTTCGAAATATGGCTCTCCGTCATGCTTAGGAAAAGTGTAACAACAGATCTGACAGCGCCCTCCGTATTGCTGTTTGAGGAATTCTCGAGTCGCTCCGTCCTTTCCTTCCCATTTTTTCGTGAGTACTTGTCTTGTTCGTTCAACTATGTCGGGTTCATTTTTTCTAGCTGCCTCTAATTGTTCCTTTTTTCGTTTTGCTCTGAATTTTGGATTGGCTAGAGGCCTTGGCGGGGAAAAGTCATCATTTAACTGTGTTTTACCGGGACGGTTCAAGTCGCTATATAATCTGCTCTTTTCTGAATTTGTAGTGCGGACATTCTCTACATTTCCATTCGGTTGTTGTTCTAGCTTATCCGCACCCTCTTCTCGTTCTCCTACTTCATCTGGATCAACTACAGGATGGCAGTCTTTTTCCTCTATGCATTCATCTGTAACATTAGGCCGTTCTGCCAGAATATTCGGATCACTATCACTTAGAGCATCGTCGCTCTGCTCTAGAACCTCTATCTGACCATCGTTCGGTTTATCCGTATTGTCATTAGGAGGTTTATCGGTGTCGAGTCGGGGAGCCTCACGCACCTTTATCTTGCTTTCACCATCAGCGGGCGCCGGGTAATTGGTTTTCGGACTCGGCAACTCTTTACGATTTTCTTCAGCCTCTTTTATCAGATCTTCCATGCTTTCACCGGCCCTCAAACGTTGGAATCTTTCCCATGTACCGGTATGATCAAGTATCCTGCGCACTGGATCACTCGGCTGCGCGCCTACACCGAGCCAATATAAAGCACGATCTTCTTTGATTACCTCCGTAGCCGGACGCGTGCGTGGGTTATAATGACCAATATTCTCCAGATACTTGCCGTTTCTAGCCCTGCGTTGGTCAATCACGACAATTCGATACGATGGCTGACGTTTGGAGCCCTGGCGACGCAAGCGAATACGAACCATATCTTGTTCTCTCCCAAGAACTGACATTCCGATTCGAGCCAGCTTAGACACACAACTCGTAATAAGCGCAATGATATCAGGCAGCATCACTCGGACCGTATCTCGATCAAACCTAATGCTATGCGGTTGGCCAAGACGTCGCAGTTCCTTTGTATTTCTATTTCGCGCAGTTTCCGCTTAAATTCGTACTCAATGCGGTTCTTTTCCGAACGCCTCATAATGCGAATGCGTTCATTTGTGCTTTGCTCCAACTCCTTTCCAACGCGGGTCAGCCGATTATCATAGTACCCGCGCAAGCTTGCGAGCTGGTGATTCAGTAGTCTGTCATTTCGCTGCTTGAGTAACTCAACTTCATTCAGTCGGACGCTGTTGGAGTACTCTTCAAGTGCCTCCAGACAGTGCAGAAGGTCATTATCTTGTATCCAACGGAAATCATGCAAGTCAATTGCCTCTTCCAGCAGCGGCAATAGCGACGACATTTCTACCAGCATCTTCTGGCGGTTTATGTCCCAGGCGAAAGTTTTCAATCGGACTTCTGAATGAACTCCGAGAGTCTCCCAAAGTTCAAGAACAAAGAAATATGTTCCAGCCTTGATACCCGAATACTTAAGCGATAGCCCTGCCACCAGCGGCTTCGATACGTCCTTCCAATGCTTCATCGCGGACTTAGCCAGGGGGTGTACCGGCGTGATGAAAGGTAGTTCCCGCTCTTCCAATGCTGACTGTCGGTCGTACGTGAGTGTTAGGCGTGGTTCGCCGCCGCCTAGCCATCGCTTGAATTCCACCGAGGTTCGATCGTGGTAGTTTAAGGAATTTACTTGGCGTAAGACTGCTGACCTTGCATTTTCATTAAGGCGTAACTGATAGTATTCAGGTTTTCGGCTAGATACTGTGAGTCCTCCGCCTACGGAATCGTGCTGTACGTAATGCTTTATCATGTGCGTTAATTCGCTCGGCGAAACAAAGCGACCTTCATTGATGAGAGAGTCAACCTCTTCTATAAACGATTGCTCCAGTCCAAGTAAGGCTTCACTGCTCTCTTCCAAACGGCGCTGTTCTTCCACCTCTCTTATTGCATTATCCGACATTTGTAAGGCGCGTTCCGCTGCCTGTTCAGGGCTAAGTGATGTCTCATAGGTAATCTTCTCTAGTTCTTTGGTTATTTGTGCTAGGATTTCTTCATTATCGCCGATAGTGTTGCGGAAGATGTCCAAGCGCTCAAAGCAACGGTAGATAATGCGCTCTTCCACCGTTCCTAGCGTGATGAAGTTGTAAATATGTACTTTTTCGCTCTGCTGTCCAAACCGGTCTATGCGTCCGATTCTCTGCTCGATTTTCATCGGATTCCACGGAATGTCGTAGTTCACCACGCAATCACAGAACTCGTAGTCCAATCCTTCAAAGCCTACTTCGGACGAAAGCAGTACATCAATTGCGTCTGGGCTATCATATGGCAAGCGAAATCGTCTCATTAGGGGTTTTCGCTCATCATCATCATCAGACTCTCCAGTAATCATGCCCACTCGAATATTGCTCGCAGCGAGGTTGACCTGGAGGTAATCTAGTGTGTGCAGAAAATAGGAAAAAACGAGGACCTTTTTGGGGCGACTTTCTGACAAGACTCTCGCTATTATCTCCATCAACTTGTCGAGCTTCGGATCATCGGGAGGGAGATGGGACGCCAGATTTCGCAGTGTCTTTGCTGCGTCGACCAAAGATGTTGGTAGATTCACATCATTTTCGTCCTCCAGATCATCAGTAAACTCTGTCGTGACGAATCTTCCAGTGCGGATAAAACTGTCCAGCATAGGTACCAGGGCCGGTAAGCAGCTAGCTATTTGACGCTCAAAGTTAACCGTTATTAGGCGCACAACAAATGGATCATGATTGAGAGAAAGCATTTGCCTGCGGAATTCAACAAGCTCCTTATAGAATGTCATTTGTTCTGATGTAAATGGCACTTCCACAGTTTGCGGTTCACGCAAAGTAAAATTCCCGATATCGCGCCGGCGCGTACGGTTCATCAAATGGGCAAACGTCTGTGTCTCTTCCAAGTCGCGCAAACAACGAATACGCTCCTTGCTATCAAGTTCAGTTTGATTCGACAGCCTGTGACGCCACTCAACTATACGTGGGTCATTCTTTAGCGTGCGCTGTCCCCATTCTGTATTCACTGCGTCGCTCAATGCCGAGAAACTTTCACTTTGCCAGTTGTACTTGGGCAAGCGCGTGCGTACGTGGCGCATAGAGCGGATGAGATGCTCGTTCGGCTCCATCATTTGTTGATAAATGGCGAAATCCTGTACGATGTCAGGGCGCAAAAGGTTGAGCAACGCATATAAGTTTTCAGAGCCCAAATGAAGGGGGGTCGCTGAAAGAAACAAAACGGCTTCACTAACGTCACACAGAAAGCGGGCGGCAGAATGTGAATTGGTCTGCCGATTCCGCAAGTGGTGAGCTTCGTCAAATATGACGAGACTGAAGCGCGGGGGAGGATCGAGTGACAATAGGACTGGTTTACCTGGATTCTTAACTTTGCCATCTTTGTCTTTGCCGTTTAAATAGTCTGCATTGCGCAGCAATTCAAGAGACACAACCCCTCTAGCATATTGTGCTGGCCATGAACCGTCGAGGGCAGTCTCTTTGATACAATAACGAAGGCTTTCGGGAGTGATGTGCTTGAAATCTTCGTCGAATCGCTCCATCTCAGCTTGCCATTTCGAAACGAGGGCTCTTGGGCAAACGATCAGTACGTTCTCAACATCCTGCCTTGTCTGCATTTCTCGTAGAATCAGACCTGCTTCAATTGTCTTGCCAACGCCGACTTCATCGGCAATTAGCAGGCGAGGCTGATCCGCGCGCAAGAAACGCAGCAGAGGTTTAAACTGAAATGGAATAAACTGTATTCGCGCTGCGTGGAGAGAATACAGGCTATCTGCTTGAGGATTGGATAGGCGCTCGGCAGTTATTCTGGCGCGGAACTCATCTGCAGAAGTGAATTTGCCTCGTAACAATGCATTCGCAAGATCTGTGCTCGTAGATGGTTTTGACGCTAGAATCAATTGATCTTCAAAATAGTCTTGGATATTTCCTTCCGCGTGGTACACGCGATATTTGTTTTTGCCACCCACAGGCGACAAAACTTCAATTACAGGACCTCTACGACGAGGATCGGCTTGCAGTTCTACAATCTGCGAGATTTCAAACGACATGTGTTAGATCATTGTGTGACGAAGATAATCCAATCAGTGCTATGCCCCATAGGAGACTCGAACTCCTGTTTTGGCCTTGAGAGGGCCACGTCCTAG
>JAPOYT010000254.1 GCA_026706445.1 Chloroflexota bacterium
GCTTGTGGAATATCGGCGTCGAAGGCCAGATGATGATGGGCGCGCTCTTCGCCAGTTGGGGCGCGCAATACATCCTGCTGGATGAGAGCCTCTCGCCCCTGCTCAACGTCATATTGATCGCCCTGGCGGCCCTGGGCGGCATGTTCTGGGCTTTCATGGTCGGCATCTTGAAAATCCGACTGGGCGTCAATGAGATCTTCGGCGGCGTCGCCCTGAACGCCCTGGTCAACGTCATCTCGATCTACCTGATCTCCGGTCCCTGGCAGCCGCGCATCGGCGGCTCGGCGCAAGGCACGGAGCCCTTCCCGCCGCCCGCCCTGCTGCCCGAGTTCTCGTCGCGATTTCCCACCAATATCTTCATGATCGCGCTGGTCATCGCCACCTTCTTCATCGTTATGGTCATGCTCAACGCCACGCGCTGGGGCTTGAATCTCAAAGCGGTCGGCAGAAATATGCGCTCGGCGCTGCTGCTCGGCGTGGCTACCGAGCGCACATCCTTGAGCGCCTTCCTCGTCTGCGGCGCGCTGGCGGGCATCGCCGGGTCTTATCGTGTCCTCTTCACCTTCGACAACATGCGTCCGCTGGTATCCGGCGGCATCGGTTTCCTCGGGCTGCTGGTTGTGCTCCTGCTCAGCATCCGCCTGCTCTGGGTTCCGCTGATCGCCTTCGCCTTCGCCGCCATTCTCACCGGCAGCACCCGTCTGCAGATCGCGCTCCAGTTGGATTCGTCGCTGGCGGGCGTGTTGCAAGGTTTGCTCGTCCTCTTTGTGATACTGTTTCATGGCGTGCAGGAGGTATTCTTCCCGGGTACGCTGGAGGATGAGGATGAAGCACAAGAATCATCAGATGTAGGGGCGATTCTGTGAATTGCCCGCTGTTGCGCGGCATCTGTTGGAATGTGGGCGAGTCGCCGCCTCGCCCCTACAATTGGTTGTGGGCGCGATGAACGAAGAATTCCTCAACACATTAAGCAGCATCGTCGGCACGGCCACGCCACTGGTGATCGCCAGCCTGGGCGAGACCATCACCGAGCGCGCTGGCGTGGTCAATCTGTCGCTGGATGGCAGCCTGGCGCTGGCTGCTGTGCTGGGATTCGCCGCCGCCTGGACCGCCCAGGAAGCTGGCGTGCTGGATGCGCCTATGCAGATCGCGCTCGGCATCGCCGTCGCCATGCTGGTCGGCGCGCTGATCGCCACCCTGGTCGGTTTTTCCAGCATCAAGCTGCGGCGCGATCAAGTCGCGGTCGGCTTCGTCTTGACGCTGCTCGCGGCTGAGCTGGCGCGCTTCCTCGGCGCCGACTTCACCCGCATCCCCGGTCCCCAGATCAAGCGCTTCGCCATACCGCTGCTGGAAGACATTCCCATCCTGGGAACCATCTTCTTTGAACAAAATCTCCTCGTCTATTTCAGCTATATCTTGATGTTCGGCATCTGGTTCTGGCTCTTTCGCGCCCGCGGCGGCTTGACCCTGCGCGCCATCGGCGAAAGGCCCGAAGCGGCTTATGCCCGCGGCGCCCAGGTGCAGCGCCTGCGTTACTGGTATACCTTCTTCGGGGGCGCGCTGGTCGGCTTGGCCGGCGCCGCCTACTCGCTTAATGTCAAGCCGGGTTGGTCAAGCCCGCCGGCAATGCAAGGCGACGGCTGGATCGCCCTCGCTATCGTCATCTTCGGCGGCTGGCATCCCTTCCGGGTCGTCTTGGGCGCTTATCTCTTCGCCGCCCTGCGCGCTGTCGCCAGTTATATTCAGACCAACGGTCTCTTCATTTTCGGCCAGGAGATAAACTTCCCGTTCGTTCTGCTCAACACCCTGCCCTGGCTGCTGATGATCGTAACGCTTCTCATCGTCAGCGGCGGGCTGACCGAGCGCCTGTTGCAGTATATGCCGCGCGCGGTGCAACGACGCCTGCGCGCCTTCCTCCGCTCCGACCCGCCCAAGGCGCTGGGCACACGCTTCGAAATGGAATGAGCAAAGCCCGCAATTGCAAAAGCTTTTGTAGGGGCGAGCCGGCGGCTCGCCCGTACGCACAGCACGGTGATGAGTCGCCCGCCAAAACCCAAGAAGTGATATGGCAAAGAAAAAGAAAAAACGCCGCATTCGACCGCTCGCTCTCTGCGTATTCCGACGCGGCGACAAGATCCTGGTCGCCCGTGGATACGATGCCGTGAAAGACCAGACCTTTTACCGGCCGATTGGTGGCGGGATTAATTTCGGCGAGCGCGGCGCGGACGCCGTCATTCGCGAAGTCAGGGAAGAGCTTGACGCGGAAGTCGTTGACGTCGTCTGCCTGGGCGCCTTCGAGAACATATTCGTTTATGAAGGCAAAGCGGGGCATGAGATCATCCTGATCTATGATGGCCGCTTCACAGACCCGGCGCTGAATGAGGATGACGCATTGTTAGAAGGCGAAGACGACGAAGAATTGCTCTACCAGGCAAGCTGGAAATCGCTCGATTTCTTCCGCGCCGATGACGCGCCGCCGCTTTATCCCGCTGGCTTGCTCGAGCTGCTGGATTCATGACTTGCCCCGCTGTTCAATGGGGGCGACCAACGATTCTCACACCTTCCGCGGCAACTCCGCATCGCCATAGGTGACAGTTCTGCCTTTGGCGCTCCTGGATTGTAGACTGGTATAATGAGTGTCTACACGCGCCTATCGAAAGCAACCAATGGACACTCGTCTGCCGCTGCCGGCCGCGCTCCGCCATCGAGTCGAATCAGAAGAACATTTATGGGCAACCCTCGCTTCGCTCTTGCTCAGTCCGCCGGTGGTTTGGGCCGCCTGGGTATTCGCAATCGCCTGGACCGCCAACGCCGATCATCGTCAGGCAGACCTGCGCTACGCAGCGCTTTTTGTCGTTGCTGTCTGCGCCGCGCCCATATTCTTCGTCACCTTCATGGTCCGCAACGGACGAATCAGCGACGTAAACCTGCGCGAAAGCCGCGAACGCTACATCCCCTATTCCATCGCCATCATCGGCGGGCTCTGCTGCCTGGCTGTCTTTTCCCAGTTTAAGGCCAGCCCGGTTCTGTACCTGGTAACGCTGGTGACCATCGTCAAACTGGCGCTCATGTTGGTCGGCACGCTCTTTGCCCACATCAGCTTCCATGCAGCCGGAATGGCGAGCGTAATTTCCGCCACCACCCTGATGTTCGGCTTCAATCAAGGGCTCTTGTTTCTGCCAGTGCTTCTGCTAGTCGTCCTGGCGCGGCTGGTATTGCGCCGTCACACGCCGGGGCAAATACTCATCGGCACTATGATCGGCCTGCTCACGCCGCTTGGAGCAATCGCCGCATTGGGCATGCTCATCTAGCCCATGCTTCACACGCGCCAAACACGCGCCGTCCCGTCCCAGGACCAAGTCAGAATCCGAGTGCCAGCATCATTCCAGACCGCGCCGTTGACCAGGTTGCCGTGCCGGAAGCGCCGCAGAAACTGGTCGTCTTTCCAAAGATATACATAGATATGCGACCAAGAAAGCACACGCTCTTCCGCGTCATCCCAACGCGCGCCGATCACCCAGTCGTCGTGACGGTAAACGCGCTGTGAACTGCCGTCAGCGGCTGACCAGATATGCACGGTATCATCGCCGGCCCAGGACATCACCATCGATTCATCGGCAGACCAGATCGCGCGCTTGACAAAACTGCGGTGGCGTACGCCGCTCATTGCACGGCCGCGAACATTTCTACCATCGGTCTCATACACCTGGACGGCGCCATTGGTGAACCAGGCAAGCAAGCGCGTCTCATCCGCGCTCCAATCCAAGCCAAGCAGCATGCTCCGATGCGGCAGCGCATATTCGAAAGCTTCGCCAGTGGCGACATCCCAAGCGTAGATCCGCCCCGCTTCCGACCAGGCGCGCGCCTGCGTTTCGTCCGCGCTCCAAACCGCGCCGCTGATTTCCGCTGGCGCCTCAAAACGCCGCGTCAGCTCGCTATCTTCAAGCGAGAGAACCGCGCCATCACCGTTCCGCGTAAACACAAGCGCAGCGCTACCCCCCGCGTTCAACTCCAGCGCCATCGGCAAGCCATCCAGCATCCAACTGGCGATGGTCGCGCCATCGGCCGCATCGCTCAATAGCAGATCGCCGGATTCATGCGCGGACAGGATTGCCCTGTCGCCCAATACCCAATAGGCATGCGTCGCCGTGCTCTCGCCCTCGTGGAAGGTGAAAAGACGCTCGCCGTCCTCCGCCGACCAGACGTGAATCGCGCCATTGCCTTCCGCTGTGAGGATGCGCGTCTTGTCCGCGTTCCAGGTGGCGATACGCACGCTCGTATTATGTTCAAGCGTCAATTCCGCCTCGTTGGATTGCGCCGTCAAGGGAATCATACACAAGGCAGCCGCTAGCAGCGCCGCTATAAGACGAACCATTGGAGTCACCTGTCTGTTTGAGCCGATGAACATGCGCCTAGCTTAGCACAGAGTTCTTACATTCCCATGACGCCCGGCCGTCCCGGCCAGGGCAATCGCACCAAAATGAATATGTTCTGCGATGAACATAAAACAAACCCAGCTCTAACCACAGAGACACAGAGAGCCCACAGAAAAGGCTTTCAGTTATTGTTTTGGGGAACTGCACTTCAATTTAGGAGCATCTTCGCCCATTAGCACGTAGCT
>JAPOYT010000083.1:0-208 GCA_026706445.1 Chloroflexota bacterium
TTCTTTCGTACGGCAGTCATTCTCATTACTTTGTTTGAACTACTTCTGTGTCTCTTATTTAACGAGCCTATACGATAACTGGAAGAGATTGCAATTGACGAGTAGTCTTTTGTTCTCTTTGCCTTTTATGATCTTTCCGCGTTAGACTACAGGCGGCAGCGGAAAGCGCCAGTTCTCTTTGCGACATCCTGATTGGGATGAGCGCCTA
>JAPOYT010000083.1:275-734 GCA_026706445.1 Chloroflexota bacterium
TTAGAGGTTAAGCGACCGTGCGCTGCCATTTGTAGTAACTGCGTGAGAGGAAAATCTAATGAAGTACCGGAAGCGCGTGTCGGGCGATGCTGTGTTGAAATTTGGTAAATTACTTTTGTATAAGCGTATGAGGTTTCAGCGGGCTGTGATGTTGATCAGAATTTCGTTGTCATAGCCGTCTGCGCGTCAGATCAGTCGGATGTCGAAGTACGAGAGTTTGAGCAAAACGAGAAAAGTGCTTGGCAGGCGGCTCATTGGCTGCTGAAGCGCAATGCAGAGATAGTGATACTCGAAAGTACGGCGAAATACCACATTTTGTACTACGAGACATTCCGTGAAGCTGGTCTGAATGCCCAAGTGATCAATCCTAGATTGATAAAGTCATTGTTGGCAGTAGAAGGAAAAAGCGATAAGGCTGATGCTTTCAACATGGCGCGGTTAGCAATGTCCTTTCAACTG
>JAPOYT010000083.1:881-4523 GCA_026706445.1 Chloroflexota bacterium
CCGCTTGATTAAGATGAACAGCGTTTCGGGACTGTTGATCGCGGAAGCAATCGCCTTTACGGAGCTGGACAGCACCCAGATCATTCTGCAAAACTGGAAAGGCGCCAAGAGCAAACGAGCCGCTTTGATCACTGCACTGGGTTCAATCCATGAGTTACCAGATTATGTTCGCATTGAAATCGGTCAAGCATTAGAGGAGATTAACTTTCGCAATCAGATGATTGCAACGCGAGAACAACGGGCTTTCGGTCACATCGGCAAGTTTCACCTTGCGTATCAAATGCATTGGATGACATCCGCGCCGGCGGTCAATGAATTGCTTGCGTTGCGCATCATAGCTGAGTCAGGCGCAAACTTCTGGGAGAGATATTACTCTGCGGAGGCCTTTGCCAAAGCCCTGGGTGTCGCGCCAGCAACCAAGGTTTCCGGTGGAAAGTTACTGAAAGCCAAACGATCTTATGGCAACGTTCACGTGAAACGACACATGCTAAACGCGGTGAAAGCCTGGATAATGACCACTCCAGTCACACATCCGTTAAAGCAGAGAAACCTGCAATATCGCGAAAGAGCCGGCTTCAATCGCTCCATCGCCGCAACCGCAAACAAAATTGCGCAAGCCTTGTGGTACATGGGCAAACGCGGAGAATTCTACCAACCGCGGACATGAGAAAGGTCAGAACTAGTACCATGACGCCCGCAACCAATGGACCCGGCGCGAAGCAACTGGCTCGTTATTTTGTGTGAGCCAAGTCGTGACTTGCGAGGGACTGTGGTTAGATCTGAGTTTGTTTTATGTTCATCGCAGAACATATTCATTTTGGTGCGATTGCCCTGCTTGGGACCCGGGTGGGGTGAAATCCCCCTCGACATCCTCGACGCATCGTGTATAATCCCTTGCTCGTATTGATAACGGGAGCAATTCCATGCCCGGCAAACGCAAAATCACCGGTACCAAGCCGCTCTTCGGCCAGTCGCGCAGCAAATCCTTCAACACCGTCAAGCGCCAATTCAAGCCGAACCTGCAGAACAAACGCATTTACGTGCCCGAGCTCGATCGCTGGGTGCGCGTCAAAATCACGGCGAAGGAAATCAAGACCATCGACAAGATCGGCTTCATGGAATTCCTCAAACGCCGCAACATCCCGCTCAAGCAGTTGCTATAGCGCCATTTTCATGCGCGCTGTACGGGCGAGCCGGCGGCTCGCCCTGCATCGCCCGCAAATCACCTCCAGCCCGTCTCGACGTGAATCCCCACCACCAAGCGATTCTGCGCCAGATTCAAGCCGCCATCCCGGGCCGCGGCGATGTCAAGCAGCGCCCCGAGCACCTGGGCACGAAACGCCTCTGGTATGGACTGAAGAACGAGCAGAGCCGCGCGATCATTCTCGATTTTATCGCCGCGCACAGAGACCTCGGCTACGAAGATTGGCGCGCGCTGATCGATTCACTATACCATGGCGAATCCTACGAAGAACGCTGCGCGCCGCGGACGCTCTTCCGCAAGTTTTCGCGCTACCGCCGTCAACTGCCGCTGGCGCAACTGGATGCCTGGCTCGGCTGCCTGAACGGCTGGGCTGAAGTCGATAGCGCCTGCCAGACCGTTTTCAACGACAAAGACTTATTGGCGGATTGGAGCGGCTGGTCCGCCCTGCTTGATTCGCTCGCCGCCGACGCCAACGTGAACAAACGCCGCGCCGCGCTCGTCTTGCTGACCGCGCCTATCTCGCAGACCGACGACGCTCGCATCCTTGACTTGTCGCTTGAGTTGATCGATCGCCTCAAAAGCGAAAAGGACGGGCGCATCACCAAGGCGATCTCTTGGCTCCTGCGCAAGGGCATCAAACAGCACCGCGAAGCGATTGCCGCCTATATCGACGCGAATGCCTCGGCTCTGCCCGCCATCGCCGTGCGCGAAACGCGCCGGAAGCTCGCCACCGGCAAGAAGTAGCTTAGCCGCGCACCCTATCGGCGTAGTAATCTTTCACCAGGTAATGCGTGTCGCGCGGGGGACGCGTCATGTATTCCGCCTGCGGCGGCACATCCGGCAGCTTGGTCGGACCCGGGATCACATTCTCGTATGGAATCGCGTCCAGCATGTCGCGCATCACGTTGAGGCGCAGACGCCGCTTGTCGTTGGAGTTCACTTGCCGCCAGCGACATTCTGGAATATCGGTGTGTTCGATCATCGCGTCTTTCGCCCGCGAGTATTCCACCCAGCGGTTGCGCCCCTCGATGTCAATCGGACTGAGCTTCCAGCGGCGCGCCGGGTTGGCCGCTCGCTCCTGGAAGCGGCGCTCCTGCTCGTCATCATCCACCGACAGCCAGTATTTCAGCAAGATGATCCCATCGTGGATAAGCAGCCGCTCGAAATTCGGCGCATCGCGCAGGAAGTCCCAGTATTCGCGATCGCTGCAAAAGCCCATCACGCGTTCGACGGTGGCGCGGTTATACCAACTGCGGTCGAAGAGCACGATCTCGCCAGCAGCCGGCAAATGCGTGACATAACGCTGGAAATACCATTGCGTTAGTTCGCGATCCGATGGCTTGCCGAGCGCTACCAGCCGAATATCGCGCGGCTGCAGCGGCGCCATGATACGTTTTATCGTTCCGCCCTTCCCGGCCGCGTCGCGCCCGTCAAAGGTGATCATAACGCGCATTTCGTTGTGCTTGATCCAGTATTGCCATTTGATCAGCTCGAACTGCAAACGAAGCAGTTCCTCTTCGTAAAACCTTCGCTTCAGCCGCGGAGGACGGCCAGCTTTGGCTGACTTCTTCTTCGCCATAGGACGCTCCAGAAACTCGCTCTATGCCCTTGCATCTATAAGATTAACAGATTTTTCCGCTGCGTGGCACAGTCTTGGACGGACGGCGAATGGCCCAGCAGGGCGGCGCCTAAGATCTGCACAGCGGGCTACCGACTCGGGCGTTATGAACTATAATCCACTGATATTGATTCCGGGGATTTCGCGACAGTCCATGGCGCATCCAGCGGGCGCGTTTCGTTCCGCCAAGCTTGGCGACAGAGCCAGGCCGAATTTCTTCATCGTTGGCGCGCCAAAATGCGGCACGACTTCCCTGCACGAATATCTGCAGCGCCACCCAGATATTTTCATGCCCTTCTTCAAGGAGCCGCATTTCTTCGGTTCCGATCTGGAGGGCTCGCGCTTTCGCCAGTTCCGTGGCAAGCCCGATCGATATCTGAAGCTCTTTCGCGACGCTCGCGGCGAAAAGCGCATCGGCGAATCTTCGCCCTGGTATTTGACCAGCGGTCGCGCCGCGGAAGAAATCCACAGCTACGATCCGGCGGCGAAGATCATCATCATGCTGCGCAACCCGATCGATATGATGTACTCAATGTGGTCGCAATTTCGTTACAGCGGAAACGAGCAGATCGAAAACTTTGAAGATGCGCTTGCGGCCGAAGCGGAACGGCGAGCGGGAAGGCGGATTCGACGCGCCGCTCACTGCATCACGGGCTTGTACTACCGGGAAATGGCTCGCTTCGCAGAGCAAGTGCCGCGCTATTTCGACCGCTTCGGCCGAGAAAATGTAATGGTCATCATCTTTGACGATTTCCGCAGCGATACGCCGGCTACATTCCGCGCCGTCGTTGACTTCCTCGAGGTGAGCGCCAACTACAAC
>JAPOYT010000031.1:0-28475 GCA_026706445.1 Chloroflexota bacterium
CCCCTACAAAATCATACGTACTTGGGGTTGGGGATATAATCTCGAGGATGGCTCATTTGAATTTCAACCGAGTTCGATACACTGCCTGCCGCAGCCGGGACGACTCTGTTGACAAAGCCTAAGCGCCGATTTATCGTCATGGTCACTGAGAAGCGCATTCTGAATCGCGAGAGACCTGATGTCTGAACGTTTGAATGGCAAGTCAGCATTCGTCACCGGCGCCGGGCAAGGCATCGGCCGCGGCATCGCCGAGCAATTGGCGTCCAATGGCGCCGCCGTAACTATCGCCGAGATCAATGAGGAAACGGGGCGGTCAGCCGCCGACGAGCTGCGTCAAGCTGGTTACGAGGCGCAATTCGCGCAAGTCGATATTCGCTCCGAAGACGAGATCAATGCGGGCATCGCGGCGCACATTGAAGCATACGGCAAGCTCGACATCCTGGTGAACAACGCCGGACAGAATCAGCACTATGACGCCTCGCGGATGAGCGTGGACGAGTGGGAGAAGTCCATGAGCCTGAACCTGCGCGGCGCCTGGCTCTGCTGCAAACACGCCCTGCCCATCATGGCGGCGCAAGAGGCTGGCGCCATCATCAACATCGCCAGCGTGCACGCGACCATGACGGCATATAACTTCTTTCCCTATAACGTCGCCAAGTCCGGCTTGCTGGGTCTGACGCGCAGTCTGGCGCTCGATTGGGGACATAAGAATATCCGTGTTATCGCCGTAAGTCCGGGCTGGGTGCGGACGCAGCCGGCGATAGATTTTCTTGAAGCGGCCGATGACCCGGCGGCCGAGGAAGAGCGCGTTCGCAATCTGCATCCGCTGAAGCGCATCGGCAGGCCCGAAGATATCGGCGCGCTGGTCGCCTTCCTCGCCAGCGATGAGGCGAGCTATATCACCGGTACCGAAATCGTAATCGACGGCGGCATCACGGCGCGCCACGCCGATTAGACGGATCTAGCGCCAAGAAGCGGGAGATTCCCAAGTTATGAAAATCGAGCGCATCGCCGCCTATCAGGTCGATCTGCCGCTCCACGAAGGCAGCTACAAATGGTCTGGCGGCAAATCGGTCGAAGTATTCGACAGCACCATCGTCCGCGTCGATACCGACAGCGGCATCTCGGGTTATGGCGAAGTCTGTCCGCTTGGTCCCTTTTACCTGCCCGCCTACGCCGACGGAGTCCGCGCTGGCATCAAGGAGTTGGCGCCGCATTTGCTCGGCAGCGATCCGACGCAGCTCGCCCCGCTCAATCGGCGCATGGAAGCGGCGCTGAAAGGACATCCCTATGTCAAGTCGGGCATCGACATGGCTTGTTGGGACATACTGGGGCAAGCAGCCGGGCAGCCGGTTTGCACCTTGCTCGGCGGACGCTACGGTGATGACTTCGTGCTTTACCGCGCGATTTCACAAGGGACGCCCGAGCAAATGGCGGAGAATGTCGCCGGTTACCGTGGCGAAGGTTATCGGCGCTTCCAGCTCAAGGTCGGCGCCGATCCGCAAATGGACATCGAGCGCATTCGCCAAGTGGCCGGTTTGCTCGAGCCCAGCGACAAGCTGATCGCCGATGCCAATACCGGCTGGCTGATGCACGAAGCGGCGCGCGTGGTTCGCGGCGTCGATGATGTCGATGTTTATATTGAGCAGCCTTGCCTGACCTACGAAGAATGCCTATCGATCCGCCGCCGCACGACGCATCCCTTCGTACTGGACGAAAATGTGGATGGAATTAACATGCTCTTGCGCGGCCAGGCCGATCAGGCGATGGATGTGGTCAATATCAAAATCAGCAAATTCGGCGGCTTGACCAATGCGGGGCTGGCGCGCGATCTTTGCGTATCAATGGGTGTCGCGATGACGATTGAAGACAGCTGGGGTGGCGACATCACGACAGCAGCCATCGCCCATCTGGCGCATAGCACGCCGACCGAATTCCTCTTCACCGCCACTGATTTCAACAGTTACGTCACGGTAAGCACGGCGCAAGGCGCCCCTCAGCGGGTGCAGGGCCGGATGGCGGCCTCAACCGCGCCCGGCCTGGGCGTGACGCCGCGCTGGGATGCGCTTGGCGCGCCCGTCGTTGAAGTTCGCTAATTCCAGGATCATGCCGCCAAGAGCAGCAATCAATATTGAAGATCCCGCTCAGCTTCTCCCATACCTGCGCGGACGTCGACTCATTGAAGACGACGAAGAACCCGCGTTTCAAGCGCTCGCTGGCGGCGTGTCCAACCGCGCCGTTTTGGTGAAGCGCAAAGGACGCGAAAGCTTGGTGATTAAGCAGGCGCTGAACAAACTGCGTGTTCAGGTAGACTGGTTCAGCGCGCCCGAACGAATCCAGCGCGAGGCCGCCGGCCTGCGCAGTCTTGCAAGCATCATCCCGGGCCAGGTCCCTGAATTCGTATTCGAAGACTTTGAGCGCAATATCCTGGCGATGACCGCCGTTCCGCATCCGCACGCGAACTGGAAGACTTTCCTGTTGAATGGCTGCATTGACGCCGATTTCGCGCAGTCATTCGGCTCTTTGCTGGCGAAGATCCACAACGCCATTTGCCGCAATCCCGCGCTGGCCGACGAATTCGCCGAGCGGCGCTTTTTCGAAGAGCTGCGCCTGGAACCGTATTATGGCTATTCCGCAAAGCATGTGCCGCAAGCGGCAGTATTCCTGCATCAGTTGATTGACGACACGCGCGCCCGAAGATTCGCGTTGGCGCATGGCGATTACAGCCCGAAGAACGTACTAATCTATAAGAATAACCTCATCATTCTCGATTTCGAAGTGATCCACTTTGGCGACCCCGCCTTTGATGTTGGTTTCTCGCTGACGCATTTCTTGAGCAAGGCGCATCATCTGCCGGCGCATCGCGAATCTTTTCTCGACTTGGCGCGCCGTCATTGGCAAACATATCACGATGACCTGTCAGCGCATCTCCGCGAACGAGTGCGGCAGTACGCCGCCAAGCACACCTTGGCTTGCATGCTGGCGCGGGTCGCCGGTCGCTCGCCGCTCGAATACCTTGATGCCGCCGAACGCGAACGTCAGCAACAGATCGTTATGGCGCTGATCGAACAGGATATTGCTGATGTACCAGCACTAATCAATGCATTCGGCGCGGAATTGAGGCGCAACGGTGAGTGAAATCAAATCGGTAACGGCAGTCGAAATCCTCGACAGCCGCGGACGCCCCACCCTCCTCGCCACCTGCCAGCTTGCTGACGGCTCGATGGGCCAGGCATCCGTGCCATCAGGCGCATCCACCGGCGCCGCCGAAGCGCTGGAATTGCGCGACGGCGATCCGCAGCGGCATCGTGGGCTCGGCTGTCTAAAGGCGGTCGCGCATATCAACCGCGAGATCAATCACGCAGTCGCTGGCAAAACCTTTGACGTCCAATTCGAGCTCGATCGAGCCTTGATTAAGCTGGACGGCACAGTCAACAAGGCGCGCCTCGGCGCCAACGCGATTCTTGGCGTTTCGCTGGCCTTCTGCCGCGCGCAGGCGGCGCAGCGTCAACAGCCGCTCTACGCGCATTTGTCGCAGATAGTCAATACCCAGCCCTTCTTGCCGAGACCGATGATCAATCTATTCAGCGGCGGCGCCCACGCCGGCGGGCAAGTCGCCGTACAGGATGTTCAAATTGTCGCGCCGGCTGCGCAGTCCATTCGCCGCGCGCTGGAAGTGACAGCGGATGTGTTTCGGGCGGCGGCGGACCTGACGCTGGATCGCTATGGCATGCGCCTGCTGACCGCGGACGAAGGCGGCTTGGCGCCGCCATTTGAATCTTCCGATGCGATGCTGCTGACTGCTGCCGAAGCGATCGAAACCGCCGGCTACCGTCCTGGCGAGGATGTCGCGCTGACTGTCGATGTCGCCGCCTCGCAGTTTCACGCCGACGGAATTTATCACCTGGATGACTCTGAATTAGATGGCGCTCAGATGGTCGATAAAATCGAAAGCTGGACGCGGCGCTTTCCCATCATCAGCGTTGAAGATGGCCTGGACGAGGCGGACTGGGCGGGTTGGCAACTGCTCTACAAACGCCTTGATACAAGGCAGTTGATCTTGGGCGATGACCTGCTCTGCACCAATCCGTCGCGGATCGAGCGAGCAATCTCATCCGAAGCCGCCAACAGCCTGCTGCTCAAAGTCAATCAGATCGGTACGCTGACGGAAGCGCTCGAGGCTCTGCGCCTGGCGCGGAAGGCCCGCTGGAAGATCGTGGTTAGCGCGCGCAGTGGCGAAACGGAAGACAACTGGCTAGCGGACCTGGCTACGGGCTGGGCTGGCGACTTCATCAAAGTTGGCTCGATCACGCAATCCGAGCGGCTGGCGAAATACAATCGTCTGCTCTATCTCGAACAGATGGATGGGCTGCGCCTGCGAAATTGACCGCTGGAGCTAGAGCAGAGAAGACAGCAAGCCGCCGTCAATTCGATAAAATGCGCCAGTGATGAAGGACGCCTCGTCACTGGTAAGAAAAAAGCGCCAGCTTCGCCGCTTCATCGGTCCGCCCGGCACGACCTATCGGGTGAAGGTCGCCCCAGACGCGAATCGCCGCCGCATGTTTGGAACGCCTCCGCTCATTTGAGTGTGACATTTCCGGCGCCATCAATATGCTCGACGCCGGTCACGGACTCGTAGAAGGAAACTTTCATTTCGACTTCGCGGGATTCGCCCGGCTGCAAGGTCAGGTGCGTTCCGGTCTTTTCCATCACCGCAGTCAAGCCATGCCCGGGTATCGACGTCGCTGGCTCAATGGCGATGACGTAGGAACACTTGTAAAAGGGGAACCCGGGCGAAGAATTCAACTCTTGCCAGAACCAGGCGTAGGGAAAGACATCCTTGTCCCAGCTGAATCCGATGCCGAAGCCAAGCTGCCGATTGGTGATGCTGTACCAGCCTGTTTCGAAATCTTTCAAATAACCGAGCAAATCGCGCGGCTGATCGGGCGCGGGGATCATCGACAAATCGAGCCCGGCCGCCAGCGGCCATTTATACTCGACGCCTGGCTTAAGCGGGTTATTGGCGCCCAGGTAGCCATCATCCGATAACAGACTTCGCGCATCCGTATCAATGACGCAATGCTCGCTGAGGAAAGGCGCGCCGTAGGCCGGATGATGGCTCCACATGCAATCCATCGCTTCGCCGGCCTGGTTGGTAATTCGCTCGCGAATATGAAGAATCGGGCTGCCGTCCTCCAGCCGCAGCCATCGTTCCAGCGAATATGGGCTGCGCGACAAGCGAACCGACAGTTTCACCCCAAGCGAAGCGTCCGCGTCTTGCACTATCTCGTAATCCCAAGCCTTCATCGAGGCTTCGCCATGGTAACCGAGTTCGACGCCTTTGTAGCTGTTGGCGAATCCGCCGTTCGGGAAAAGCACCTGCCAGCCGCCAGCATACGCCTCCAGCCAAGCCGTCTGCGAGTCGACGGCAGAATCAAAGCCGCGAGCCGCCTCCTTCAAGCCCCAGGGTGATTTCCACAGCACGTCGCTAGCTCTTGGCTTGTAGCGCAAGCAGTAGATGTCCGCGCCCTTGTCGAGCAACAATGTGCATGACAAGAGATCGTTTTCGATTTCGAGCGCGCGCATCGTTCTGCCCAGGACGACTTCTTTCGCTTGGCATGTCATCATTAGTCGTCTTCCCCTCTACAGCTGAATCGTCAAGCCGCCATCAGCCACAATGGCTGCGCCGGTGATAAACGACGAAGCCTCGCTGCATAGAAACAGCGCCACCTGCGCCATCTCTTCCGGCTGCCCTACCCGGCCCAGAACGTGCAAACCGCCCCAGTCCTTGATGGCGCCATCCGGGTCCTCCGGCTGCATCTGCTCGGCGGCGAAGCGCAATAGCGGCGTCTCAATCGAACCGGGACAAATACTGTTGGCGCGAATATTGTCGCCCGCATGGTCGATCGCTATCGTGCGCGTCATCGCTATCACCGCGCCTTTGGACGCGGCGTAGGCGGCGACATTGGGCTGGCTGAACAAACCTTGCACCGAGGCGACCGTCACAATCGCGCCCCCGCCGCGCCGGGCCATCGCCGGAATGCAGTATTTCGCCGCCAGATACACCCCC
Organism: Chloroflexota bacterium; assembly: GCA_026706445.1. Lineage (GTDB taxonomy): Bacteria > Chloroflexota > Anaerolineae > Aggregatilineales > Phototrophicaceae > UBA6055. Next base: position 6,071 of record JAPOYT010000031.1, read on the forward strand.
TTCGCGTTCACCGCCAGCGTCCGATCCCAAGTATCCTCGTCGGTGCTGACGACGGTGCCATAAGTTTGGATGCCGGCGCTGGCCACCAAATAATCGACGCCGCCAAAAGCTGACACCGCCTCCTGGGCGACTCGCTGCGCATCGCCCGGGCTGGACACATCAGCGACTACGGCGACGCAATTGCCGCCCGCCGCGTTCAGTCGTTTCGCGCGTTCGGCAAGGTCAGTTTCGTTTACATCGCTGAGGACGACAAATGCGCCTTCCTCGCTGAAGGCGTCGGCAGTGGCGCCGCCAATGCCAGTAGCGGCGCCGGTTACAACGGCGATCTTGTCCTTGAATCGCATGAAATTCTCCTTAATCTGTGGAAGGCGCGCAGTTTGAGTAAATTGTGGCATAGCAACAGCTAAATGTCGAATGCCGCCAGCAGAAAGGATGTCTGCAGGGGCGTTTCGGCGAAACGCCCACTCCCGACGAAGTGTTGCATTAGGGCGAGCCAAGCCGCGCGTAGACACTGCGGTTCTCTCGCCCCTACAGGATTCCCCTTTAGAGCGAATCTGGCTAGAATCCTCAGCATGGCGAAAGTCGAACACGGCAGTGACAACGCATTCAACATCAGCAACCCGGGGCGATATCGCTGCCAGGTATTCCATTACCATCGCAAGCTCTCGCGCTTATACCTCAGCGTGTACCAGGGCAACCGTCACGAGCCGGCCTTCTACCTGCTGTTTTCCGATGTCGCCTACATTGAAGCGCCGATGAGCTGGCGCGGCGCCCACTTTGACATCGCCGAGCGCGAGGAATGCATCTCGCTTATGCTGGAGGTCGGTTTAGTGGGCGAAGCGATTCGCCAATTCCCCGATGCCTATGCCTCAATCACCGATTACGCTCGCCTCTATCGCGCGCGTTCGATTCACAGCGTGATCCGCATCATCGCCAGCAGCGCCGCCATCCTGCAGACGATTCCAGGCGAAATTCAATAGCGGCCAGCGCCTTATCCATCGCTCACCGGTGAGCAACTAAGATGTAGACGATGTACAAGCGCTGAGGTTTTCCAGCCGCCGCCGCCATGTCCGGCGGGCGCGCTCATGATATAATCGCGGATGCACAAGGCGCTTCCACTTGCCCAACTGAATTTCGAAGGATTGCCATGCGACACCCGCCTTCCAATCCGCCGAATCCAAATGCGCCAAAACCCAGCTTCAGCGTGGTTATTCCCTGCTACAACGAGGTCAATACGGTCAAAGACCTGGTGACGCGAGTGCTGGAAGAAGACATCGTTGACGAAGTGATCATTGTTGACGACGGCTCCACTGATGGCACAAGCCAAGCGCTGGCGGAGATCGAAGCCGAGAACGACAGCCGAGTCCGCGTGCTATATCACGAACGCAATAGAGGCAAAGGCGCGGCGCTGGTGACTGGCTTCCGCGAAACGACTGGCGAAGTCATCGTGATTCAAGATGCCGATTTTGAGTACGATCCGCGAGAGTATGGGCTATTGCTGCGACCGATTCAGGAAGGCGTCGCCACCGTGGTTTATGGATCGAGGTTCCTGGGCGGGCCGCGCAAGGCGATGAACTTCTGGAATATGGTCGCCAACAAATCGCTGACGTTGATCACGAATATTTTGTTTAATGCCATCCTCAGCGATATGGAAACTTGCTACAAGTGCTTTCGCCGCGAGGTTGTCGAGGGCATGAAAATCAACGCCCATGGTTTCGAATTCGAGCCGGAATTCACCGCGAAAGTATTGCGTCAAGGCATTCGCATCGTTGAAGTGCCTATCTCGTATTACGGGCGCGAATACGATGAGGGCAAGAAGATCAAGTGGACAGACGCGCCCATCGCCGCCTGGACGCTATTGCGATATCGAATCTTCAATTGATCCCGCGTTCGCCGCCTCATGCTTGCGCATCCTGAGTCGCTTACATCGGTCCGATTCGATCGAGCCCGCGATATAGCGTACACATTGTCGCGTCATAGCTGCGCTGCAGCAATTCCATCTTTAATTCGCGGTGCGCCGCGCTGTCCCAAAGGTCTTCAAACTCATCGGGATCCTTCGCCAGGTCATAAAGTTCCCCCAGTCCGTGGTTGTGATAGAGGATGAGTTTGTGGCGCCCATCGAAATACATTGTGGCGACGGAAGCATCAGGCATATCCAGCGCGTCAATAAATTCGCATCGTACGAAGTCGCGATGGCGGTCGTCTGAATGATCGCCGGTCAAGATCGGCAGCAGCGACTTGCCAGAGACGTAATTCGGCACTTCCAGTCCGCAGATCTCCATCAGCGTTGGCGCGATATCGCTAAGCTCGACCAATGCTGCGCTGCGCAGATCAGCGGCGAAGGTCCCGCGCCATGACCAGATCAGCGGGACGCGCGCCAAGCCCTCGTAGAAGCGGCAGCCCTTGAGAATCAAGCCGTGGTCGCCAAGTGTCTCGCCGTGGTCGCTGGTGAAGATGATGATCGTGTTATCGCGCTGCCCGCTGGAATCCAGCGCCGCAAGCATGCGTCCCACTTGGTCGTCGATCAGCTTGATCATCGCGTAGTAAGCGGCGATCAGGGTACGCGCATCGCGCTCGCCGTCCGTTTCCGCTTCAATATACGAAGACGCAGGCGGTTGCGGCAGAATCGGGCTTTTGATATCGAGATTGTCCGGCGTCCGCGCCTCAGATTGAAAGTCAATGGCTGACAGCTTCGCCTGCTGCGCCAAGTCGCTTTCGCGGAAGAGTGGCGGTTTGACCGCGCTTGGGTCAAACTGATCGCGATAAGCCTGTGGCGGATTGAACGGCGGATGCGGATCATAGATGTTGACACTGGCGAACCAGGGGCGGTTTCGATTCGCCTCGATGAATTCGATTGTCTTTTCGGCGCAAAAGGTCGTCTGATGCAACTCGGCTGGAACGCCCGCCGCGTCTTTGGTCAGCTTACCCAGGTCAGCGCCCTTGGAGCGCACCCAATCGGCATAATCGTGTCCTCGTTCCCAATCATCACGGGGCGCGTGGCTGTATTGCCAGTAGCTGTAGCCGTCATCGGTACGCTTTTCCACCCGACCGTAGGCGCTCGTCAAGTGCAGCTTGCCGATCAAACCGCAGGTGTAGCCCGCGTCGGCGAGCCGCTTGCTGATCAAAGGCGGGAAATCCGGGAATGTTGGATTGCCGTTGCGGTTGACATGGAGTGAGCTAGGATACATGCCGGTGAGAAAGCTAGCGCGGCTCGGCGTGCATATCGGCGCCTGACAGTAAGCGCGTTCAAAGGCGACGCCTTCCCGCACCAGTTGATCGAGGTTTGGCGTGGAGACATGCGCATAGCCCAGCGCGCCAATGGTGTCATAGCGTTGCTGATCGGTGCAGATCCAGAGAATATTGGGTCTTTTTTCGCCTAGGTTCATATCGCCCCCTCTTATGATTGTGGGAAACCGACTTGCCTGCGATTCTAATCTTACGATTACACAATTGGCGATACAATCTTACGATGAAGAGACGGCAAGTTGTCGGTCCAGTGGATAAATAATAAGGAAGGCTTGGCATGTTTCGATAACTGCGACCGCGGCTGAAGACAAATGTGAGCGACTTGTCGTTGATCAAAGCGCGGATTGATTGACAGCACGAGCCCGGCAAAGCCTTTCTGCACGCTCTTGGATTCGAGCACGATGTGCTTGAATTCACCGATTATCTGGAATAGAAGCGAAGGTCCGCAATCGCCACTCTGAAAAAACAGCATGCCCCTCTCAGCCGGAGGGGCATTGTGCGCCGGGTCGACGCCATAAGCCGCATTCTGTCCGTCGTAGACGGGGGAATCATCTATCTGGGGTCGGCGTCGCCGCCGACCTCAAGCGGTGTACCCGGCGCTTTCACTGGAACGGGCCGCTCCGATGCGCCTGTTTCACCTTGCTCCCGATGGGGTTTGCCTGGCCATCAACATTGCTGCCGATGCCGGTGCGCTCTTACCGCACCCTTTCACCCTCGCAGCGTCGCCGCCGCAATCTGCTCTCTGTTGCACTTGCCGTCAGGTTGCCCTGCCCGGCCGTTAACCGGCATCGCGCCCTGCGGAGTGCGGACTTTCCTCGACAGGCGCCCGACCTGCCGCGATTCCCTCGGTCAACCCAGCTTCTCTATTGTACCGTAAAGCTGAGGCGCAGTTCCAGCTTGAAGCGGGCCCGCCGGGGGCTTTGGCCGACCGTGCTTGTCAGCCCTCTCAAATTGGCATAAGCTAGGCAAGAGTATTGCTCAATCGGTCCAATCCAATGACATCCGTCACCAACCGCGCAAGTAACCAACCAGGACGCCGCCGCAGCCGATCGCGTTGGCGCAGCCCGATATCGCTTGACGATGCTTCGGCGCTGCTCGTCGTTGCCGTCCTGCTTCTAATGCCCTTGCTGACGATCGAAATCGCAGGCTGGGAAGCCGATCTGGATACCCTGCTCCCGATCACGCTTTTCGGCCTTGGCTTCGGCTGGATTATCGCGCGCAGCCGTTTCAGTGAAGTCTCAGCGCTGATAGTTGGCTCGCTTTACGGTGTCATCGCGGTCATCTTAGTGGCCGCGCTGAACCTGAATTTGCCCTTCAAGGATGCGATCGAGTCGGTCTTGTCCCGTGGCTACGCCTGGTCTGTTGACGCTGTCAGCGGCGGCATCAACACCGACGAGCTGGTCTTGACCATGTTGATCGCGATTCTCTTCTGGTTCCTGGCATTCAACGCCAATTGGCACATCTTCAGGCTGGATCGCGTCTGGCGCGTGGTTTTGCCGCCGGGCTTGATCCTGCTTGTCAATCTGATCTTCTTCAGCGGAGGCGAAGCGCTCGATATCTATCTATTGAGCTTTTTGCTGATGGCGCTGGTATTGATCGTGCGCTCAAACCTGGACCGCCGCGAATGGGACTGGTACTTGCGCGGCGTCCGCGTGCCGAGGATGGTGCGGCGACAATTCGCTGCGATTGGCATCTTTCTGTCCTTGATTGCGCTGTCGTTGGCTTGGAGCGTACCAAGCAGCGATTTGCAGGAGCGCCTGAATGCATTCCAGCGCTTCCTCGCGTCTGATCCGATACAGCAGATGGCGGACGTCTGGAATCGGCTCTTCTCGCCTATTGAAGGCGAGGGCTCGGCAACCACCGATTATTATGGCGCCGATTTGCTCGATCTGGGTGGCGCGATCCGCTTGGGCGATGATGTCGTATTCACTGTCGATGCGCCGCCCTCCTCCCATCGATATTACTGGCGTTCGCGCATTTTCGAGCGCTATTCCGATGGCCAATGGTCGCCATCGGCTGATCTGCGGGTAACCGATCGGACGGCGCCGATTGAAGTGGCGATGAATAGCGAGGTCATCGGCGGCGGACGACAATCCGTGTTGCAGCGTTTCACGGTAGGCACGGCCAGCTCGCGCATATATTACGCGGCGCCGCAGCCGCATTTTATCGAAAGCACCGGGCGCATCGACCTGATTTACAGCGACAAACCCGCCAACACATCAATGAATGTGTCTGTGATTCGGCCGCTCAAGCTGCTTAGGAAAGGCGAAACTTACACCGTCAGAAGCCTCGTCAGCACAGCGACTGCGCAGGACCTGCGCCGTAGCTCTGCAGACTATCCGGAATGGGTTAGCGGACCGAACCTGTATGTCGGCGTCAGGAACCCCCGTGTATTGAACCTCGCGCTGCAGATTGTCAATGAGGCGGAAGCGTCACATCCCTATGATCGGGCGAAGGCGATAGAAAGCTGGCTGCGCGAAAACATCGCCTATAACGAGTCAATCACCGCGCCGCCGCCCGGCGTCGATACGGTCGAATGGGTGCTCTTTACTGCTCGCGAAGGCTACTGCACCTATTACGCCACTTCAATGATCGTCATGCTGCGCCACCTTGGCATTCCGTCCCGACTGGCGGCCGGTTTTTCGCAGGGAACCTACGATAACGAAAACGGTCACTACATTGTGCGAGAGCGCGAGGCGCACACCTGGGTTGAAGTCTATTTCCCCGGTTATGGCTGGATTGAGTTTGAACCGACGTCGGCCGAAGCGCCGATTCACCGCGAGGGAGACGACCTGGCGGACGAACAAGAGGAGCCGCTGCGGCCGGATCAAACCGCCAGCCCAACGTCATCGCCGTCGCCGTCGCCCACGCCGACACCCACCTTCACGGCGACACCGACGCCAGATGCCACGCTGACGGCGGAACCTACCCTGGAAGCGCAAGAACAGGGCTTGGAGCAACCGAGTCCAACGCCAACACGAAGGCCTTCGCCGACGCCGACGCCGATAATCCTGCCGACGGTCGAGCCGCCGATCTCTCAAGAAGACCCGCCGCCCTTGAGTCTGCTCCAGCCGATCATTCTGCTCGTGCTGATTGTTTTGCTCTCTCTGTTGATCCTGCTGATTATCGCGCTGCTGTTGTTCTGGTGGTGGGAGTGGCGCGGCTTCGGCGGTCTCAGCCCGGTCTCGCGGGCATACGCGCGCCTCGAGCGATACATCGGCTTGCTTGGCATAAATGTTGGCAGAACGCAGACGACACTCGAGAAGCGCCGCGACCTGCAGCAGCGCATCCCAGCCGCGCGCGAACCGATTCGCACAATCAGCGATCTATACACGCGGGAACGCTACGGCGCCTCCGCCCAGGATCCAGGCGCGGACAAGGCACTCGCCGAAACAGCCGAGAAAGCCTGGTATCGCACGCGCGGCAATATCCTGCGCCGTTGGCTGCGGCGGAGGCTGCCCTTCGTTCGTGGCGAATAGCTACCGCTTTTGAATGACAGCAAAATGGGATAGCGCCCAGGTGTCCAGCGGCGTGCCTTCCAGGCGATGCAGCGCATCCCGCAAGTAGACCGCCGGCGCGCCCAATCGCGCAATGATATTGTCGTATCCGCCATAAATCCGCGAACAATGCGCGATATGCGCGCGGTCGAAATCCAGCAGGCGCTTCAGCTCCGCCGCCGTATAAGCGCGCGAGTGCGGCGTCAGCTTGTCGCGCCAGCGCTTGGGCAAGTAGTTGATCAGCGGCGTATTGCCAAAGTGATATTCGCCTCGCCAATAATGGCCGTGGGTCTCGAAGGGATGCCAGCGATTGGGGCAGAAAAGCAGAATGCGCCCGCCGGTTCTGGTGACGCGCAGCATTTCACTCACCGACCGGCGGTCATCGCGCACATGCTCGATAACTTCGTGTGAAAGCACGACATCGAAGGTCGAGTCAGCAAAAGGAATGTCTTCAGCGGCGGAGACGAGGGCGCTGGGAACGCCTGCGCGGGCAAGCCGCACGCGGTCGAGTTCGATATCAAAAGCTTCGACGTCTGCTGTGAATCGCTGGCGAATTTTACTGGCATACATACCAAGGCCGCAGCCGGCGACAAGAACCCGCGCTCCCTCCAGCGGCGCCCACTGCGCCATCATCGCCAGACGCCGTTCTTGCCCCGCGCGCCAGACATAGCTCGGCTCGCCCCGCAGCGAAGCCAAATCGGAGTGTGTCAATGTAGCCTAACCTTTTCGTAGTCCATCGCGCAAAACATTGGCCTGAGCGCATAGCCAAACTCTATTCTACTGCAATGTATCATCGCCTTCGTCCATAGAACGGGTAGTGTATCCATTTCGGTTGAATTTCAAATCAGTCGCAGAATTCCTTTAGCTACTAGCATGAGAAAGCCGTAGGGGCGACCCATTGGGTCGCCCTAAATCGAGAAAAACATAGGCTTCGGGCGAGCCACCGGCTCGCCCCTACAATTCGTCGTCATTTTGGGTGAGGGAAGTAGAGCAAGAACGCAACAATTTTCACCGACTTCGATACACTACCATAGAACGCTGGCCTCTAGCCCAGTTGAGGATTGAGGGAGACTCGCGTTCACCAAGCGAACGCTTAACGACCCTTTTATAGGCTGGGCAAAGCCGATACACTTTCTGTGATTCCGAGCGACCATAAGAACATGTATTGAGGAAAATAATGCCAAACCCAACACAGTTGGCGAATAAGATTGCCAAATCGCCAACAATCGCGATGAACGACAAGGCGAAGCAGTTGGCGGCCGAGGGCCATTCGGTGATCGGTCTCGCGGGTGGCGAACCCGATTTTGATACGCCGCCGCATATTGTCGATGCCGCATTAAAAGCGATACGGGACGGCGAAACGCGCTACGCCGCGCCCTCCAAGGGCATTCGGCCGCTGCTGGAAGCCATCGCGGTCAAGATGGAGAAAGACAACAATGTTCGTGTCGATCCCATGAGTGATGTCATCGTGACGCCCGGCGGAAAGCTGGCGCTCTTTCTGGCGCTGAAGGCGATGCTGGATCCAGGCGACGAAGTTCTGATTCCCGCGCCCTATTGGGTGAGTTATCCGTCAATTGCGACAATGGTGGGCGGCGTTCCGGTACCGGTCGAGACTGGCAGCGATGACAATTATCGCCTGCGCCTTGAGCATCTGCGCGAGCACGTGTCGCCGAATAGCAAAGTCCTCATCATCAACTCGCCCTGCAACCCAACCGGCCACATGCTTTCGTCGGAAGAGATTGAAGCGGTCGCCACGCTGGCGCTGGAAGAAGACCTCTACATAATCTCTGACGAGATTTACGAAAAGCTCAATTTCGATGGCAGACCGGCGGTGTCGCTGGCGTCCATCCCCGATATCGCCGACCGCGTCGTCATCATCAATGGCATGTCGAAAGCCTATGCCATGACTGGCTGGCGCCTCGGCTGGCTGGCCGGTCCCACCGACCTGATCGGCGTCGCCGGCAAATTCAATTCGCAGACGGCGACTTCAGCCGCCACCTTCACCCAGCATGCGGCCGTCGCCGCGCTGAATGGACCGCAAGAATGCGTGGAGATGATGCGGCAATCGTATCAGGAGCGGCGCGATTTCATGGTCAGCTCTTTCAACAGCATTCCGAACATGTCTTGCCCGGATATCGAAGGCGCTTTCTACGCCTTCCCCAAGGTCGACGAAACGAGCAAGTCAAGCGAAGAGGTTGCAAACATCATTCTTGACCAAGCAGTCGTAGTCGGCGTGCCCGGCAACGCATTCGGTGTCAGCAAAGACGCGCATATCCGCTTTTCATTTGCCGAAGACATGAACAAGCTCAGCGAAGCGGTCGATCGCATCCGGGCGATGGCGCGCATGCTGGCTTAATCACAACAACTGGCAAGGCGATGGCGCATGGCGCGGCACGTCGCTCTATTTCGTCTGTCTTCAATTCTGTTTGCAGCCTCTCTTTTAGTTGGCTGCAACCTGCCAACCAACCTGCTGCCAACGCTAACCGCCTTGCCCGAGCCTGCGGAAAAGCCCAGGTCCGACTGGCTTGCGCTCGCCGACGGGCTGCAATGGCGCAAACTGCTGCCTGACGGCGATGAGTTGGCTCAAATGATTGTTGTGCGCATCAATCCGCAAAAGTATCGATTCCGCGCGATTTACCGGCCAGGACAGCCGTTGAGCTTGTCCGGCTGGCGCAAGTTGGAAGCCGATGCCAACCTAATCGTAAACGCCAACTTCTTCGATACGGCTTACAAGGCGCTTGGCTTGGTGGTGAGCGACGGCGCGTCACATGGCAGCGCCTACCGAGATCGCGGCGGGACCTTTCTGATTCGAAACGGCGAAGCAGCCGTCGTCGCCAGCCGCGCTGATTCCTTACAATCCAAAGAGGAAATCGAGCAGGCGGTGCAGGGATTCCCGCTGCTGGTAGAGCAGGGTCGGCAGGCATATTTTTCGACAACGGGCGGGGAAAGAACGCGCCGGACGCTGATCGGAATCGACAAAAACGGCAACTTATTGATCATAGTCGCGCCCTTTTTGGGCTTGCCGCTAGCTGATCTCAGCGCTTATTTGCCGAAGACGGATCTCGACATTGATACCGCCATTAATCTCGATGGTGGCGGCTCCACCATGATTGCGATTCCGGGCGCGGATTACCATCTGCCGTCGCTCGATCCGGTACCTGCGATCCTGGCTATTTATCCACGCTCAACCGGCTGGCAGTGATGAATCGGTCTATTCTGAATGCCTCATGTCCGCTAATCTGCACGATCAGCGTGAAACGATAGGAACACTATGGCAAGGCTGGCACAAGTCGCTACCGCGCGGCAAGCGCAATTGCAAGACGGCCGCCGATTGGGTTTCGCTCAATTCGGCGATGCGGATGGCAAAGCGATAATCTTCTTCCATGACCTCTGGGGCAATCGCAACATCCGGCATCCGGACGATTCCATTCTCGCGCGTCTCGGAATTCGCCTGATCGGCGTTGATCGGCCCGGCTACGGCATGTCAACGCGCAAGAGCGGGCGAAGCCTGATGGATGTCGTCGATGATGTAATGCTCCTAAGCAAAGCTTTGAAGCTGGAGCAATTTTCAGTCCTGGGCTTCTCCGCCGGCGGACCCTATGCGCTGGCTTGCGCCTATCGATTCCCGCAGATTGTGACGCGCTGCGCAGTGGTCGCGCCCTTGCCGCCTTTGGATCACGAACGAGGCTTTCGCGCGTTGCACCCGGTTTACGGGCGCATGTTTCAACTCGCCGGCGGGAACGAATCCTTCTTTCGCCTGCTGATGCGCGGATTCTTCTGGTTTGATGGCCAGCGCGGACCGGACCAGTTCATCAAAGAGCTAGGCGGACTGATGTCCTCAGCCGACCAAGAAGTGCTTGGCAATATCAATCTATTCAACAGCAGACGGGACATTTGGGGGGAGATTCGGAGTGGCGGCAGCGATAAACTCGCCGATGAAATGGTTACGCTGACGAAGCCCTGGGGATTCCGCTTGCAGTCAATAGGCGTACCGGTCGATATTTGGTGGGGAGAAGCGGATGTCTTTTGCGCGCCCGGCGTGGGCCAGCGCATGGCGGCGATGATCCCGCAGGCTCAATTCCGACTCGAGCCACAAGCCGGCCACTTCATGCTGTTCTCTCACTGGCAGGCGATACTTCAGACGCTTGCCGCAAGCTGAAATCGCTGATCAATACGGGCTTGCCAAGCTGTTTACACGATCATTCTCGGCCGTCTCAAGCGCCAACGTATGCAATTCACCAACAGCCCGTTCAAGGTCCGCCTCGGCGACGATGAACGAGATGCTGCACTCGGACGAACCCTGCGCGATCGCCAATACGTTGATTCTGTGATCGCCCAAGAGCGAGAATACGCGCCCGGCGACACCCGGCGTTCCGCGCATCCCCGAGCCGACGACGGTGATGATCACGATATCGCTGAGCACATCAACACTGTCGATATCGTTATGAAGGATCTCGCGCCGCAGCTCCGATTCAACCGCCTCTTTTACACTTTGCGCCAATGGATCGATCACAGTGAAGCAGAAGCTCTGCTCGGACGACGCCTGCGAAATCATAAGGATGCTGGCGCCCGCGTTCGCCGTCGCCAAGAAGGTGCGGCCCGCGATGCCAGGCACGCCCAGCATCCCGGGTCCGCTGACCGTAAGCATGGAGACATCGCGAATGCCGGTGACCGCCTTAATCACAGTTTCGCTGGCATGGGCGCGCGACCCGATCACCGTGCCGGCATGCGCCGGATTGAAAGTATTGCGAACGCGCAACGGGATATCGCGACTGATGATCGGCTGCACCGTTTTGGGATGCAGCACCTTGGCGCCATAAAAGGCGAGTTCGCCGATCTCCTGATACGACACGTAGGGAAGCACGCGCGCTCGTCTATCCAGCCGGGGATCAGTCGTCATCACGCCATCGACATCAGTCCAGATGACCAGCTCATCACTGTCGAGACAGGCTGCGAAAATCGCCGCGCTGAAATCGCTTCCGCCTCGTCCCAAAGTTGTCAGCGTACCATCGGGCGTGGCGCCGATGAAGCCGGTGATAATCGGTGTGATGCCATTTTCCACTTCGGGCAGAAGTCCTTTCGCGATGCGCGACTCGGTCTCATCCCATAGCGGATCAGCATTCTGGAATACATTGTCCGTCACGACAAATTCGCTGGAATCAACCTGGCGAGCCGGCAACCCTTCTGCCGCCAAGACGGCGGCGATGACGCGGCTGCTGAGGCGTTCGCCATAAGAGACGAGCGCATCCGAGATTCGCGGGGTCGCCTCGCCCAATATCCGAACCGCCTCGCACAGTTCGAGCTGTCCATTGAGCAATTCATCTACGCTGGACCGGGTTGCCTCCCGCGCCGACTCCGACGCAATCAGCGAATCAATGACCGCGTGATGCTTCTCGGCAATTGCTGCATTGATCGCAACGTACTGGTCTCGCCGTCCTTTGGCAGCAGCCGTTGCCGATTCGAGCAGCATGTCAGTCACACCGTCCATCGCCGAAACAATAACAGCCAATTCATGTTTTGCCGCCAGATGATCCCTAACGATTGCCAAGACTTGCCCGATTGCCTCGGGCGAACCCACAGAGGTGCCGCCGAATTTCATCGTTAGCCTAGCCATCTTTGTCTCCTCAATCCGCATAGAAACAAAAAAGGCGCATGGAGGTTTTCCACGCGCCTGTTTGCTGCTCGTTTACACCTGTTTACAGCAAGACGAAACCCCCACGTTGCGCGCCTATGCGCATGGTAGTCATGGTGATAGCAGTAGTGATGGCCTTCGCTTTGCTGGACATTGTCATTCCGTTGAAGCCTTAATGCGAAGGTACTTTATCGCCTTAGGGGCACGCTGTCAAGTCCATTCGAAACGGGTAGTGTATCTTGGCGGATTGCCGAAGACATACAGTGTTTCCGGCTGAAATGTCGCGGTGGCTATGTCGTTTACGCTTGCGGCGCGCTGTGTTAAGATTGCTGGGTTGGCCTCAGAATTGGCGTGGCGGGTGGCGTGACAGCATCATCTGAACCGCGGTTTCCTTCTCCCAGAATGCGGCCCAGCCGCGGCGTCTTGCCCGCGATTGGCGTCCTTCTCGTCGGCGCGCTGATTGGCGCAAATCTATATTACGCGGCGCAAACGAGAAACAGCCGCGTCCTCGATGGCGCACCGGGAGATCTCCTTTTTGTTTCCGCATTCACCGGATTCACCGACGAGTGGGATCTGTATTCGGGACAGCAAAGCGCAGCGGTCGTCGACGAGCAGCTTGAATTGCGCGTGATGTCTCCGCAGACGGCGACCTGGTCGGCCGCCCGCCATCGCTTTCGCGATTTTGACATGAGCGTCAGCGCAGTTGCCCATGCGGGACCGATCGACAATGCCTACGGAGTCATATTTCATGCGCGCGACGCGGCAGATGGCGCCTGCGATCTGCCGGCAGTCATTCTGTGCGGGATCGGTGATCTGCTTCCCATTGCCGGCGCGGCGCTGCGTCAAGTCTTCGAGCCGACCGAAAACGACGGCTACCACGCCTTCTTAATCAGCAGCGACGGATACTATTCACTTTGGAAAAGCGAAAGAGAGCGGACGAAGCTGCTGAGCGCCTGGATCGCCTCTCCGCTCATCAATCAGGGCATCGGCGCGGTGAACACCGTTCGCGTGATCGCCCGTGATTCCAGCTATCGCTTCTACATCAACGGCGCCGAAGCGCCCCTCTGTATTTCAAATGACGCCGCCGCAACAAGCACCTTTGCCGGTGGCGAATGCATCGACGGCGAAATGCGGAATTTCTATTATGCCGACTCCCCTGTAAGCGGAATGCTCGGCGTCATTGCGCAGTCCACGGCTACCGGAGGCGGTGGCGTAGTCGCGCGATTCGACAACGTACTCGTCTTCAGCCCGCCTCGTTCCGGCAACGAGGACGTCAACTTATGAAAATCCACCTGCGTATGGTCGGCTGCCGCCTCAATCAGAGCGAGATTGACACCATGGCGCGGCAGTTCAAGTCGCTTGGTCACGAGATCGTCGACTCGCCAGCCGAGGCCGACCATTCCGTCATCAATACCTGCGCCGTCACCAACGAGGCGACCAGAACGAGCCGCAAACTGATTCGAGATTTTCAGCGGGCGAATCCCGCAGGCGAGACAACCGTGACCGGCTGCTATGCCCAGATCGCGCCGCGCGAAATCGGCCGGCTCCCCGGCGTGCGGCGAGTGGTCGATAATGGCAGCAAGTCGCAGCTGGTCTCCCAGATCACCGGCAAGCAGATTGATATCTTCGATAGCGAACCGCATGAACGCGACCTCACCTTCGGGCGCACACGCGCCTTCGTAAAGGTCCAAGACGGCTGCGACAACGCGTGCGCTTTCTGTGTCACAACAATTGCGCGGGGCGCAGGCCGCAGTCGCCCGATTGAGGACGTCGTGCGCGAGGTCAACCATTTGAATCGAGCGGGTTATCAAGAAGCGGTGCTGACCGGCGTGCATCTAGGCAGTTACGGTTACGACCGGCGCGACCGCGATGGACTGAGCCATCTCGTCAAGGCGCTGCTCGACGATACTGACATTCCACGGTTGCGGCTGTCGTCGTTGGAACCCTGGGATTTGGCGCCGGAGTTCTTTTCTCTTTGGGCAAATCAGCGGCTTTGCCCTCACCTGCATCTGCCATTGCAAAGCGGCTCTGACGCCACGCTGCGGCGGATGCGGCGGAATACCGATCAGCGCCGGTTTCGAACGCTTGTCAATTCGGCTCGCTCCTTGATTTCGTCGCTGCGCATCACAACCGATGTCATCGTCGGCTTCCCGGGCGAGACGGATGACGAATTCGAGCAGTCCGCGCGGTTCATCCGCGAGATGGATTTCGGCGGACTGCACGTTTTTCGCTATAGCAGCCGTCCTGGCACAGCTGCCAGCCGCATGCGAGACCAGGTCAACAAGCGAACAAAAAAAGCTCGCAGCGCCCGATTATTGTCGCTATCGCAGCAGATGGAACAGCGATTTGCCCAATCGCAATACGGCCGGCAGAGCGAAGTGCTCTGGGAGCAAGTCAGCGGCGCGACGCCCGATGGATATATTGTTACTGGATACACGGAAAATTACATGCGCGTCCGGACGGTGCATCCTCGCGACTTGACCAACATCATTACGACGACTCAACTCGGCGCGTATACCGACGGCGCGATTCATGGTACAGTGGAGGAGATTGCGCCTATTTGAGCGACCCGTATATGGAGACGTTTTGAGCCATTTCTTAGCCGAGCAAGTGACTGGCGGCGCCGCCATTTGGGGCGCGCGCAATTAGGCAATAGCCGCGGAAGCCGGAACATGCAGAATCTCAAGCAAGAGTTGCAGTCAGCGTTGAAAGACGCTATGAAGGCTAAAGACAGCGAGCGCCGGAATGCGATTCGTTTGTTGCAGAGCGCCATAAAGCAAGCCGAGATCGACGGACGTGAAGAACTCGACGATGAAGCCGTTATGGATATCTTGCGCAAAGAGGCGAAGAAACGGCGGGAAACGATTGCCGAGCTTGAAGGCGCCGGACGGAGCGCTGAGGCCAAAGCCGAGCGCATCGAGTTGGCGGTGACCGAAGAATTCCTGCCGCGGCAGCTAAGCGACGAAGAACTGAAGCCCATCATACTGGACGCGATATCCAAAGTAGGCGCCACCTCAATGAAAGAGATGGGACAAGTCATGAGGATGGTAATGCCAAAGGTGCGGGGATTGGCTGATGGCAAGGCGGTCAACGCGATCGTGAGAGAATATCTGAGTTAGACTTGTGGCTCTCCGGCTCTCCAACATGCTCGACGAGCGCTTTAATCTTGATCCTCGCAGGACGCAGTCCTTCGTTCTCTTCGCGTCAGTCATCGCCGCCGCCGTGACATTCGCGCTTTGCTGTACGCTGATCGTGGCCTTTGACGACATTTTTCTTGAGTTCAACAGCGTCGCCAACCTGAGCATAGCGTCGGTTCCGACGGAAGACATCATCGCGCGCGAAGAACGTTCTTTCGCCAGCGAGATACTCACCGAGCAAGAACGAAACAACGCATTGAGCCAGGTGCCGCCGGTATTCTATCCGCCGGACCCCAATGTCGCGCGGCACCAGCGTGAATTAACCGAAACCATCCTGGCTTACATAGACAATGTACGTGGCGATTCTTATGCGAGCCTGGAACGCCAGATCGCTGATATCAAGGCGATAACATCGCTGCAGCTCAACGAAAACGAAGATGCCATCATCGCCATCTTGCAATTGCCGGACGATAGTTGGCTGCAAGTGCGTGGCGAGATTATTTCCGTTCTCGAGCGCGTTATGCGCGACGAGATCCGCGCCGCTGACCTGAAAAAAGCGCGCGAGCAACTGCCGACCCAGGTCAGTCTGCGATTGACCCCGCAAGAGAGTCAAATCGTCACCTTGATCACGGCCGATGTCATGCGGGCAAACACATTCGAGAACCCCGAGCAGACCGCGATTGACCGAGCGGAAGCGCTCAACAGCGTTGAATCCCAGCAGCGTCAATTCATCGCGGGCCAGATCGTGGCGCCGGCCAACCAGCCGATCGACAGCCTGTCATTTGAAGCGCTGCAAGAATTAGGTTTACTCGCGCAGACTGGCAATCGCGCCGCCCATATACTGCGAGCGCTGCTGGCGAGCGCCTTGGTTGTCGTGCTGTTCGGCTTGTACATCAGTCGATTTGAACAACACCTGATCTGGCAGGGCCGCAAAGACCTGCTGTTGATCGCTGTCTTATTTCTGGTCGCGCTGGTAGCTATGCGTTTGTTCGGTATCGCAAACATATACTTGATGCCGGCGGCCGCTCTAGGAATCGTATACGTGGCTATCAGTAGGCCAAACCTCGCCATTGTCGGGGCGGTGGGCTTCGCTTTTTTGGGCGGTCTGCTAAGCCGGAGTCCATCGCTCGAAATCGCCAGCCTGATTGCCGCAGGAAATATCGCCGCCATTTTGTCGCTGCGAAATGCCGGACGCCTAAACAATTATTTTGTGGCTGGCTTATTTGTTGGCCTGGCAAACGCCGCGGTGGTCGCGATTTTCGCGCTGCAAGTCGGCTTTGACGGGCAAAACGCCACTAGCCTGCTCCAAGCTTTTTTCAGCGGCGTGCTGATCGCGCCGACAACCTCCTTCGGTGTGATGTATGCGCTCACAGTGCTCCTGAACCTGCCGACGCCATTCAAGTTGATGGACTTGAGCCAGCCTAGCAAGGAGCTTTTGCAGCGACTGCTGCGTGAGGCGCCGGGGAGCTATCAGCATTCGCTGCAAGTGGCGAATCTGGCGGAGCAAGCGGCAGACGCTATTGGCGCCGATGCGCAGATGACTCACGTCGCGGCGCTCTATCACGACATCGGCAAAATGAGCAATCCGTTTTTCTTCACGGAGAATCAGCAGCACATTCACAATCCTCATGACACCTTGGATGATCCTTATCGAAGCGCTGATATCATCATCAACCACGTGATTGAAGGCGATCAAATCGCCAAGAAATACAATTTACCCAATCGCATAAGAGAGTTCATTCGCGAGCATCATGGAACGACGCAGGTTTTCGTGTTTTACCAGCGCGCGCTCGCCGATGCCGGCGATGAAGACGGAGTCGATCCGGCTGACTTTTCTTATCCGGGGCCGATACCGCAGAGCCGAGAAACCGCGATCCTGATGATGGCGGACAGCTGCGAGTCAGCGATTCGAGCGGTAAAGCCGCAGAGCAACAAGGACATCGCCGATCTCGTGCACGGTATTATAGAAGACAAGCGCAACAAGGGCCAGTTGGACGCGTCCATGCTGACGCTCAATGACTTGCGCAGAATCGAAGCGACATTCATCGAGATTTTCCGCGGACTGTTTCATCCGCGTATTGACTACGCCAAGGCGATTCAATCTCCGGGCGCGCCAAAGGCTGAACCAGCCAATGGCAATGGCGCGCGCAGCAAACATATTGAGCCGGATCCCGCCGAAACAACTGTCCCTCGCGACGCCAAAAGCGAAGATGATTCAATGATTGCGCAGCGCGCGCAAGATGACGCCATGAAGCCTGTTTCCCATGCCACTGACGCCAATGTTGTGAAGCCCTTGGAGGACCCAGTAAAGCAAGCGGAAAACGACAGCGCGTCGCTGATTATGGAGGACGACGAGCCACTGTTTGACGTTCCGCCCTTGCCAAAGCGCAATGGCCACAAGTCGCCCCAGCGCGCCGAGCGCGGCAAGCGCCCCGAAGAAGCGGATTCGTCCACTTGAACGACGGCATCGAGCTGCAGAATCCCAACCGTTATCCCGTAGACGGGGATCGCCTCGTACAGGCGACACGAGCCATTTTGACATCGCATTCCAATGACCAAGATGCCAGCCTTTGCATTGCCCTCGCTGATGCCGGCGCGATCAAGGCGCTGAACTTGAAGTTCGCCTTCACCGACGCCCCAACAGATGCGCTCTCGTTTCCGGCACAGCCCTGGCCAAACGAGTTTGGCGAGACAGGAAAATATCTTGGCGACATTGTCATCGCTCATGATTATGTGTCCGCCCAGGCCTGCGCGCTAGACGCTTTATTGAACGACATCCTGTGCTTGTTGGTGATACACGGGACGCTGCATCTCTTAGGCTTCGCGCACGATACCGCGGCGGCAAAAGACCAGATGTGGGCGGCGCAAGACGCCGCGCTCCGCTCGCTGAATATAGACCCGGCCCTTGTCGAAACGTACGGAAGTCTTGAAGATGACTAAGCGCGTTTGGCAACAGATTCGCAGCGCCGCTAATACCGACCCCAGCCGCCATAGCCCAGCCACCAGCGCCAATCGCCGGCGCAGTCTTGCTTACGCTGCCGCCGGCTGCGCCTATATGCTGCGCCAGCAGAAAAATGTCAGAATTCTGATTGCTGCCACCTTAGTCGTTGTTACCATGGGCGCTTGGCTCGGCATCGGGACAGACCAGTGGGCGATTCTAACCCTCACTGTAGGCAGCGTTTGGGTCGCTGAGTTTATCAACGCGGCAATTGAGGCGGCGGTAAATCTCGCCGCGAGTGACTTTCACCCGCTGGCGAAAGTCGCCAAGGATGTCGCGGCAGCCGCGGTTTTGATCTCAGCCATTGCCGCATTCGCTATTGCTTGTCTTCTGTTTGGACCTCGCCTAATTGAAAGGCTGCAAATCGGCGCAATCGCTGGCTGATAGGATAGCGCCGATTAAGTCATTCCAATAATGATAGTTATGCTAAGATAGAGGCGTGTCAACCGTACGATTGTTGTTCGGATGTTCGAATGTCCATGTCCCGCAATTCCGTCCCAGAGAATTCGACTGCCGGGCGAGGACTGCGTTCAATACTAACGAGCGTCTCAGCGCTGTTTTTTGGAATCCGAACATCTTCTGATGAGCAATTAAAAGGCCAAAGCGCGAGCGGGCATCTCGGCCGGCGCCGGGCGATTCGCCTTTCGGCCTTGCTGGCGCCGCGCAACCGTCTGCGAGTCGCCGCGGCCACCGGGATTGTGCTTGCTGCTGGCGCAGTTCTGGGTTCACTGGCATTCCGCAGCCCGGAGACGGTTCCGCTGAAAAACGCCATCTGGCTGGACCGTACATGGACCTACGGCGACCTCGAAAGTGATCGACTGCGCAATCTCACTGGTCAACTGGTGGGTAACCAAATCGGCACTGCTTATGCATACGTCAGTTCACTGGGCATTGACAATCGTTGGACGGGTGGCATCCAGGGCAAAAGCAGCTTCATGGACTCAAGGCCGATTGTCGACAGTTTCGTACAGGCATTCAAAAGCCACAACGACAATCTGCGTGTATTCGGCTGGATCGAGATTTGGACGCATCTGGATAGGGTCGATGGATATCGCCTTGACGATACCAATCTTCACAGCAATATCGCCGACTTCTGCCGACTGTTGGTCACGCAGCTAGGCTTTGACGGTGTATTGCTAGATGTCAAACCCATGTTCAGCGACAACAATGACCTCATTCGCCTGATCCGGCGGGTGCGCTCGGCCGTGGGTATGGAGGTCCCGATTGCGGTCGCCGTCACCGCCGATTTGACGCCGCGCGATCTACGACTGCAGAATATCGAATCCATTGCGCCGGGGACCATGTGGTCGGATAGTTTCAAGAAGCGTGTAATGGTTTCCGTTGATGAGGTCATCCTGCTCATGTATCAAAGTTATCGCCAGGAACTGCTAGATTATGTCAATTGGGTAGCATATCATGTCGAGACCTACATTGATGCAATGGAGACGTCGACGAACATACTCGTCAGTATTCCCAATTATGACGGCGCCAGCTCGGCGCACAATCCGGCGATAGAGACGATGGAAAAAGCCTTGGACGGCGTCAACGAAGGGCTGAGGAGGCTTGACGAGGAGCAGCGCTTACTGTTGACCGGCATCGCCATCTATACCGATGAACAGCTTAGTCAATCCGATTGGACCACGTTCCGCGAGCTGTGGCTGGAGCGGTAGCCGCAGTGGCTCAAAATGCCTGCCAAAATCAGACGCCTTACCGCGCAAGGGCTCGTCAACGTTGACTTCAGCGCGGACAGTTTGCAGGAAGCGACCAAGCACGAACCACTGCATGGCGTCTACACCGTTAGCAATACCTATGCTCGCACAAAGACCCTGCTGCTAGATGAGCATCTGGATCGTCTGGAATATTCGGCGCAGAGCAAAGGTATTCCTTTCAAATGCGACCGAACCCTATTGAAATCAGCGCTGCGCCGCATGATTGTTGAATCGGAATTCGGCGATGCGCGATTTCGTATATCCGTGCCCGCGGATGCTCCGAGCGAGATGATCTTGTCCATCGAGCCTTTCCAGCCGCCCAGCCCCGCGCTAATCGCAAAAGGCGCGCGCGGCATCACATCTTCCGTGGCGCGTCACAATCCTGCGTCGAAGAGCAGCGAGTGGATGCACAGACGTCAAGCTGTCGCATCGACTCAGCCGGCGGGAATCTACGAGACATTCCTGCTGGAAGAAAATGGCGCCTTGCTGGAAGGCGCGTCCAGTAATGTCTACGCAATCCTTGACGGGGAGCTGCTAACCGCATCCAGTGGCATGCTGGAAGGCATCTCACGAATGATCGTCCTGAAAGTCTGCCGGGAAATTATTCCGCTGCGCGCAACGGCGCCGAATATTTCCGATATCGATCATTTCAGTGAAGCATTCTTGTCTAGCAGCAGCCGTGGCATCATCCCGGTGATTGAAATTGACGAGACGCCTATCGGCGATGGACGAGTTGGTCCGACGACCTTGGCGCTGCGCAAAGCCTATCAGGATTGGGTCGCTGATCATTTGGAAGAGCTGTGATGCGACTCTTGGACAATGCTTGGAAAGCGCTAAAGCTGGTGGGCGCGGCGCGCGAAATGGCAATCGATACCCGCCGCTTCAACTGGGACGTAGCGCCCGGCAGCACCTTCTTCTTGCAGGCGGAACAGGCCGATATCCGGCTCCTTACTCATCATCGACCTGAAGTTCTGGCGAAAGTCGAGCTGCAAGCGGGCTTCGGCTGGCAACTGCTTTCGGAGCAAGATGAAGCTGGGGTCTACATCATCGTCCGGCGCAAACAGTTGATCGGAAGCATCGGCCGGTGCCGATTTGACATCACTATACCGGACGATATGCACGTTTCATTTAGGCTGGACCATTGCAATGTTTGCCTCGATGACCTCAATACCTCGCTCGACCTGCCGCCATTGGCATCAGAAATGTGATCGACCGGCTGTACCTGCTTGAAATCTCGTTGCGGCTGTGGTAGCGTATGGCTATGCGCGAATCAATCAGTTGCATTCAGTTCCAGTTTTGCTGTTGTTGTCGTTCCGATCTTTAGGCGGGTATGATTGGTTTGCCGTGAATTCGGCATTTCGCCACCAACAAGTCAACCCGCAACGGTTGGCTTTTTTGATTGTGACAGCGGGGCGATTCGCCATAGGCAGAAAAACAGCGGTTTAGCATACAAGGAGCAAAGCTAATGAGTGATATCAGTAGCCGTGGATACGCCAATCCCGACAAGCTGGTTTCGACCGCCTGGGTAGCGGATCGCGTAAACGACAGCGATGTCCGCATCATTGAGTCGAACGAAGATCCCCTGCTTTATCCCAGCGGTCACATTCCGGGCGCGGTCGAAGTCGATTGGGTCAAGGATCTGAACGATCCGCTGCGCCGCGATTATCTCGATAAATCGGGTTTCGAAGCGCTCGCCAGTCGGATCGGCATCACGCCGGAGACGACCGTCGTCTTTTACGGCGACAAAAGCAACTGGTGGGCGACTTACGCGCTCTGGGTATTCGAGCTCTTCGGACATACCAATTCCAAAATCATGGACGGCGGGCGCTTGAAGTGGACGGAAGAGGGGCGTGAACTCACGCGCGACAAGCCCAGCATCAGCCCGTCAAGCTATAGCGCGCCCGAACGCGACGACAGCCAGATCCGCGCCTTTCGCGATGGCGTGCTGCAGCATATTGGCGAGAACGGGCAACTGGTAGACGTTCGCAGCCCTGGCGAGTTCGCGGGCGACTTGCTGCACATCCCCGGCTATCCGCAAGAAGGCGCGGTCCGTGGCGGGCACATTCCTGGCGCAAGCAGTTGCCCTTGGTCGCGGGCGGCCAATGAAGACGACACATTCAAGGACGCGGCTCAACTGCGCGCCATCTACAACGACGAGTTGGGCTTGGACTCGTCCGCGCCCACCA
>JAPOYT010000031.1:28485-36734 GCA_026706445.1 Chloroflexota bacterium
ATCGCTTACTGCCGCATCGGCGAGCGCAGCAGCCATACCTGGTTCGTCTTGACCAACCTGCTTGGCTTCAGCGATGTGCGCAACTATGACGGCTCATGGACCGAATGGGGCAACAGCGTCGGCTTGCCCATAGAGAAGTAGACGACTATACGCAAGGCGGGGGCAGGACTTGCGCTTCCCCGCCTTTCCGGCCAACAAACAGAAATCAATGGCAGATTATCCGCCCAAGCTGCAGGAATACCTGGACGACTTCGGATTCATTTCCTCGCGCGAAGATCGAGTCGATTACCTGATCGACATCGCGGATGAGTTCGCGCCGGTACCGGCGTCCATCGCGACGCAACCCTACGACGAGGCGCATCGCGTCATTGGCTGCGAATCAGAAGCCTTCGTCTGGGCGATCGACCGCCCCGACGGCACGCTTGATTTCTACTTTGATGTATTAAATCCTCAAGGGCTGTCAGCCAAAGCGATGAGCGCGATCCTCGACCAGTCCTGCTCCGGCGCGCCGCTTCACCAGGTGGCGGCCATTGATGGTGAAGTTGTATTCAGTTTCTTTGGAAAAGACATTTCAATGGGCAAGGGCCGCGGTCTAACCGAGCTCATTAACGCAGTCGTTTACCAGGCTAGACTGCGTCTCCATTCTGATTGATTGACTCCATGCCCAAGAAAGAGTCGCTCGGCGCGCCATGCGCGTATACAGCTTCCGTGCCCAACATACCGCTGTACGCGCGCGAAGGTTCGGAGTCCGGAATGACGGCTGCGCCTACTTTCTCGTAGTAGCCGACGGGACCGGCGCCGCCGATGATCGCGTACATATAGCCGGCGTCGCGCATGGCGTGCAGGGTCGTCAGCAATAGCGCAGTGCCGATGCCCTGACCGCGCTCGGCCGCATCCACGCCAGTGGGACCGAAAAAGTTCTTGAATGTCGTGTCGTAGCAGGCGAAGCCCAGCATTTGATCGCCCCGATGCGCCAGCATGACGGTAGTCGGATGAACCGAGAAGCCCACATCGGCTTCGCTAACCCAATATTCGCTGAAGTGTTCCCTGATCCAGCCAAGCACGAGAAACTTTTCTGGCGTCATGCACCGTCGTATATTGACACCCGCGACGCGCTGATTGCTGATCGCGGGTTCGAGCGCCGGCAGATCATATAATTTGACCAACATATCTGGCATGGCAATCCCCTCCAATCCCGCATGGCTGGCAGTTACTAAACCGTCGCTCAGCAATAAGTATGCGATACCTTACCATTTCATTTTACATGGATTGCCCATGCTCGCTGGGTATTCTCGCGCGACTCTCGGCTTGGCATGGCAGGGCCGCGCCTGAACCTGTAAGATTGGCTGCAACCGACAATGAGTAAGCGAGCGAAGTCATGAGTCTTCGACCTGAGACACGAGCCGTGCACAGCGCCGATACCGATCCCGCGAGCGGCGCCATCGTGCCGCCAATCGTACTCAGCACAACTTTCGAATACGAGACGACCGGGCTCGATCAGGATCCCGATCAGTTGATTTACACACGCTGGCAGAACCCCAACCGCGCCGCCCTGGAAAACACGATGGCTCAGCTCGAAGACGGCGCTGTCGCACATGCCATATCCAGTGGTTCGGCGGCGATGCTCACTGTCTTCCAGGCGTTGCGGCCGGGCGATCATATCGTCTCTAGCGACGATATGTATTTCGGCATTCGCGTTCAATTGAATGAATTCTTCGCCCCCTGGGGATTGGAAACGACTTACGTCGATATGAGCGACCTTGACGCCGTGCGCGCGGCGATGCGGCCGGAGACCAAGCTTGTCATCCTCGAGTCGCCGACCAACCCCATGATTCGCTTGGCTGATATCGCGGCGGTCGCGGACATCGCCCGCGAAAACGAGGCAAGGCTCCTGGTCGACAACACGGTGGCCACGCCGGCAGCCCAGCATCCGATTCAGCTTGGCGCTGACATCGTCGTGCTGTCGCTGACCAAATACATCGCGGGCCACCACGATGTGCTCGGCGGCGTCATCATCTTCGCGGAGGAAGACGAACTGGCTGAGCGCGTCATGCGACTGGTGCGGATTGGCGGGGGCGTACTGTCTCCAATGAATTGTTGGCTGGCGGCGCGCGGCTTGCAAAGCCTGTCATATCGCGTGCGCGCTCACAGCGAAAGCGCGCTTGAAGTCGCTTGTTTCCTGGCGGAACATCCCAAGATTGAATGCGTGCTTTACCCGCACCATCCCAGCCATCCGCAATACGACCTCGCGCTGCGGCAGATGAAACTGGGCAGCGGCTTGATGTCAATCCTGGTCGAAGGCGGGCGCGACGCGGCGATTCAGCTAGTGAATCGGCTGGAGCTCTTCACCAGCGCCACCAGCTTCGGCGGCACGCACAGCTTGATCGAGCATCGCGAATCGATCGAGGAGGGCACGTCCACGCCAGCGAATCTGCTGCGCGTATCAATCGGATTGGAGCATCCGGCCGATCTAATTGCCGACTTGCGGCAAGCGCTCGCGTGATCTATCACATCGCCGGCCGAGGGGCCTGGGCAGAAGCGCAGACTCGAGAGTTTTACTGCGCGCCGTCGCTGGACATCGAGGGCTTCATCCATTGTTCTACGCGCCATCAAATCCTCGCCGTGGCAAATGACTTTTATCGCGGCCGGGCTGACCTGTTGCTCCTTTGCATTGATGAAAATCTGCTTGGCGCGCCCTTAGTCTGGGAAACTCCAGCGCATCCGAATCCGAACCAGGTAGAACAAGCCGCCGACGACTGCCTGTTCCCACACATTTACGGCATCTTGAATCTTGCCGCTGTTATCGGGGCTTTCGATTTCGGCGAGGCGCGAACCGGATTCGCGCTACCGCCCGACCTGCCCTAAGAGTCTCGACCGTCGCTAGCCGACGCCGGTGGCCTCGGCGCTGAATTCCCAGAGCCGTTTCTGCTGTTCGCGGTCGTAGGAGTTGTCGCTAGAGCGCTTCTGCTGTTTCTCATTCCAATACTTGCCGCTGATGCCTGTGACTTCGGGCGATGCGGCAAGATAGACAAGGGTCTCCGCGCCTTTCTGCGGCGAGATCGCGAATAGCTTCTGCGCAATCTTGATCAAGTTGGACCAAAGCCCGCCGGTATTGTGTCCGAAGCCGGTAGCCACCAAGCCGGGATGAACCGCATTGACTGCAACTGTCGTGTCTGCCAGCCGGCGCGCCAATTCATAGGTGAATTGCACATTCATCAGTTTGCTGGCGCCGTAACTGTTCATGAAGCTGTAACCGCGCTCATTGCGCAGGCTGTCCAAGCGCAAAGTGGCGTTTGTGTGGGCGCTCGACGAAACATTAACGATGCGCGCCTCGCCCTGCTCCTGCGACGTTTGAATCAGAATGTCAAGCAGCAGATGCGTCAACAGAAAATAGCTGATGTGGTTGAGCGCGAAGGTCATTTCGTAGCCGTCGGCCGATTTTTGATAATCGGAAAAGACGGCGCCGGCATTGTTGAGCAGCACATCCAACCGGTCGTACTTCTCGCGGAACTCAGCGGCGATGCGTCGAATCTCGTCCATGGAAGAGAGGTCGGCGACTAAAATGTCTATTGTTGAATTGCCGCTTTGCGCTTGCAGGTCGTTCCTAACCTTGCGCGTCTTGTTCGCGTCGCGGCCGACGATAACCACATCGGCGCCCATTTTCGCCAGTTCGAGCGCGGCTTGCGCCCCGATGCCGTTGGTCGCGCCTGTTATCAATACGCGTTTGCCGTTCACATCGTCTTCCTCAAAGACCTCTGCCAGTCCAGATGCGGCGTATTCGAGCTATTCCTCATCATCGCCGTAGGTATGCCCACCGAAGATCGCCCGAATCTCCGCGGCGGAGCGCGCAGCCTGCAAGGCGCTCATCCGCGCCGCTTCTTCCTTCTGCAAAGCGCGCGCGTTCGTCAATACCGCTTCCAACTGATCAGCCGGAAATTTGCAGGCGCCGTTTTCGTCCATGTGAATCAGCTCACCGGGCGCCACATCCATGCCGCCGACCGACACCGGCACGTTGACCGCGCGCACAGCCATGGCGCCGTGGCCCGCAGTTACGCCACTCAATATGTACTGAAAGTCCATTTCGCGAATTTCGTCCAGATCACGCGACGGACCGTTCGACAGCAAGCCGACGCATCCCAGCGCCTTCATCGCCGAAACCATGTTGCCGCCGGCCAAGCCGACTTTGCCCGCGAGCTCTTCCGGAAATTTTTGCTCTATCACCAGTGCCGTCGGCTGAGGCGACGCCTCCATCGCTTCCAGCACATCCATAAAGCTGAGCCGCGAATAGTTGGGGTCCGGCATGCCGTAGACGCAGGTTACCGCATAGCCGACGCGGCGTCCCAATTCAGGGTACATGCAGCGGATGGAGGTATCGGTGTACCAGTTCTCGCTCCAGGGATTGTAGAGCCCCAAGCAGAGCGGCGATTCCGGATAGGTCGCAACCACATTTGTGATTGACGGTGTGTCAAAATTCTTCAGTTCTTCCAGCATCTGTCGTTGATTCATCTCATCCTCGCCATTTCATTCGGTCGCAGGCATTCATTCTACATGGCGCATCACTAGCGACAAGTATCCGCCCGCGCTCCGCCAAGCCTAATCCGGCGAGCCGTTTGGCCCGCTTTTTGCGTTTTGCGTGAGCCGAAACACGGGAATAATGGGCAGCAGCAAAAGCGCCGACAGCGAGATGGCGACCCGGACCGACGAGAGCAAGCCGACCGCGCCGACCACTGGGCCCCCGGCGATTTGCCCCAAGGCGTCCGCCTGCCCTTGAATCGAGAGGACGGTGGCGCGGATCTTCGATTCGGTATGCTGATTAATCCAAGCCTCCATTAAAGGATTGCGAACCGCTCGCGCCGCGCCCGTCAGCCACAAGCCCAGCAAGACCAAAGCGAACGATTCTCCCAGGACGAAGAGAAGCACGCTTAAAATCATCGCTGCGTAGACAGCGATCAGAGTAGTCGCCACCCGCTTATTGTCGGACATATCGAGACGCCGCCGCAAAACTTCAGTAACCGCCAAAGTGAGGGGCATTGATACGGCGCTGATAATGCCAAACCATACGATCTCATCGAGTTGGCCCAGGGGCGGCAAGCTGAAATTCTGGAGTGTATGCGTGATCCAGAGGCGGTCGAAGCCCTCGCTGAAAGCGCCATGAATGATGGCTGCAATCGTGATCAACAGCAGGATCCGGCGAGCGCGCACCAAAGCGAATCCAGCGCGGAAGGTGGCGATAAACATGCGCCAGGTTTCCCGGTCACTCACTGGGCGTCGCTGAAAGCCCGTTTCCGGCATGAAGAGCGCCAGAAATGCCGCAAGCAGCACAAGCAAAATGCCGCCGCATACGATGGCGAGCTGCAAGCTCACGCTCGCCAAGGCGACACTGACGAAAATGCCGCAGAATGCAAAGATCTGCTCCGCCTGGGCTCCGCGCAGAAATGCTTTTCCCGCCCGCTCCAAGCCGATTTCATCAACGATCCAAGCCGATGTCGCGCCGCTGAGAAAGGTGTAACCCAAACCGGCGACAACCTGCCCCACCAGCAGCACTTCAAAGACAGGCAGGCTGCCTTCCAGGATGAGACCGAAGCCCAGCAAGAGGAATCCGACAATGACTGACAACCGCCGGCTGTAAACATCGGCCACCACACCAGTCGGGATCTCCGTCAGTAAAGCCGTCAATTCCAGGGTTGTGCCAACCAAGACCAATTGCAAGGGATTCAAGCCAACCTGTTTGACCTGGTAAACCAGATGGACGGTATACGCGAGGGTCGTCGCGAAGGCCGAGAAGCCCATTGCCAGCAGGTACAGCTTATAGGCATCGGCTTTGGGGATCTTCACTCGAGCGGTCATTTGTGTCCGTTATTGATGGGCTTCAAAGCGTCGGCGTCGAGCGGCGCAGCATACCAGATTCGAGGAAGCCTTTCAATTCCTCGCAACGTTCCGCGATCAACGAAGTCGCCACCTGTTTTACCGTGGGATTCCCCAGATTGGCCAACAACCAGCGAATTGACGCGTATTGACGAGCGGCGATAAAAGGCTCGAGCAGCTCGCGATCGCTGTCGGCAAGCGGCCGGATCGAAGTGTATCCGCGCCAGATCGCTGCTTCGAGCTCGGCATAATCCCGGGCGCGCTCACCCTTCAGCTCCCAGAGAAGCGGCGCCAGATCATAGAGGAAGAAGCCCCAGCCGCAGAATTCAAAATCGAGCGCCGCGATCGTACGCTCGCGGAAAACGATGTTTTTCGCCAGCAAGTCAGCATGGATCAAGCCGGTGGCGCCGCCGCGAGCGGCCAGGTTGGACAGCGGTCTCCGCAAACGTAGAGCCAAGTCATCCAATATCGCTCGCTGTTCATCGCCAATCAGATCACGCGTCGCCAGCGAGGCGTAAGGAGAATCGTCACCGAAGATTCCTTCCCATTGCAGTCCAGGCCGGTCGAATCCAGCCGGCGGACTGAACTGCCCGATCGTATGCAGCAAACCCAGGTATTCGCCGACACGAAAGACATCGACCGGGCGCAAGTCGCGGGCTGATTTTGTGTCTCCTGCAATGAACTCAAAGAGCGCGGCGTACGCTATGCGCGCCTGCGGCAGCCGATCATGACGCAATTCAAGCAGCGTCTCTTCAATTCCATTGACCGGCGCTGGGAGGGGAAACGGCGCCAGCAAATCCGTTGCGCGCCGAAGGTTTGAAAGCCAAGTCAACTCCGAGCGCAGCCACTTTACATTAACTTGCTCGGGCAGATACAGTCGCAGAATATAATCCGCGTCCATAGCCCGTACGCGGATGATCGCCTTGCTGCCATGTCCCAGCCAGCGCAACTCGTCAGCCCGCAGATCCCAGCGGCGCAAAGCCAACTCGGCAACTTCCAGCCAGAGCCGCTGCTGCTGAACGTATGTCCGATTCATAATGTCTGCCATCCAAGGTCTACCCTAGGCCGTTCACTTAACATTCCGTCTTGCGAACGCGCTACTTACTTATGAGCTTGGCCAATGGCAAACTCTGCTAGAATTGTGATGGAGGCAAGATTCTGAGCTGGAGCGCCCAATGCGGAAATGGAAAATCCTCGTTTCCTCCCTCTTTGTGACCGCGCTAGTCGACCAAGCGGCAAAGTCCTGGGTATTGGAGCATCTGATCCCTTATGAGAGCGTTCAGCCGATTCCTGCGCTGGCACCGCTCTTTCAATTGACGCGCAGCAGCAACACGGGCGCGGCCTTTGGCATCCTGCCGATGGCCGGCGACGTCTTCCTCATCTTGGCGCTATCCATTGTTGGCGGCATGCTGTGGCACTTTCGCAGCGTTGCGCCGGATGCGAGCCTCGTTCCGCTTGCAATCGGATTGGTCATCGGCGGCGCGCTTGGCAATATCATCGACCGACTAAATTATGGTCACGTTATCGATTTCATTCATTATCAGATCCCGAATCTGATCTCCAACGTCTCTAATCTGGCCGATCATGCCATTGTATCGGGTGTGTTGCTAATCATCGCGGAGAGCGTTTGGCGAGACCGGCGGGAAAGTGACAGCCAAATAACCGCAACTGGCGCCGCTCAAGACGGGTCGGGCGTCCACGGCTAAATGCGCTACATCAGTTTTTCAAGCTCGATTTCGTCGCGAATCGTGATGCCGTTGAGTCCAGTGATCGGTATCTGCGGCTTGATGCGCCGAGCTTCGGCGATCGCGTTGCGGTGGACCGAAACCAATTCGTAGCCACGCTTTTGCCAGAACTTCAGCGCCTCAAGATTGTCATTCGTAGTGACCAGCCAGAGCCGCTTGATGCCCGCTTCCCGCGCCCAATTCTCGACCGCTTCCACTAGCGCTGATCCAACGCCCATCAACTCGTCCAGGCTGTCCAAGGTTGTGATCTCGCACTCATTCTCGCCGATATGCACCGTGATTAAGCCGATGTTTTCAGCCTGCGTGTCCTCTTCCGAAACGTCGCCTTCCGCTGCGGCGCCGCCACGTTCCGCCATAAAACCCGGGAGCAAGTGGCCGTAAACCGCTTTCCCGCGCGAGACAATCTGCGTTGTACCCCAGCGCTCATCCAAAAAATGCGCCACCCACTCGCGATCGGAGCGCTCCAGCGGCCGTATTGTGAATGCGGTCATTGCCGTGACCTTTGACCCGTCTATCGTACACAGCAACCATTATATCCCGTCTTAACCGAGATGAAAAATCATTGTGAAACGGCGCACAAGGGTAGTGTATCCTTTTCGGTTGAAATAGGTAAATTGCATCCACCTGACAGTCTGTAGG
>JAPOYT010000152.1 GCA_026706445.1 Chloroflexota bacterium
ACTGTAATAACTTCTGAGATAACTCACAAGGAATTTCGTCAATTTTGCACAGTAGCGAGCTTAAAGTTAGACTTAAATGTGACTCTTGGCAAAGAAAACAGGGGCGACTCTGTGAGTCGCCCGATTCGTATAATCAGAGGCAAAGGAACGTGCATATCCTGCTCTTCGCCAACGGCGAACTCAATCGCGGCGTGATGCTAGCCCGCGTGCTTGACTCGCTCGATTCGCCCCGCGTCATCTGCGCCGACGGCGGCGCCCTCCACGCCCGCGCGCTCGGTCTGACGCCGCATGCGATCATCGGCGATCTCGATTCGCTGACCACCGAGCAAGTCGCCGATTTCAAAGTTGCCGGCGCGGAAATCATCCAACATCCGCCGGAAAAAGACGAAACCGATCTCGAATTGGCGCTGCGCCATTGCCAGGACATTGGCGCCAAATCGGTACATATCCTGGGCGCCTTGGGCGGCCGCTTCGACCAGACGATTGCCAATATCCTCTTGCTTGCGCATCCCGAATTCAGCGAAATACGCATTGAAGTGGTCGACGGCGACCAAGTCCTGCGCCTCCTGCAGCCAGGCGCTCACAAGATCGCCGGCGCGCCGGGCGACACCGTCTCGCTGATTCCGCTTGCCGCCGCCGTCGAAGGCGTCACGACATCGCAGCTGCAATATCCCCTCCGCGACGAAACACTCTACCTGGGTCCGGCGCGCGGGATCAGCAACGTCATGCTGGCTGACGCGGCCGCGGTCGAGTTTGACAGCGGGCTGCTGCTGTTGGTACACACCAGCGGACGAGCCTGATGACCGCAATCACCGTTATCAAACGCGATGCTCGCGGAGAAGACGAGCTTTCATATCAAGCCGTCCTGCGCGAAGTAAACGAAGAATTCATCTGCGTCGACGCGCAATTTGCGCTGGCGGATCGTGATTTGGGCTATATCAAATTGCGCCGCGGCGACCACTTTCGCGAGTGGTTCTACCAGGATCGCTGGTTCAACATCTTTCGTGTGGCTGATGGCGAAACGAATTCGCTGAAGGGCTGGTACTGCAATATCACGCGGCCACCCATCCTAGGCGCGCGGCAAATTGCGGCGGAGGATCTGTGCCTGGATGTCTTCGTCTACCCCGACGGGCGGACGCTGCTGCTGGATGAAGAAGACTTTGCGAAACTGAAGTTAGCGAAACATGAAGTGCAAAAGGCCTGGCAGGCGGTGTCCGCGATCGGTCGCCTCGTCGACAAACGCCTGCCGCCCTTTGATGAAATCCGCTGAACCTGCGACTGCCAATGAATGGCTTCAACACTGTGAGAATGCGGCATTACAACTGATTCCCCGTGCCTCCCTGTGGGTGCGCGTAGACACTGCACTTCGGGCAGGGCTTAGGGGATGGGGGCAGCCCGCGTCACTCCAGATCAGGCCGGATGACCAGCACCGGCACATTGACATCGTGCATCACCTTATTGGCGACGCTGCCGAATACCATACGCACCAGTCCCGAATGACCGTGCGTCGTCATTACCGCGAGGTCGATTTTTTCTTCTTCGATGTAATCAACGATGTGCTGCGCTACGCCTACCGCGTCAATGATATGCAAGCGGCAGGCAATGTCCTGTTCCCGCACTTCATTGCGCAGCCCGAGCAAGTGCTGTTTGATCTCCTCGCGTATCCGGTTGGCTAATTCATATTCGCCTGCAATCGCAAGCGAGTCAACAAATTCATGCATCGGCGGCGTGAATACATGCAGCAGAATCACCTCGCCGCCGCTGATGCGCGCGAAGTCGACCGCATAAGGAATCGCGCGCTCGCTCCAAGCCGAGCCATCGGTCGGCACGACTATCTTCTTGAACGGACGATGTTGGAACATCTGAACCTCTCTTCACTGGTAAATCGCGACTAATTTCAGTATAGCACAGCTTGTGAATCTTTTCTCATTTCACCATTGACGCGCCGACATGAAACTGTATGATTGGTGGCTGAAATCTGCAAAAATCTAAACAAACATATATGGTAAAGCCGAAGCGCCCTGACCTTTCCCTCGGTCACAATCTCAAAATCGCCCTCTTCCATCTTGGTTCGGGCATCGCCGATGTCTTGACCACCGGCGTATGGAATCGGATCATGGTCGCCGATCTCGGTTTCAGCGCCGCCTTTGTCGGTTTGCTTACCGGCTTGCGCTACTTCCTCGCGCCAATCGGCGTCATCGCCGGACGCTATTCCGACACGCACACAATTGGCGGATACAGACGCCTGTTTTGGATCTGGCTCGGGCGGGCGATGATGGCGATCAGCACGCTGACGCTGGGTTATGCCACCGCGGAACTGGTGCGGCGCGCCAGCAGCGAATCGCTTGGGCCGACGCCGGCCGCGCTCTGGATTGCGCTGGTCTTTTCCTTCCTCCTCTTTAGCCTGGGCGGCGCCATATCCGGCAGTACCTTCCTTGCCTTGATCTATGATCGAGCAGCCGAGCATCAGCGTGGACGCGCCGTCGGTTTAGTGTGGACTTTTTTGCTCCTCGGCTTCACCATCGGCGGCATCTTTTTCAGCATAATGTTGCCCCATGACGAGAGCGCCGGCGCCATTGCCTTCTCCGCCGACTCCGTCCTGACGCTCTTCATCGTCACCGCGGCTTTGCTCACCTTGATCTGGTTTCTTTCGCTCTTGGGCGAAGAGAAACGAAGGCGGGGCAGCCCGTTATCGCAGGACGAAGACGCCAGCAGCCTGCGCCATGACCTGGGTCTCGTTTGGCGCAGCCGGCCGATGCGCTTCTTCCTCTTCTACCTAACCATGTCCATGGCTTTCGCCTTCTTGCAGGACACAGTGCTGGAACCCTTCGCCGGGCAAGTTTTCGGCATAGAGGCCTATATCACCAATCGCTTCGCCGCCTATTGGGGCGGGATGGCGATTTTGGGCTCCTTCGCGTCGCTGATTCTTTTGCGTCGCTCAGCCGCCTTCAATCATGGCAATATGTCGCAAGCGGGCGTCATGGCGCTCATGCTAGCCTACATCGTTTTCGCCATCTCTTCGCTCGCTGAAATCCGTCCGCTGGTGACACCTGGCTTGATCCTGCTGGGCTTTGGACTGGGGGTCTGGAATATCGGCACGCTCGGTTTGATGATGGACCTGAGCCCGGCCGGACGCGCCGGTACCTTCCTCGGCTTTTGGACTTTATGCGTCACCTTTGCGAGGGGCGCGGGCGTCGCCGGCGGCGGCATCGCGCGCGATCTTATGCTGGCGCTCTCTGGCGAGCACACTGTGGCTTATGGCGCCGTCTTCTGCTTAGGTTTCATCGGGCTGGCCTGCGCCTGGGTCGCGCTGCGGCGCGTCAGACTAGGAAATGCAGCTAGCAAGTCGGCCTCAGATTTCGATGTGGCGGCCGCCTTGTCGCATTCCATGGAGTAGAGACGCGTCGCCGCCAATTCAGCGCTGTCCAAGGTCTTCAGGCGGCGCTCAGGTCACTTCCCCCAGCAAAGCCTCAACATCGGTGAAGCCCATAATGTTGTAACCCGCGTCGACATAAATGACTTCGCCAGTGATGCGCCGCGACAGATCCGACGCCAGGAAAAGCGCCAAATCGCCAACATCGTCCTGGCTGACCAATTCATTCATCGGCGAGGTGACTTCGGCATATTTCAGCAAGTCGCGGAAACCCTGGATCCCGCCGGCCGAAAGCGTCTTGATGGCGCCGGCGCTAATAGCATTGACGCGTATCTTGCTGCGGCCCATGTCGGCCGCCAGGTACATCGTGATTGCTTCCAGCGCCGCTTTGGCGATCGCCATCGCGTTGTAATTGGGGATGACCTTGCGCGACGCGTTGTATGTCAGGCTCATGATGCTGCCGCCGTCTTTCATTAGTGGCTCGGCGCGCCGAGTCAGTTCAATCAAGCTGACCGCGCTGACATCAATGGCGCTGAGCAGCGCCTCGCGCCGCATATCGACGAAACGCCCGCCCAGCGCGTCCCGTTCGGCGAAAGCTACCGAATGCACTAGTACATCGAGCGCCCCATATCGCTCTTCCACGGCCGCGAAGACCGCGTCCATCTCATCGGCATTGCTGACATCCGCTTTCACAAATAATTCGCAGCCGATTGACTCGCCCAGTGGCTTCACCCGCCGCTCCAGCTTGTCCATGGCGTAGCTTAAGGCGATGGCGGCGCCTTCGCGATGCAAAGCTTTTGCGATGCCCCAGCCGATCGAGTTCTTGTTGGCGACGCCGAAAATCAAGGCGATCTTGCCGTCCAGTAAGCCCATTGCGTCCTCGTTAGGTTGCTTGTGCGCTGTTTATTTTTCCTGCTCGTTGCTGGCGTCAAGTCTGAGCTTTGATTCCACTACCAGAATCCGCGCGCTCAGGTTACCGCGTCCGTCCTGCGCTTCCATCTCATTTTGATGCCGCTGTGTCTTCTCTCGATCTAGGCGGTTGGTCACGTCCCTACTGTGATTGTCGACCCTCGTCTCCAGATTACCAATGCGCTCGTCATGACTGTCAAGCTCTCTTTGGATAGAGTGCGCAAGCAACCGGTACGCTGTCCATACGCCGCCCAAGACCGCGATCAATCCTCCAGCGAATCCCAGGATAAGGTTTCCATCTATCATAAAGCGGCGCTCCCCGCTAACCGAATACGTCGAAGCCGCTTAGATCCGCGGGTTCCAGAATCTCACGGTACTTTTCGTTGCTGTAATTGACCAGCTTCTTGAGGTGCTCGGCGTCGCGCTCGTCGAAAATCTTGGGACCGCCCCAAACGACCAGATTCTGCCCTTGGACTTCCGCCATCCTGCCCAACCTGCCGGGCGTACCCCCCAGCGCGGCGGTACAGATCTCCGCCCAACGCGGTGGGGGCATCGCGGACAGCACCAAGACTTGCTTGGTCAACTCAATATCGTCAGCCGTCGGACGCTCACTTTGCTGCTTGTCGTGTCGCACAATTGTGATGTCTTCCCATTCGCTCATAACGCCCTCCTAATGTCTGCCAGACAGCTTTTGCCGTTTTTGGGCGCGCCGCCGGAACAGCCGCTGACTGCGCGTATCTTATCGTAATGCTGAGAGGCTCGCCAGACCACGACCGCATTGACCGAAACCATGCGACCTGCTAACCTCGTACATAGACACAATGCAAGCATTGACAGTTGAGACCGACACCGCCCTCAATTCCAGCGCGGCGACAGGATTCGCAAAATGTCAGAACCTGAGCGCATATTCGTCACCATCGCCATGGACTTCTCCCAGGATATCCTCGTTGAGCTGCGCGAGATTTCGCCGCGACTGCACATCGAGCGCCACTTCCCCGATGTCCCGCTCGAAGCGATCGCCCGGACCGAAGTCCTATACACCGCCGGCTATTTTCCTCAACCGGAGCAGGCGCCTAAGCTGCGCTGGATTCAAATGAACACGGCCGGCATGAACCATGCGCTTGAGCATGACATTGTCCAGGCGGAAGACATCGTCGTCACCTCCACCAGCGGCATCCACGCAACCAATATGGCGCACTATAGCCTAATGATGATGCTGATGTTCAACTACCAGATGCGCCGGGCATTTGAGCTGCAGAACAAAGCGGAATGGCCCGAGCATCCCCATCAACAATTTCTGCCAGTCGATATGGATCGGCAAACTGTCGGCATCGTCGGTTATGGCAGCATCGGCCGCGAATTGGCGCGCCTTTGCGCCGGCATGGGCATGACCGTGCTGGCCTCAAAGCGTGATTTGAGCAATACAGCAGAGGTTAATGCCTTCGTTATGCCCAATACCGGCGATCCAACCGGCGACATCCCGGACCGCATCTATCCCGCTGATACGGTCGCCTCCATGGCGAAAGATTGTGATTACCTGGTTGTGACCACGCCCCAAACAGCCGCGACCGAGCGCCTAATTGGCGAAGAAGTCTTTGAAGCGATGAAGGATTCGGCGGTCCTGGTTAGCGTCTCGCGCGGCGCAATCGTCGATGAAAAGGCGCTGATCACCGCCCTCTCGTCTGGGCAGATCGGCGGCGCCGCCCTCGATGTGTTTGAAGAAGAACCGCTTTCCAATACCAGCCCGCTCTGGAACTTGGAAAACGTCGTCATCACGCCGCATCTTTCCGGCTTCACGCGCGATTACCACGACAAAGCGGCGCTCGTCTTCAAAGAGAACCTGCGCCGCTACCTCGAGAATCGCCCCCTGCTCAATCAGTTGGATCGCGCCAAAGGCTATTAGCGTCGCCCCTTCATAACAAGAAAATGTAGGGACGACTGACGGTCAGTGTCTACGCGACCCGGTGAGTCGCCCTCCCGCCATTTCTATGCCCCGGTAGGGGCGACCCTTGGGTCGCCCGCCAATGTCCACCTATCTAAGGGCGACCTGCCAGGTCTTCCGCAAAAGCGCCTATTGCGACCGCAACTCCGCATTGAGCCGATGCCGCGCCGCGCCTATGATCTTCCTGCGGATCTTCGCCGCGTTCTTGTCCGTCAGTGTGCGCTTAGCGTCTTGATAAGTCAGCGCGTAAGCCAGGCTCTTCTTTCCCGGCGGGATCTGGTCGCCGGTGTAAACATCAAAGAGCAGCGCGTCTTTCAAGAGTCGCCCGCCCGCCTGCCGGATCACCGCCTCAACCTCGCTCGCAGGCGTGCTGGCATTGACAACCAACGCGATATCTTCCAGCACCGCCGGTGTGGTCGGCAGCGCCTCAATCTCGTGCAATCGTTGATGATGCTGAATAAGCGGCTCGACCTCGATTTCACCGTAGATCACGCTGGCTTCGGTCAGCTTGAAGCGCGCCGCCACCTCGGGGTGAATCTCGCCGAAGCTGCCGATGCGCTCGCCCGCCACCAACAAGTTCGCCGAACGCCCGGGATGCAAGCTGCCGTGCGTGCTTTTATCCATCGCGACATCGCGAATGTGCAAGGCCTGCAGCAAGCTTTCCACCACGCCCTTCATATCGAAGAAATCCATCTCGCCCGCCGAAGCCGCGCCATCCCACCAAGATGCGATCCGCGGACCCGTAAGCAGAATGCCCAGATGCAGCGGCTCTTCCGGCAGCAAGTCAGCCGCGCCTAGATAAACCTTGCCGATCTCGAAGACCTGCTGCGTTTTCTGGTAACGCGCATTATTGACTGCGTTCTCAAGCATATTGATCATCAAGGTATGCCGCAGCACATCGCGCTCGCTGGCGGCCGGATTGGCAATCTCCACGTAGTCCGCCTGTGGCAAGGAAGACGCCGCGCCCGACGGCAGCAGCAGCGCTTCGCTCTCGCGGCTGGTGAAGCGATAATTGATTACCTCGTACAAGCCCGCCCCGACCAAAGAATCGCGAATGCGCTCTTCAATGAGAAGGCTCGTATTCTCGCGCTGTGGCGGCATCTCATCCGCCATGATCGTTTCCGGGATCTGGTCATAACCGATGATGCGCGCGATCTCTTCCAGCAGATCATGCTGCCCGACGACCGGGTCGGCACTGATATCCAGCCGATGATCGGGCGCTGTCGCCCTGATGACTTCTCCCTCGACCGCCACCTCAAATTCCAACCGCCGCAAAACATCGGCTGCCTGGTCGATTGTGACTTCCATGCCCAGCAGCCGATTGACCCGCTCAATTGGCGCATCGACCGTGACCGTTGCCGGCGGCAGGGGATAAGCGTCCAGCACGCCGTCCGCGATCGCGCCGCCACCCAAGAGCCGCATCATCTCGATGCCGCGCTGGCAGCCGAGTATCGCCTGCGATGGATGCACGCCGCGGCTGAAACGCGCCGATGCTTCGGTATGCGCTCTCTGCTCGCGAATCGTCTTGCGGATGCTAATATTGTTCCAGGCAGCCGCTTCCAGCAGCACGTTGCGCGTCGCGTCGCTAATCTCGGTCTCGCCGCCGCCGATGACGCCGCCCAGGCTCAGCGCGCCAGCTGAATCCGCCACCAGAATCGTCTCTTCGCCAAGATCACGAGTGACGTCGTCCAGCGTCTCCAACTGCTCGCCGGGGTGGGGCAGGCGTGTGATGATCGTCGGGACGCCACCGGCGCGCTTGACCAGTTTGTCGTAGTCAAAGGCATGCAAGGGCTGACCGAGCTCGAAGGTCAAGTAATTTGTCACATCGACGATATTGTTGCGCGGACGCTGACCGATTAGTTTCAAACGATGCTGCAGCCAGAAGGGCGACGCCGTGACTTCTGTATCGCGCAGAAGCGTCAGCGTGAAGCGCGGATTTAACTCCGGCTCGCGAATGTCGATGTAGACTTGTCCCTCGATAGGCGCGCCCGTAGCGGCGTAATCAAAGGCGGGATAGCGCATCTCGACGCCCAGGATGGCCGCCACTTCCCGCGCCACGCCGATCATGCTGAAGCAGCGCGCCAGATTGGGCGTGAATTCGATATCCAGCACCACATCGCCCAGCACATCTGCCAGCGGCATCCCGGCGACATAGCGCTCATCGTGATCCATCACAATCACGCCCTCATGCTCTTCCGAAATGCCCAGCTCCTTCTCCGAGCAGACCATGCTCCTATTGAATATGCCGCGCAGTTCCTTGCCTTTCAGCGTCATCCGCTTTGGCTTGTCGCTCTGCCCATCCCAGACCTCGGACCCTTCCAGCGCGAAGGCGCTCCAAATCGGCGGATTGATCGGACCCTTATCCTTGTACCTGAAGAGATTGGTCGCGCCGGTGACGCACTGCTCCAACTCCTCGCCGCCATATTCGACCATTGCCAACACCAGGCGATCGGCATTGGGATGCGCCCGTACCTCGTCGATTCGCGCCAACAGCAGCTTTTCGCGATCCCAAACCAGATGATCCGAACTAGGCATCCGCACCCCGGGCGCCGTCTGCTGGGGAAGGCCAATATACTTGAGATGCGCCACTTCCAGCCCAGCTACAGTCAAGCGCTCCGCCAGCAATTCGACCGGCACATCAATGTCTACGTATTCCTTAAGCCATGAGATGGGGACAAGCATCGTTTTCCGCTCCTTTTGGGAGTCTTCTCGTTCAGATTGCTATTCGGGTATCACCAGGTCCGCCAGCGCTTGCATAAATTTGGGATCGCCAGGATTGTCAGTCCAGTCCTGCCTTTCGCCCGTTTCGCTGTCATAGAGAATCGCCATTAGCCGGTAATTGCCAGCTGGCGCCTCGGCGATATCGATTGAAAAGCGTCGCAGCCGGTCTTCGTTCACCAGTGGCAGATCAAGCTGCGCGACCCGTTCCCAATCGGCGCTGATCAGCTGATGCGACAGCTTCAAGCCGTCGGCCGGCATACCAGCCTTTGCCGTCCACCGGTCGACGAAGAGCAAGGCTTCGCCATCCAGGCTCAGCGCCGCTGTGTAAAACTCGTATTCCAAATGCGCGGTTCTGTGGGTAGAAGCAAGCCGCGGCGGCCCGCAATCCAGCGTCTCCCAACGGTATTCGGTGAGAATAGTGTCGATTCCCAGCTCGCGCGAACTGCAAGGTTCATAGCGCGCCTCCCGCATAATCGCTTCCAACTCTGACGCTACGGTCGCGTTTACGTTATTCCTTCGATACATCAGCCATTGCGCTGGTTTGGTGATCGAACGAAATCGAATCGCCTCCTGGAATCCGGCAGAATCTTCGACCGATCGGACCTCGATTCCATGCCGAGTGAAGTAGAATTCGCTCTGCGGATAATCGATTTTGGCGGGCCATTTCAGCCGAAAGTCATCAAACTGGTAGCCCATTACGGTAGTATTCGCCGCGTCTAGTCGACCAATCTCGCGGCTGATCGCATGCCAAGGGATCAGCTCCTCATATCGTCCGCTGATGGACAGGTAGCCCGTCCACTCTTCCGACTGCTGATAGGCAGTTCCAGCCAACACCCAGACGAGCGCGATCAATCCCAGCATTTTGCGCAGGCGATATAGCTGATATACGCTGATCGCAATGCCGGGAATCAACAGCGTGAGCCCCGGTATAATCAGGCGCATCGCGCCCGGCACGATGATGCCGACAAATTGCGTGAAGAGCGCCAGAGCGATCAAGTAGTAAGCCAGCAGCGGCAATAACGGGTTGTATTGCTTGCGTCGCTGTATAAGCAGCAGCGCCAAGCCCGCAATGGACAGAATCAGCAGTGTGACGCTGCCATTGAAACCGATTGACAACCAACTTTCGAGAACGTCCAATGTGTTTTCGATCGTCGGCGCGGCGCTGCTAAATGTCTGGCTCACACCGGCCGAAAGCAGCAGGACCGCCCAGGGTGAAAACAGCGCCAGCGACAGCATCACGGTGAGCGAAACACTCAGCCAGCGCCGGTCTTTGCGGACATGCAGCACATGATACAGCCCCAGCGCGATGAGCGGCAGCGCGCTGATGGCGTGTGTGTTCACCAAGGCATAGCAAGCCGCCGCGAGCGCGACATACTCCTGCCGCCTGGGCGTCTGCCTTTGCCGAACGATCCGCAGATACAGCCAGCAGACCAGCGCCGTGTTCAACATGAGTAGCGGATACATGCGCAGGTATAGCTGATAGAAGTTGATAAACGTGTTGCTCGCCAGAATGATTAGGGCAAAGATAGCCGCCAGCGGCGATGCGAAGTCGCGTGTCAGCCGGTATATCATCGCTGCCGAGAGCAAGCCGGCGAAGACGGATAGCAGACGCCCTGTCGCGACATCGGCGCCAACCAGATGACCCCAGATATTGAGCAACAGAAAGTACAGCGGTGTATGATCCGGGCTGTTGGTCGCCAGCGAATGCAAGGCGTCAATTGGCGAGTAGGGTCCGTCGACGATCCAGCCGACGTTGTACATCGAAATGAATTCATCGGTCCGCGGCGGATATAGATCAACCGCCCGGCTGCCAAGCAGAGTCAGCGCCAATAAAATGGGCGGTGCCCAAGCCCAGTGACTCATGTCTGTGATTCCGCTTGGGATTGCGAGCCGATTGCGTATCATCGCTGTATCCTCGTCCAGCGCGCTTTAGAATTGCTGCAAGAAGCGCAGGTCATTGCCCCAGAAGTAGCGGATATCCTGAATGCCGTGCTTCAGCATCGTAATCCGTTCCGGTCCCATGCCAAAGGCGAAGCCGCTCCATACGCTGGGGTCGTAGCCGCCGTTGCGCAGCACATCCGGATGCACCATGCCGCTGCCGGCGATCTCCAGCCAGCCGGTATATTTGCAGACGCGGCAGCCCTCGCCATCACAGAGAAAACACTCGACATCAACTTCCATGCTTGGCTCAGTGAAAGGGAAGTATGAGGCGCGATAACGCACCTTGGCCTTGGGGTTATACATGCGCTTGGCGAATTCGGCGATCGTGCCCTTCAAGTCGCTCATGCGGATATTGCGCCCGATCGCCAACCCCTCCACCTGGGTGAACTGAATCTCGCTGCGCGCCGTCACTTGCTCTTGGCGATAGCACATGCCCGGCAAGATGACCCGGATCGGCTTCGTGCCGCCGGCGCCCAACTCTCGCATCGCCCGAATCTGACCCGGTGATGTATGCGTGCGCAGCAGAACGCGAGGGTCAGTCGTATAAAACGTGTCTTGCATATCGCGCGCCGGGTGATGGGGCGGCAGGTTGAGCAGGGTAAAGTTGAACTTGTCCTCTTCGACATCGCGGCTCTGGTAAACCTGGAAGCCCATATCGGCCCAGATCGTCTGGAATTCGCGATGCGTCCGCGTCGATGGATGCAAGCCGCCGCGCCGCCGCGGATAAGCTGGCAAGCTGATATCGATCTCGCCTTCTTCCAGGTCGCGCGCCAGCAACTGACTTTGAATCAGCGCCTCGCGCTCTTCAAAGGCCGCGCCAAGGTCCTTTTGCAGCGCATTTACCCGCTGCCCAAAGGCGGCTCGTTCCTCCGGCGGCAAACCGCCGATCGTGCCGAAGAGCCTGCCCACCGCGCCGCGCCGCCCCAGGTACTGGCTGTGCCAATCGGACAACGAATCAGAATCGGTACGTTGCTCCAGCGCAGAAAGCGCTTCTTCGCGGATATCTTCTATCGCATCCGACATATCGTCTCCTTCGCCTGCATTTCGCGGCTCGGTCAGCGACCGATGCCCCAACAAAAACGCCCTCAGTCCAGCTAGGGACGAGAGCGTAAACGTTCCCGCGGTACCACCCTATTTCAGCGCCGTCCGCCAGCGCCGCACTCTTTACGCCCTGTCACGCCGGGCCAGCGGAGCGGGCTACTAGAGCCAGCCAAGCCCTTTCACCCGTCAGCTCGGAAGTGAATTCCACAACTGCCTCCGCGGCCGCTCCCAGTCCATGGCAACCGCTCCCTGCTTCGGCAGGCGCGTCTCCGCGCGCTTGCGGACTGTCTTCGTCTTCGCCTTTGCTTCCGCTATTTGCTTGGAGACATTATCCTGCGCCGCGCGCGTCGGTGTCAAGTGGATTTTCGGCGATCCTGGCGCGCCTCTTAGGGCCGCGATGTATAGTCGCCTTTCACGATCCATTTGTAGGTGGTCAACTCTTCCAGCGCCATCGGCCCCCGCGCATGCAGCTTCTGCGTGCTGATCGCCACTTCCGCGCCCAGGCCCATCGCGCTGCCATCGGTGAAGCGCGTACTCGCGTTCCAATACACCGCCGCCGAATCGACCTCGTTTAGGAAGCGCTCGGCATGCGCCGCCGTCTCGGTTAAGATGCTGTCCGAGTGCTGCGTTCCGTGCCGGGCGATGTGAGCAATCGCCTCG
Source organism: Chloroflexota bacterium (assembly GCA_026706445.1). Lineage (GTDB taxonomy): Bacteria > Chloroflexota > Anaerolineae > Aggregatilineales > Phototrophicaceae > UBA6055. The sequence continues at coordinate 12,588 of JAPOYT010000152.1, forward strand.
TCCACATCATCGACCACTTTCAAATTCAGCGTCAGGTTGTACCATTCGGTGTCGAAGTCCTCGGCGGCTGCCGCCACCACTCGCTCATCAGCGCCGACAATGCGATAGGCGCGCTCGCCCGCGTGGAATGCTACGCCAGCGCCGCCCAATACTTCGACAACTTGCGGCAGCAGCTCATGCGCCACCGACCGGTGAACCAGAAGCGTCTCCATCGAATTGCAAACGGCGGGCCGCTGCGTTTTGGCGTTATCCAGCACCGGCAAGATCTTGTCCAGCCGCGCGCTCTCGTCAACGAAGATATGGCAGACGCCGATGCCGCCCGTGATCACCGGAATGCTGCTGTTCTCTCGGCAGAAGGTATGCAAGCCGTTGCCGCCGCGCGGGATGATCATGTCGATATGCTCATACAGTCGCAGCATCTCGCTGACGTAGCGACGGTCGGCGCTGCTGATGTACTGAATGGCCTCAGCCGGGAAATCATGCGCCGCCAAAACCGCTTGCATCACCTGGGTCAGCCGCATATTGCTGTGGAGAACATCGGAGCCGCCGCGCAGGATGACGGCATTGCTCGTCTTTAGCGCCAAGGTCGATACATCCACCGTCACATTTGGGCGCGATTCATATATCGTGCCGAGCACACCGAGAGGACTGCGCCGCTTGATCAACCGCAAGCCATTATCAAGCGTCGAATCTTGCAATACCTCGCCGACCGGATCCGGCAATTCAGCGACCTTGCGCACATCGGCGATGATGCCCGCCATCCGCATTTCCAAATCGATGCGGTCGCGAATCCAAATCGGATCGATGCCATTCTGAGCCGCCAAATCCAGGTCGCGCTGGTTGGCTTCCAGAATACTCAAGGTATTCGCTTCCAGCGCATCGGCGATTGCGAGCAGGGCGGCATTCTTGTCAGCGGTGGACTTCTGCGCCAGCAGCGCGGCCGCCGTCCTGGCGCATGCGCCCATTTGCGCGAGATCGAGTGCTTCCAGAACAGCTTGTGCCATAGTTTTTCCTAGAGTCCTTCCGTGAAGTTGCAAGCCTAATATCCCATAGGATGCGCGGTTATGCAATGATGTTCAATTTAGGCAGTTCGGGGCGGGGCAGTCCAGCCTGCCGGCGCTCAGCGCTTAAACAGCCGGCGCAAGTCCAGCTCGAACCCGGGCAGGACGTCTTCGCCGGATAGAGGGACGTCAATGCCGAAGGACTCGGCCTTCAGATTTGCTTCATCGTCGAGGCGGCAGACCTCCGCGCTCTCTCGCACAGGATACAGAATCCAAACCAGTTGCGTCCCGTTGCGCAAGTAAATCAAAGCCTTGCTATGAAGCTCGGCGACCGTGTTGCTGGGCGAAGCGATTTCCACAGCGAGGTCCGGCATGAAGCCCGCGAACTTCTGCGGAATCGGATCAGGCATCCTAGCCTTGGAGACGAACGCGACATCTGGCGCATATAAGTTGTGCCGGTCATCAGACAGAAAGTAGCCCCCCTCAACAAAGGAATAGCCCAATTCTCTTTCTTCCGCGAAATTGCCAATCATTCTGTCTACTCTTGAAGCAAGCCATGCATGCAACATATTCGCTGGCGACATTTCACGGAGTTCTCCATTGACCAACTCATATTTTCTGTCTCTAATGCCGTCCCAGCCTTGCAACTCCAAGACATCATCCACGGTATAGAGGCGCTTCTTGACTTCCATATCTCAATGCCTCCTTATCCCACCTACTCAGATTCTAACACGGCAGAGCGCAGGCTGGTCAATCGGCGGAAGCAAGCGCTACAGCAGCGCCAGGTTGTTGCGATGCAGCGCGGCATCGCCATAGCTGTAGCCGAGGATATCGACAATCTCGCTCGACTTGAGGCCGCAAATTCTGCGCAAATCCGCGCTTTGATAGTTGCTCATGCCGTGGGCGATCGCGCGTCCCTCCGCCGTCAGCACCGTCAGCGTCGCCCCGCGCTCAAACTCGCCCCGAACCTCGCGGATGCCCACCGGCAGCAGGCTCGCGCCACCGCGCAGCAAGACCTTGGCCGCGCCGGCGTCCACCACCAGCGAACCTTGCGTACGATCCGTCAGCAGCCAGCGTTTGCGGCTCTCCGACCGATCCTTGGCCGCCTGAATCCGAGTGCCCAGCTTCTCGCCCGCCACCAGCCGCCGGACCACCTCTTGCTCGCTCCCGCTGGCGATAATTGTCTCGATGCCGCTGCGGCTGGCGATCTGCGCCGCCTGAATCTTGGTGACCATGCCGCCGGTCCCGATATTGCTGCCGGCGCCGCCAGCCAGCTCAAACAATTCATCGGATACCTGCGAAATGTTCTGTATGAGCGCCGCTTTCGGATTCTTGCGCGGATCATCGCTGAAGATGCCCGGCTGGTCCGTGAGGATGATCAGCAGATCGGCATCGACAACGCTGGCCACCAGCGCCGAAAGATTGTCGTTATCGCCAACGCGAATCTCTTCCGTGGCGATCGTGTCATTTTCGTTGACGATGGGGATGATGCGCTGCTCGATGAGCGTGTCCAGTGTATCGCGCGCATTGAGGTAACGAACGCGGTGGCTTAGGTCATCGCGCGTCAGCAGGATCTGCGCCGCGGTAATCTCAAACAAATCAAACAGGTCTTGATAAATGCGCATCAAATGGCTCTGCCCGACCGCGCTGAGCATCTGCTTCGCCGGCACCGACTTGCCTAAATCGGGGAAGTCAAGCTTGCTGCGGCCCGCTGTCTGCGCGCCCGATGAGACAACGATGACCTCGTAGCCGGCCTCATGCAAAGCCGCCACTTGCTGCACCAACTCCAGCATGCGCTGAAGATTCAGATTGGGCGTGCCCTTGGTCAGTACGCTTGTGCCCAGCTTGAGTACGATTCGTCTCATTCGCCGCCCCCTGTCGCTGGCATTCTATGGCAGCTTGCCGCTACTTAGTAGGCAGAACCGATAGCGGCCCATGTTCAGTTCCGCCTCGTCAATTGCAGCGCGTACCCAAGCCGCAGCGCCGCTCGCCGCGTCAGGTCCTCAGCGTCCGCCAGCGCCTGCTCCAGCGTCATCGGTTTGTCCACGATGGAGAAAGCCGCCTGTACGCCGGCTTCATGCAACAAGCGGTCATCGATATTCAAGCCGCCGACGATGGCGATGGCCGGCACGCCGTATTCCGCCGCCAGCTTCGCCACGCCCAGCGGACCCTTGCCATCGAGCGTCTGCGCATCAATCTGTCCCTCGCCCGTGACTGCCAGCGCGCAATCGGCCAGCTTCTCGCGAAAGCGATTATGCGCCAGCACCAGGTCGATTCCCGACTCCAGCCGGCAGTTGAGAAAAGCCATAAGACCGGCGGCGAAAGCGCCGGCCGCGCCCCCTCCCTTGACCGTCCGCAGATCGACCCCGCGCTGCGCGTTCACCGTGGCGAAGCAATGCCGCAAGTTGCGCTCAAGCAACTCTACCATCGCCGGGTCGGCGCCCTTCTGCGGTCCAAATACGCGCGCCGCGCCCCGCTCGCCCAAGGTTGGATTCTCCACATCGGACGCGATCACGATCTCAACATCGCCCCAACGCTTATCCAGTCCGCTGTCGTCAATGGTTGCGAGTTCCGCCAATCCACCACCGCCGGACGGTATAGCATTCCCGTCCGCGTCCAGCAGCTTCAATCCCAACGCGCTAAGACAGCCCATGCCGCCATCGACTGTGGCGCTGCCGCCCAAGCCGATGATGATCCGCTCGACGCCGCGCGAAAGCGCATCCGCCATCAACTGCCCAGTTCCGTATGTGGTCGCGGCCAGCGGATTCAACTCGGCCGGCGCCAGCAGCTCCATACCCGATGCCAGCGCCATCTCAATGACCGCCGTCCGACCCTCTTCAATTAACCCGTATGCAGCCTCTATCGGCCGCATCAGCGGATCCATCACCGGCAGGGATATCCGATCGCCGCCAGTCGCGAGAAAGGCATCCAGCGTGCCATTACCGCCATCGGCGATCGGCAGTTGCTCGATAGCTGCGTCCAAGCCCGACTCGCCCAGCCCGCGAGCGATGGCGGCGCAAGCTTCCGCCGCGGTCAGGCTCTGCTTGAAGGCGCCGGCCGCAACCAGGATCCTCACGCGCTCTCTTTCGTTCATTGGCAAAAGGCGCTCCAAACATTATCATTAACGATGGCAGTCGACCAATTATATCAGCTTGAGGCAGGGCGGAGAGATGGACACTGAGGCGGCGCTACAGGCAATCAAATCCAGCGGCATCGTCGCCGGCATGCGCGGCGCCTTCCCGCCCGATGTCGCCCTGCGCGTGGCTGAAGTGCTGATGAATGAAGGCATTAACGTATTTGAAATGATGATGAACTCGGATGAGCCGATCGCGGCGATGCAAGCGCTAAAAGCCGAATACGGCGCAGAGGCCTGCGTCGGCATGGGCACCGTGCTGAATGTCGAATCGGCGCATCGCGTACTCGACGCCGGCGCCGATTTCGTCGTTTCGCCCGCCTTCCAAGCTGATGTCGTGACGGCGGTCATGGATCGCGGCGTATTGATGGGACCGGGCGCCGCGACGCCCTCCGAAGCGGTGGCCGCCTGGGGCCTGGGCGCGCCGCTGATCAAGCTCTTCCCGATTGGCGCGCTCGGCGTCGATTACTTCACGGCGATCTTCGGTCCGCTGAAGCATATGACCTTTATGTGCAACGGCGCTATCAACGACCAGAACGCGCGCGAATTCATCCGCGCTGGCGCGGTCGCTTGCGGCATGGGCGCCTGGCTGGTCGGCGATGGGACCTGGTCGAAGCCGCAACTGCGCAGCCGCGCGCGGATTTTGGTGAACGCTGTGGCGAGTGGGCGACAATAATTTGGGAAGAGATGTTGCATAGGCGAATGTGCGAATGACTGTGCTACATGGTATGCTTTAATCAATACAAGCCAACCGTGTAGGATTAACAATGCAATCTTCACATTACTATTTCTACCGAGACGATGTAGCAATCATTGACGACAACGTGCTGAAAACAGATGCCGTATTTGATGAATCGATCGACCTGATTGTTACATCCCCGCCGTACAATGTCGATATTAAATACAACAGCAACGAAGACGACTTGTCCTACGATGAATACCTGCAATTCTCCCGCGAATGGATGTCGCGCTGTTTCGAATGGCTCAAGTCAGACGGGCGATTCTGCCTAAACATCCCGCTGGACAAGAACAAAGGCGGACAACAGAGCGTCGGCGCAGACTTGACGACCATTGCCAAAGAAATCGGTTATCAGTACCACTCGACTATTGTTTGGAACGAAGGAAATATTTCGCGCCGCACGGCCTGGGGCTCCTGGATGAGCGCCTCGGCCCCTTATGTCATCGCGCCTGTCGAACTAATCGTTGTGCTCTATAAAGACAGTTGGAAGAAAACATCAGGTTCGCGCGAAAACGACATCACTCGCGACGAGTTCATGGAATGGACTAACGGCGTATGGACCTTCAATGGCGAGAGCAAAAAACGCGTCGGGCATCCAGCTCCGTTTCCGCTTGAATTGCCGACGCGCTGCATTAAGTTGTTCAGCTATGTTGGCGATACGGTGTTTGATCCTTTTATGGGCAGCGGTACTACGTTGATTTCAGCTGTGATGAACAACCGATTGGGGCTAGGCGTAGATATTGATGAGGCCTACTGCGAACTTGCCAAGACGCGCATAGAAGCAGCAATCAAATGTTCCGACTCAATTGGCTCTGAAGTGGGAGCGACCGATGAGCAATTGGCATAGCAGGTTGGGGTTCCTACCATACGTTGAGAGCGCACTTGGCGGCATCCCTATAGACATGGCAGGTTCGAAACTCGTTCTCGCTGGCTACCGCAACTACATAGCTGCACACGGATCAAACCGAAGCGTCAACGGCAGAGTTTTTGAAGGGCTTGTTCTCGAATCACTGTATCGTGAAGGTATACTTCCTGCATATTATCAGGCCTCAGTAGAGTTTATCCCCAGTGTGAACTACGACATTCTCTTGTATCATCCGAAGACCCCAGTTGTCCTGTCTTGCAAGACATCATTGCGTGAACGTTGGAAACAGGCTGACCTGGAAGGATTGGCGATAAAACAAGTATATCGTGGTGCGCGTAGTTTCCTTCTTACTATGAATGAAAAGGAAGGCAACTCAATCCAACGCAAGGTGTCAGATTCTCAGGCGGTCGGTTTGGATGAGTGCGTGGTAGTACAAGGTAAAGGCGACCAATTTGATCAGCTACTTGAGAAGCTTAAGCTGACCCAGTTTGTAGAGGCGAACGCGGTCATTCCAGTGCGCGGACGTGTAGTAAATGCTGCATCTTCGTGACTCATTAGCCGATGACCAGCCCCCCGCACCACCAACCCCCCCGCCGCCCCGCGGCGCCCTGCCTAGTCGCCCTCACATCCCTGCTCATCGCCGCCGCCCTCATCAGCCTCAGCCTCTTCCTCCCGCCAATCAACCTGCCCGACCGCCTCCTCGCCGCCCAATACAGCCCCCTCAACGCCGCATCGCCCGCCATCGCCCTCGACGCCGAGCTCCGCCTAAGCCTGCCCCCCGCCGAGCCCAGCGCCGACTTCGCCGTCAAGCTCGCGCGCCTGCCAGCGGAAGAATTCGAATCCGCCGCCGACCGGTCCCCCTGGCTCTCAGCCGCCCGCGATGCGCTTCCCTCATTCCTGACGCTGCGCAGCCCCCTCTACCACATCGAATCCCGCGGGGGGGCGCCATCGACGCTGAACCTGGAATTGCAGCCGGGCGCTGCTGAAATGCCCACAAACCGCCTCTCGCTTTACGGCTGGACCGGCGAAAACTGGCGCTTCATCCCGTCTGAGCCCGCTGCCGGTGTGCTGTATGGCGCCGCCGATTTCGCCCCGCGCGCAATTGCCGCCTTTGAAATCATCCCATCCGCGCCAATCCTGTTGATTGCGCAAGAGATAAGCGAAGACCTTGATGCCGATATCGCCGAACTCGCGACCATTCTCAGCCCCGCGGGCTTGCGTCCCACGGCAAATGGCGGCTTGATCGGGAGCCTGGCGCCCGGCGGCGTCACCAACGCGCCCTATCTCTTCATGCCGCTGATCCGAAACTTCGCCGACCCGCGCGCCCTTGATATCACAACCATCGACGCGCTGATCGCGGACCCGCGCCTGCGCGCCGAGCATAGCGCCCGCATCACCGACTTAGTCCTTTACAACCAATTTGACGGCGTCTTCATCGATTATCGCGGGCTTTCGCCTGAGCATCGCGCCGATTTCGCGCGCTTCATCGCCGAGTTGTCCCAAAGCTTTGCGCCGCATGGTCTGCGCCTCGGCCTAGTCGTTTCGGCGGAAGCAGGCGGCGCCTACGATTGGCCTCAGCTCGGCGCGGCGGCGGATTATATTCAATTGCGCGCGATCATCGATCCTTCCGCCTATCTGCCGCATGGGGCTGCTTCTGTAGCTGATCTTCTGCGCCAGCTAACCGCCGAAGTCGCCAGAAACAAAGTCTTGCTTGGTTTGAGCGTCCGCTCCGTCCGCGAGGTCGACGGCGTCCAGAGGCGCATTGGCTGGCACGACGCCTTCGCCGCCTTGGGTGATGTGATCGTCACCGCCGCTGAGGTCAGCCAGACCGGCTCGATTGAACCAGGCGCCCTTATCCGCGCTTCCCTCAGCGGATACACAGCGCGCGCCGGCCTAGAGCGCGATATCCAAACAGCCTATATCGATTATCATGACGAATCCGCCGCCGCTATTTCGCGCATCTGGCTCACCGACCCTGCCGCCTTGCGCCATCGCCTGGAAAGCGTCACATCCGCTGCTATCGGCGGCGTCGCCTTTATTGACCTGCTGGCGGGCGATCACAACCGAGACCTGGAATCGACGGTACGCGAGTTTGCATTGGGGCAGCCAGCTGGCGACGAACCCAGGCAGCTCAAGGCGCGTTGGTCGGTCGAAAGCGCGGAAGGCGAGCTCAATCATGTCTTGACTGACCTGGATGCCGAACTGGTATTGACGATGGAGGCGCCCGATGGCAATTACGCCATCAATTGGGCGGCTGTCGCTGACGGCGAAGCGCAAAGCATCCGCCGCGGCGCCATCGTACCCTTGTTCCGTCCGACCGCCACGCCAACCCCGACGCCGACGCCCACTCCGCTTCCGCGTCCCGTTGCGGTAGCGCCCAGCAGTCCACAATATAGCGCCGCCGCGCCGCCGCCAGGCAGCATCAGCATCGAGATCGGCGGGCACGTGTCAAATACGGGCAGCGGCCGCGCCCATCAGGCGATGCGGTCGGCGGGCATGACCTGGATGAAAATCCAGTCGCGCTATTACCAGCATGGTCCGCCAGATGTCGGGCCCGACATCAGCGCCGCGCGCAACAACGGCTTCAAAATCTTGGTGGGTACCGTCGGCGACCCGGCGGAATTGGCCCGCGGCGGCGACGCGTATATCAATGGCTATACCAATTGGCTGCAGCGAATCGCCGGGCAAGGCGCCGACGCCATCGAAGTGTGGAACGAGCCAAACATTGACCGCGAATGGCCCCGCGGCCAGATTAGCGGCATCGCCTACGCGCGCATGCTAGCCACCGCCTATCAGAAGATCAAGCAAGCTAACGGCTCGACCATGGTCATCAGCGCCGCCCCCGCCCCCACCGGCGCCGAGAACGCCTTTCCCGGTCAGGTGATGAACGATGACCGCTGGCTGCGCGAGATGGTCGCCGGCGGCGGACTCAATTATCTGGATTGCGTCGGCGCCCACTACAATGAAGGCATCATCCCGCCCAGCCAAACCAGCGGCGATCCGCGCCAGGGCGATTATTACACCCGCTACTTCCATGGCATGCTCAATACCTATTACGGCATCACCCGGCGCCCCATCTGCTTTACCGAATTGGGTTATCTCACGTCCGAGGGCTTGCCCGGCTTGCCCTCATACTTCAGTTGGGCGCAGCATGTCACCGTGCAGCAGCAGGCGGCTTGGCTGGCGCAAGCGGCCGCGCTCGCCTCGCAGAGCGGGGTGGTGCGCTTGTTCATCGTATGGAATATCGACTTCCAGCATTATGGCGCCGATCCGCAAGCGGGCTTCGCCATCATCCGTCCCGATGGCTCTTGCCCAGCTTGCAGCGCCTTGGCTGGCGCCCGCTGATGCGGCGGAAAACTCTCCCGCGCTGAGGCAAATTGATGTACCCTCAAGGAGTCGCTCAGCGGACGCGCACCAGGACTTGACGTGGTAACCAAGGCAGTTCACAAACAAATCCGCGGCTTTGTCTTAATTTGGCTCGCCATCACATTTATCATGGTCACGGCTACCTTCCTCGCCATTTACTTTACGTCCAGCGCCGAACGGCTTGAACCCGGAATGGGCAATCCGTTGCCTCTTCTTGTCGCCGATACCGAAGAGACGCAATCAACCGAGGTCGCGGTCGCGCGGCCGAGCGCCTCGCCATTGCCGACATTCACGCCGACTCCTGTCCCGCCCGAGCCGACCGTGCCCTTGTACATGGAAGAAGTCACGCCCGAGCCGACCGATACGCCAGTACCCTCGCCGACCCCAACGCCGCTGCCCGTCGATGTCTTGAGCTATGAGGTCGGCATCCAGGTGCAAGAAGCGCTCGCCTTCAATCCGGTAAATCAGGACAACTGGTTTCGCTCGGTCTCAGCGGATCTCGGCATGAGCTGGGTGAAGCAGCAAGTGCGCTGGGAGCAGATTGAAAAAGAACAAGGCCAAATCGACTGGAGCCTGCTTGATTTCGTCATGCCCAGCGCTCAGAAATTCAACATCAAGATGCTGCTCTCCATCGTCACCGCGCCGGAATGGGCGCGCGAAGCTGACGTCAACCTGGAGTGGCACGGTCCGCCAGCAGACCCGCAGAACTTTGCCGACTTCGTCGCTGCGATTCTTAATCGCTACCCCGGCCAGATTCACGCCGTTGAAATCTGGAACGAGCAAAACCTGAATCGCGATTGGACATCAGTTCATGGGCTAAACGCGGCGAAGTACGTTGAATTGCTGCGCGCCAGCTACGAAACAATAAAGGCGACAGACCCAGGAATAATCGTAATCAGCGGCGCCCTTTCGCCTACTGGCATTGACGACGGCGTCCACGCGGTTGACGACTTCAAGTATATGGAGCGGCAAATCGAAGCCGGAATGCTCGATTGGGCTGATTGCGTCGGCGCCCATCACAATGGCTATAACGTCAGCCCCGATTATCGTTATCTCGATATCCCGGTGGATCCGTCCGCGATCTTCACCGGTCCCTTCACCAACCGGCACCATAGCTGGAGCTTCCGCAGCACCCTGGAAGGCTACGCGCAACGCATCCGCGTGGCTGGACGCGATACCAAACTCTGCGTAACCGAATTCGGCTGGCCCTCGTCCGAGGATCTTGGCGGCGCGCGCCCGGGCTTCGAATTCTCCCTCGATAACTCCCTGGCCGAACAGGCTGAATGGATTCCCAAAGCCATGAGCAATATGGAAGAATGGGGCTTCGTCTGGCTCGCATTCGTATGGAATTTCAATTTCGGTCCCCAAGCCGGCTACGCAATCAGCAACGACAACGTTCCCTATTCATTGATCGGTCCCGGCTTCACCTTCCGCCCCGCCTACGATTCGATCAGGGCTTGGCAGCAAGACTATCTGGCGCGCGTGAATGCCTGAAATCTTGGCCTTGACTCGACGCAAGCTGGTCGCCCTCGCGCTGGCTTTTCTCCTGGTTACTGCCTTCGGCGTCCTCGCTTGGACTTACCTGCAGCCGCATTGGGATCCATTCAAAGCAAGCGCCACTGTCGACGGTCCCTTTCCATCGTTGACCTACGGAGTTCATACATTCTTGTGGTGGGATGGCGGTTACGCTGGCGCGCATTTGGATCTGGTCCGCCTCATGTCCTTCAGTCACGTCAAACAGATCTTCGCCTGGCGCGATCTTGAGCCTCAACGCGGTGTCTGGCATTGGCATCAGGCTGACCGTATCCTAGAAGAGATTGAAAGCCGAGGTCTGCAGTTGGTCGTTCGCTTGGGTCAAACGCCATCCTGGGCGCGCATGCCCGGCGAGGAAATCGCCCGCGACGCGCCACCGGCCGATCTGTCGGATTTTGGCGCCTACTGCGCCGCCGTTGCCCAACGCTACCAAGGGCGAATCAGCGCTTACCAAATCTGGAACGAACCCAATCTCAGTCGTGAATGGGGCGATCAACCACCCAACCCCGCGCGCTACGTCGAATTGCTCGCCGCTTGCAGCAGCGCCATTCGCCAGGCTGATCCCGCCGCCATCCTGATCTCGGCCGGCTTGGCGCCAACTGGAAATAACGATGATGCCGCTCTTCCGGACGATGTCTACTTCGATCAGATGTATCGAAACGGCTTTCAGCGCTACATAGATGTGGTGGGCGTACACGCGCCGGGCTTCGCCCCGCCGGAGATCGGGCCCGACGATGAAGAGGCTGCTCACCGGTGGTTCACCTTTCGCCGCGTTGAGGATCTGCGAAAAATCATGCTGCGTTACGGCGATGAAGCGCGGCAGATAGCGATCCTGGAATTTGGCTATACTACCGACCGCGTCAATCCCGATTATCAATGGTTCAGCGTGACAGAACAGGAGCAAGCCCACTATATCGAGCGCGCATACGAGTATGCCATCGCCAATTGGCGCCCATGGATCGGATTGATGGTCTTGATTTATATGCCAGACCCGGCCTGGCAGCCGGCAGACGAAGAATACTGGTGGGCGATTCTCGAGCCCGATGGCAGTGGTCCGCGGCCAGCCTATATCACCGTCGCCAATATGCGAAAGGTCTGCGGCGATACCATAATCGCCGAGCGCGCTTCAAATAGTCCCGTCGCCTTGGGCGAGATAAGGGCGCCAATTTGCCCTGCATGACGCCTATTTGTTTCATAACATACAATAGAATGAATACAATGTCGTCTCGCATTCTTGCATGCGCCCAGCCTAAATCTGCGGCATACTCTAGCCCGACCGTTCTGCTGCAACAGACTGGATAGTATTCTGTCTCATCCAACGAAGGTTCAACCGACCTTGATCAACATGGTCAAGGGTCACGCCTTGATGACCAGCCGGATGAGCCGTTTCTTGGTCATCATCCTGCTTTTGCTCGCTGCCCTCTTGCGCACCCACGATCTCGCGACCCTGCCGCTGGGCTTCAGCGATGACGAAATCATCAACATCAGACTGGTCGACAATGTGCGGCAGGGCGATATTTTTGTCTTCTATCCCGATGAAGACGGCGGGCGCGAAGGCGCCTATCACGTCTTTGCCGCCTTCATGACCTCGCTTGTAGGCGAAGGCACTATAGGATTCCGCATTTCCTCCCTGTGGCTGAGTCTGCTGTCGCTTGCCATCATCTATACGCTGGGCAATCACCTCTTTAATCCGATTGTGGGCGTTCTGGCGGCCGGTTTAGTCGCCGTAAATATGAGCAGCATTTTGCTGGCGCGCACGGTTTCAAGCGATGCGGCTCTTCTGTTTCTTGTATCGGCGACCATGCTGGCGCTGGCTCGTTCGCTGCCCGTGTACCGTCGCACTCGCGTCGTCACGTCGAACATCGTCTCTTTCGCCGCATTGGGCGCCCTTTTGGGCATCGGCTTTTATCTGCATCCGTCCAGCCTGTTTATCGTCCTGGGCGCGATGCTCTATATTGCCCATTTGCTCTATGTCCGAAATGTCATGATTCGCCAGCGCCGCAGCTACACTGGCTTTGCCATTCTGCTGATGCTGATTATCAGCATGCCTTATCTCATATCGTCCATCAATCTGCCACAGTATTCCGCGGGCCAGCGCATTCTCGCTCATTATGATGACGGCTTGCTGCGCTCAATTGCCGACGGCTTGCTTGCGCTCGTCGCCAACGGCGATGCGAATCCGCTGCATAACTTGCCCGGGCGCCCACTGGTTGATGCCTTCAGCGGGCTGCTGATGCTGGCGGGAATCGTCATTTGCGCGCTCAGGCGGCATCGTCCGCGCTTTATGCTGATGCTCATCATGTTTCTCGTGACGCTGCCGGCCGCCCTCATTGTTGACAGCAGTCCCAATTTCGCGCGCATGACCGTCGTAATGCCTCAGTTGGCGATCTTCTTCGGCATCGGCTTCTATGCGCTGATCCGCACGCCCATATTCGTCGACGTCATTTTCCGCCACATGGCAGTCGCGGGCGTGTTGCTGCTGCTGGCCATCAATGTCGTTTGGACCTGGTCCGACCTATTCGACGATTGGCGCGATAACGAAGCCGTTGTGCCGCTTGTCAACGGCGGGCTAGGCCAGATCGCGCACTACCTGGACACCGTCGCTTATGAGGCGCCCGTCGTATTCTGCAACTCCGCCTGGGACACAGACGCGCCGGAGCAAGTGTTAAGTCTCAGCGACAAAACGCTGCTGATGATGAATCGCTCGAATTTCGCTTTTCGTGAAGCCGATTGCAGCCTGAGCCTCCTGCTGGCCAACGGCGGCGAAAAACAGCGGGTCGTTTTCTTCGACGCAGCAATGCTGGATGGCTTGCATCCTTATATTCTGGAGTGGCTGTCACACGGGCAATGGGTATCGGGCAATCTGCCGCGCGACACGGTCATCGAGCTCGAAGCAGCCCAACTGCTTGCCGACCGCGCCGGCGCCTTCACCACCACCGCGCCACTTTCCTACGCGCCGGAAGTCGCCGACCCCGAACCCATTGCGCCCCCTATCCGCTTCGGCGGCAATCTCACCTTGCTCGGTTACGAACCCGATATCGAACGCTCCTATTTGCCGGGAGACGCTGTCGATGTCATCACCTACTGGCGCGTCGAGGGCGACTTTCTGCCCGATATCATCCTCAAAAATCACATTCTTTCTGACCCGGTAACCGCGATAGGCATCCGTGATGTCATCAGCGTCAATCCGCTTTTGCTGCGCGAACGCGATGTCTTCATTCAGGTGACTCAAGTAAACTTGCGCGAAACGATCTTGCCTGGAAATTACATCGTCGCGGTCGGCGCCTATCGACAAAGCGACCAGGAACGCCTGCCAGCCCTGAAAGATGACCAGCCACACGGCGACCGCATCTTTCTGTATGACATCGAGGTGCTTCCCTTGCCCGAATCTGACGAAAGCGGCGGCTGATGTTCGAGCTTGTTTTCCTCGGCACTTCAGCCTCGGCGCCGTCCATTTACCGTGGCTTGCCGTCCCTCGCCGTGCTGGCTGGCGAGCAGCGCTTCCTGGTCGATTGCGGCGAAGGCGCGCAGCGTCAAATCTTGCGCAGCGGCATCGGCTTTAAGCGGCTCAATCGCATCTTCTTGACCCATGCGCACCTGGATCATATTCTCGGCTTGGGCGGCCTGCTCTCGACCTTCGGCCGCTGGGAAGCGCTGGACGAGATTCACATTTGGGGCGGTTTGCCTGCAATTGAACGCGTGCAATCGCTGATCTATCAGGTCGTTTTTCGCCGAGAATCGCCGCCTGTCCCGATCTATTTCTATCGCGCCATGCCCGACGAAATCCTCTTCAGCGGGCGCAATTTTTCCATTCGCGCCTTCCCGGTCTCGCATCGCGGGCGCGAATGCTACGGCTATATTTTCGAGGAAGATTCGCGCCGCCCCTTCCTGGCTGATAAAGCGGAGGCGCTTGGCGTGCCGCATGGTCCCGAACGCAGCCAACTCGTCGCCGGGGAATCAATCGTCACGCCCGCAGGCCGAATCATTGATCCCGACGACGTCTTGGGCGAGCCTATCCGCGGCGCCAAAGTCGTCGTCACCGGCGATCTCGCCCGCACCGACGACATTCGCGACGCCGTGCGTGATGCCGACGCCCTGGTGATCGAATCGACATACCTCGACAGACACGCCGATATCGCGCGTCAAGTCGGCCATATCACCGCGCGCCAAGCGGGTGAACTGGCGCGCGAATGCAACGTGAAGTTTCTCTTTCTCACTCACATATCACGTCGCTATCGCGAATTCGAGGTGATCAGCGAGGTACGCAAAATCTTTCCCGATTCCTATGTCGCGCGCGACCTGGACCATTTCGCCATCTTTCGGGATAAACTGCCGCAGAAACTGGAATCGTCTTTTGAAGATGGCGCCGAAGACGACCTGCCCGAAGGAGGCGAATAGCTATGAGCCAAAGTCTGTCACCGCGCTACAGCGAGTATGTCAACGAACTCTTCACCCGCGAAGACAAGACGCTGCGCCATGTGCGCGAGCAAACGTCCGCCCGCGGCATTCCGCTGATCAGCCTGGAACCAAATGAAGCGAAGCTGCTGCAAATGCTGGTCAGGCTTTGCGGCGCTGAACGCGTCGTCGAAGTCGGCACGCTTGCCGGCTATAGCGGAATCTGCATTGCGCGCGCGCTGCCCGCTCATGGCAGGCTGATCACCATCGAGGTCAGCAGCGTCCACGCCGAAGTGGCGCGCGCCCACTTTGAATACGCCGGCCTGACCGATAAAGTCACCATCCTGCAAGGCGCTGGGCTGGAAGTCCTGCCCAAGCTGGCTTCCGAGGGTCCCTTCGACCTCATGTTCATTGACGCCGACAAAGCCAGCTATCCCAGCTACCTGGAGTGGGCGGCTCATAACCTGCGCGTCGGCGGCGCTGTGGTGGCTGATAACGTATTCTGGCAGGGACAGATCTTCGACCCGAAAACCGAGGACGATCACGGCGTGGTCAATTTCAATCAAACCCTGGCGCAGCATCCACAATTTGACAGCACCATTATCGAAGTCGGCGATGGCATCGCCCTGGGCGTGAAAACCTCCTGATTACTCCGACACGGACTTTGTAGGGGCGACATATCATGTCGCCCGCAACTCGATATCGTCAATTCTGTAATTCCAGTGTCAGTTGATCGTGCCGACGTCAATCATCCCCTCGCCAAACACCTGTCCCGGCTCGATCACCATCGGCGCCGCCACATCGACCGTACCGATCAAATCGTAGGTCGTCGCGCCAGTGATTCGCACCGGCGCGATTTCGCCGATCGGCAGCTCGCCCTCAACCAGCACATAGCCATCGATCTCGGGCGCGTCGCGATAACTGCGTCCCAGGCTGATGACATCGCTCGTCTCGGCGCCATTTTCATCTTCGCCGGCGCCATGCCCCTCCACCAGGATATTCAGCGTCCGGCCGACCAGCGCTTGATTCTTCTTCAGGCTGATGCCGCTCTGCAATTCCATCAGCCGCTCGTAGCGCTCTTGCTTGATCGCGTCATCGACCTGATTCGGCAGCGCCGCGCTCGGCGTGCCCAATTCGTAACTGTATTGAAAGGCGCCAACGCGGTCGAATTCCAACTCGCGAACCAGCTTCAGCAGCGCCTCAAACTCCTCATCGCTTTCGCCCGGATAGCCGACGATAAAGGTCGTGCGAACAGCCAACTCCGGCATCAACTCGCGCAGCCGGCCGATCGTCTCGTACACCCATTCGACCTTGGCGGGCCGCTTCATCCGTTTCAGCGTCTCGCGGTGCCCGTGCTGCAGCGGAATATCGAGATAGGGCAGCGCCTGCTCGTGCCGCGCCATCGTCTCCATCAGCCGCGGCGTCACATATCCCGGATACGCGTACATGATGCGCAGCCAGGGGATGCCCGGCGCCGCTTCCACAATCGCGTCCAGCAGATGCGCCAAGCCGTCCTTCATGCCCAGGCCGTAACCATAATCGGTGCTGTCCTGCGCGATCAGCATCACTTCCTTGACGCCCATTTCACCCAGCCGCATCGCCTCAGCCACGATCGCTTCCAGCGGTCTGCTCACCGCCGTGCCCTTGATCCGCGGGATGGCGCAAAATGCGCAGGGCCGCCGACAGCCATCGGCGATTTTCAAGTAAGCCGAGGCGCCTTGCACGCTCGCCCGCAGCACACCGCGTTCATCGCGCCCGACCACCGCGGCCTCGCCCGGCAGATGATACAGCGGCTCGGGATGCTTCCGCGCCCGCAGCCGCCGGATCAGATCGAATATGTCCATCCAGCGCCGCGTGCCGATGACGCCATCTAACCCGGGCGCCTCTTGCACGAGCGTATCGCCATAACGCTGCGACAGGCAGCCAGCCGCGATCACCATCTGATCGGCGCGCTTGATCGCCACCAACTCGCGCAGCGCTTCAACCGATTCTTCCTTCGCCGCGTTGATGAAGCCGCAAGTATTGACGATCAGCACCTCAGCCGCTTCCGGGTCGCCCACGCCGCGCATGCCGCTCTGCTGCAAGACCTGCGCCATGCTCTCGCTGTCCACCGTGTTCTTCGAGCAGCCGAGGCTGAGCAGATAGTATTTGTCTTTCTGTCTATTAGTCGCGCTTGTCAAATTGATTTTCATCACGCCCCCTCCTTCGTCGGCGGCAAACCCGCCTGCGTCACCCGCGGCGGCAAGAGCGCCGTCGGCGGACCCGGCGTCGACGTATCGCTTGGTATCGGCGTTATCGTCGGCCAAGGCGTATTCGTCAGCGTCGGTATCGGCGTCGCGCTCGGTATCAAGGTTTCCGTCGGCGTCGGACTCGGTCCCTCGGTCGCCGTCGGCTCAACCACAGGCGCTGTCGCAAGGCCCTCCGCTGTCGGACTCTGCGGCGTCGGCGCCCCCGCCGGACCCAATTCGACAATCGACTCGGTCGCCGTGAAGCGGATATCGGCTCGCTGCCCGCGCCCGCCGATCTGCCCCTGCCGCTGCCCATTCCAAATCACATCGAGCGCCATTGCGTTGGCCGCCGCCACCCGCACTTCGCTCCGCGCATTGTACTCCAGCAGCGTATCCGGCGCCGCGATGCCGCTGAATTGCTCGACCCCGTCCACCTGCACATTCATCCAACTTCGCTGCGTCAGCAACAGGCTGACCAGGATGCCGCTGCCGCCATACTGCGCCCGATTCGCATCGGTCGGCGCGGCCGCCACCGGCGCGGTCGGCGGAGGCGCCTCGGCTTCCGCCGGCGGCGAGAAGACGGTCGCCTCAGTTGCTTGACCAGGCACTACGATATTCTCCAGCCCGACCAGCTGGACCGTCACATAGCCGATAATGGCGAGCGCCGCCGCCGAAAACAGCAGGAGCAACAGAAGCCGCAGCAGGCTGCCGCAGGTGGACGAACGCCGCTCCGCCAGCTGCATCTCCTGCATCGGCTGCGTCGAACTGAGGACGCGCTCCGCTTCCGCTTCTTCCCGCTGCCGTCTCCTTCCCCGTCGGCTTCGTCGCGCTTTCTCTTGCGCCACGCGCATTTGGCTGTAAAGCCGCAGCACATCCTCTTCGTCCAGCTCGAGGAAGCGCGCGTAAATCCGCAGCATGCCGCGGACTTGTATCTCCGGCACGCCAGCGATCTCGAACTCGCCCGCTTCAAAGGCTTCCAGTATCGGCTGACGAATCTTCAGCCCGGCGACCGCGTCTTCGATTGTAATTTCGTTGGCTTCGCGCGCTTCGCGCAGTATCTGCCCGAGGGAGTAGGCATCCATCAGCTTCGGCGGCCCTCAATGAAGAAACCCCGTCGTTCAGTATAACCGCTAAGGGACGGGGCAAGGGCGTCTGTATCACTAATTGTTTGAAGGATGCTGCCTTTTACTCCTCGACCGCCTCGAATTCCGCCACCGGCTCCGTTTCGTCGGCGGCCGCGGGCGCTTCGTCTTCGCTTTCCGCCGCTTCCTCAACATCCGTCAACTCTTCGGCGCCGTCATCGGCTGATGTCGCATAGCGGAATCCTTCCGCCATGATGTCTTCCGCGCTGACGATCTCGCCCCGTTCGCGCGCCGCCAGGAACTCCGGCAGATCGTCTTCCGGCACGATGGTAATCGTCAGCGTCGGCGCAATCTCTGTGCCCAGCCGTACTGGCACGCGGTGCGTCCCCACCTCGCGCAGCGATTGCTGGCTGATGCGCCGCCGATTGATATCGACGCTGGTCACGCGGTCCAACTCATCGGCGATCTCCTGTGTCGTCACCGAGCCGAAAAGCTTGCCCGTTGACGCCGCCCGTCGGCCAAAAAACAATTCGACGCCATCGATTTGACGCGCCAGCTCGTTGAGCATATTATTGTATTGCGCCTTTCGCGCTTCGACATTCTGGCGGATCGTTTCCGTCTGGCGCAGGGCTGACGTTGTCGCTTGCATCGCGATCTTGCGCGGGATCAAATAATTGCGCGCAAAGCCATCAGCCACCTTGACCACCTCGCCTGCTACCCCGTGCTTGTACAAGTCCTGAAGCAAAATAACTTGCATGTGAATCCCTCACATTTTCCGCGTCAACCGCCGCGCAGACTGCGTCTTCCATCGACTAAGCTGGTATATTATAGCCATATCGCCGCCCCTGCCAAGTGGCAAACGAAGCCCGGAAATGGTGAAACTCTTGGGTTTTCCCTTTGACGAAGGCTGAAAAGCCTTTTCACATAGAGGACGCGCAAAACATAGAGTGTTTTGTTGGTTGAGCAAAGTTCACATGGTGTCGGAACCTAGCAAACCAGCGGACGTGACTTGATATGAGCCTACACAAAGCACAGAGAAATATAGCGGAAACCTCTGTGTTCTTTGTGTTTCCCCTTTTCCCCTGTGGTGAATGCTTCGGTGGCTCTCAACACCTAAGAAATTTCCCACTCCCCCATGCCCCGCCAACGAGCGCGGCTGAGGCATGACGATGAGCCAGAGCAACGCGCTGGACAATCGAGAAATCATCGAAAAAACGCTGATTGTGCTCGCTGGATTTGTCGCCAGCGGTCTGCTCGGTCTCGTTCGGCTGGCGGTGGTCGGCGCGCAATTCGGCACCGGCGCCGCCTATGATGCTTTTGCCGCCGCCCAGCAATTGCCCGAGTCCGTCTTTGTGCTGGTCGCCGGTGGCGCGCTCGGCTCGTCCTTCATCCCCATCTACGCCAAATACCGCGTAATCGACCAGGAAGCGGCTTCGCGCCTGGCCAGCGCCGTCATGACCCTGTCCGCAGCCGGCGCGGCAATGCTCGGCGCCGTCGTCCATATCTTGGCGCCCCAACTGGTGACGCTCGTCCTTTACCGCGATCGTTCCCCGCAAGAGCAGCAGCTGATGATCGACATGGTCCGACTGATGATGCTGACGCCCTTCATTTTCAGCGTCAGCGGCTTGCTGATGGGCTTGCTGCAATCGCACGCCGCCTTCTGGCTGCCCGCCATCGCTATCAGCATGAATAATATCGGCATCATCATCGGCGCTCTGTTCATCGCCCCGGTCTTGCCGGCGCATCCGGATGTGGGGCAGGTCGGCCAACTCAACATCATGGGCTTGGCTTATGGCGCTGTATTAAGCGCATGCCTGCATCTGCTCGCGCAGCTTCCCGGCCTCAGCAAGCTGCCTGTGCGGCTGCGGCCCCTGCTTTCCCCGCGCATCCCCGGCGTCCTTGATGTCCTGCGCCTGATGCTGCCGCGCGTTTTTGGCTTAGCGGTTGTGCAGATCAATTTTCACGTCAATATCATTCTGGCGAACACCATGGTCGCCGGCAGCGTCGGCGCGGTTCGCTACGCCTTCATGCTGACCTTCTTCGCGCTCGGCATCATCGCCCAAAGCCAGGGTTCAGCCGTCTTTCCCACATTGGCGGCGCTAAAAGCCGAGGGCGATTACGACGGCTTCAAAGACCGCCTCTCGCGCGCCATGCGCAATGTGCTCTGCCTGTCCTTTCCCGCTACAACCTTGCTGATCGTACTGGGCGAGCCGCTGGTCAGCGTCCTCCAGCGGGGTGAATGGACCGCCGACAGCACCGCGGCTGTCGCTTGGGCGATGGGCTTCTACGCCATCGGCATCGGCGGTTTTGCCCTGCTTGAAGTGCTTTCGCGCGCCTTCTACGCCCTGGAAGACAGTCGTACGCCAGCCATCGCCGGCGCCCTCGCCATGCTCGGCAATATCGCGCTCAACCTCATCTTCATCCAGCTGATCGGCGATCCCGACAGTCTGGCGCGCGGCGCATTCGCCGGCTTGGCGCTCGCCAACGCCCTCACCACCATCGTCGAAGCGCTGGCGCTCTGGTGGCTGATTCGCCGTCGACTGGCAAACCACGGCTCGGAGCGCGGTATCCACGACCGGGAGATTCTCACGAGCGCCGCTGGCAGCTTGCTGCTCTCGCTCTTGATGGCGGCTTCGCTTGGTCTCGTGATGGGGGCATTGCCCGCTGGCGGCTTGACGCTGGCGATCGTCGGCTGCGCCACTGCCGGTCTGATTTTCTTCGGCGGCGGCTATTTGTTCAACCTCAGCGAAGTGCGCGAGCTGCTCCGACCTTTCCTTCGCCGCTTGCTGCCCGTCAATGAATAACCTCGCCACGTCCAACTGTAGGGGCGACTCTGTGAGTCGCCCTCCCGTCACTGCCATAATGTAGAGGCGGCCCTTGGGTCGCCCGCTATGCTGAAAAGTAACGATGGAGCTTCGACCATGACCAACCAACTAAAAGGCAAGGTCGCTGTCATTACCGGCGCCGGCCGCGGCATCGGACGCGCACTCGCCATCGGCTTCGCCGAGCAGGGCGCCAGCGTCGTATGCGCCGCCCGCACGGAAGCGCAGCTAGATGAAACTGTCCGCGCGATTCACGACGCCGGCGGCGGCGCCATCGCCATCCGCTGCGATGTGACCAGCGCTGCCGATGTAGAGCGCCTCTACGCCGAAACCCGCGACCAGTTCAGCGCCCTCGATATCGTCATCGCCAACGCCGGCGGCAACTTCTCCCGCGCCTCGGTAGAAGATAGCGACATCAGCGACTGGGAGCTTACCGTCCACGTCAATCTCATCGGCGTCTACTACACTTGCAAGTTCGCCATCCCTGACCTGAAAGGGCAGGGCGGGCATATTATCGTTGTCGGCTCCGGCGTTGGTCACCGCGTCGTCGATGACGCGCACTCGGCTTACGGCGCTTCCAAAGCTGGCGCCTGGATGTTCGTCCGCGCCCTGGCCGCCGAACTGCGCCAATACAATATCTGCGTCAACGAACTGATTCCGGGTTTGGTCC
The DNA here is from genome assembly GCA_026706445.1 of Chloroflexota bacterium. GTDB lineage: Bacteria > Chloroflexota > Anaerolineae > Aggregatilineales > Phototrophicaceae > UBA6055. Next base: position 34,422 of record JAPOYT010000152.1, read on the forward strand.
AGACGGAGATAACCGCGGACGTCAATCGTTCCGACGAATCCGCCTTCGGCGTCGAGTGGTTCAAGACGCCGGCTGATGTCCTGCCCCTGGCGCTCTTCCTGGCTACCCAGCCCCTGACCGGTCCCACGGGCCAGAGCTTCAGCCTCATGCGCCGCGACTCGCAGTAGCGCTCGCGCGACTATGTAGGGGTGATCGGCGGTCAGTGTCTACGCGACCCTCGCGCCCTATCAGGTTGCCCGTAGTTGCAGAAAAGTATAATAAAGAGGGTGACCCAATGGGTCGCCCTTACAAATCATCATTGTTGTGCTTTGGCTGAGATAATCAGCACATCCTCGGTGCTCTCAATGAAACTCGGTGAACTCGGTGGTAAAACAGACGCGTCGCGTTGACGGCTACTTCCGCAGCCGCGCGAAGAGCGCCTTCAAATAAGCCGCCTCGGGGAATCCCACCGGATGATCCAGGGCGTGACCCGTCTTCTCAACAATGTCCAGTTTGTATCCCGATACCTTCGCCGAGCGCTCTACCAATTCAAAGAACATATCGGCTTTGATGCGGCTCGAGCACGAAGCCATCATCAGTAAGCCATCTTTCGCCAGCAGCCGCAGCGCCATTTCCACCAGTCTTCGATATGCCATCACCGCATTGCGCATGCTGGCGCGGCTGTTTGCAAAGGCTGGCGGATCGACGATCACCAGATTGAATTGACGCCGCGCTTGAATCAGCTGCATCAGACCAGAAAAGGCGTCGCCCGCTATCACATCGACCAGCTTGGCTTCGTAGCCATTCTTCTCGACATTGACCTTCAGCGTCTCCAGCGCCGGCTCGCTTATGTCCAGCGCCGTAATCGTCCGCGCGCCGCCCGCCAGCGCATAGACTGAAAAGCCGCCAGTGTAAGAAAAGACATCGAGTACGCGCCGCCCCTTCGCCATTTCCCGGACCATCTGCCGATTGTCACGCTGATCATAGAAGAAGCCGGTCTTGTGCCCCTTTCTTACATCCGCTTGGAACAGCAAGCCGTTCTCGACAAAGGTAACCGGCTTATCAGCGCCGGCGCCAATCAGCTGCTGCCCATCTTCCAGACCATAGAGCTTGGCGACATTCAGCCGATCCGATTGCAGCGCCCGGCTCAAGCGCAAGACCAGATTGTCAAATACGATGGCCTCCTCCAGCGCGCCAATTAAGGCTTGCAAATGCGGCAGCCAGGCGCTGGTATAGAGCTTCATCACCAGCGTATCGCCATAGCGGTCGATGATCAGCGCCGGGAAGCCATCGCTCTCGCCATAGACGAGCCGATAACCGGTCGTGCCTTCGTTGATCAACGCTTCCCGCTTCGCTTGCGCCGCCTTCAGCTTTTCCGCGAAGAAGTCGCGGTCGATCCGCATCGGTTGAAGCGCCTGCAAAACCTTGATGCGGATCGGCGACAGCGGATCATATAAACCCACCGCCAGAAAATTGTTCTTCTCCCGATCGTAAATCACCGCCAGGTCGCCCGCGTTGCCCAGGTGGCTCTGCCGCAAGATGGCGTCTTCAAACACCCAGGGATGCCCCTGCCGCAGCGCCCGCTCGGCCGCGCCTTTGACCCGTACCGAGATATTCTTCGCGGAACTTGTCGGCAGACGGCTGTAATCAATCATGTTCTGCGCTTTCCCGCTTCGCGCCGCTAATCCGCCGGACCAGCTTCGTCCACCAGCTTGATCTTGAGCTCCGCCGCTTCCAGCAGCGCCTGACAATGGGCGGAGAGCTTCTGCCCCCGCTCGTACAGCGCCACCGATTTCTCCAGCGGCAGCTCGCCGCTTTCCATCCGCGCCACCAGCGCTTCCAACTCTTCGTAGGCTTCTTCGTAGCTCAAGCTATTCATCTCGTCCATCAATCATCGACCCTGACCCGGATACGGTCTCTTAATAATTGTACGTTTAATCGCTGATTCTTGCTGACCTGCGTCGCTTCGCGGATGAGCGCGCCGCCCTCATCGCTGACCAGCGCATAACCGCGCGCCAGAATCTGATGCGGGCTCGCCGCCGTAAGCGCTCTCGTCGCGCTCGCCAGCCGATCGCGCAGCCGCTCCAGCCTGGACTCGGCCGCGCGCGCAAGACGCACTCGCCTCTCCACGACGTCGCGCCGCGCCGCTGAAACTGCCTTGCCCGGCGTGACGAAACGCAAGGCGCTTTGCAGCCGCTCCAAGTCACGC
>JAPOYT010000212.1 GCA_026706445.1 Chloroflexota bacterium
GCGAGAGGCGGTCTATGTCTACGTGACCCTTGTCTCGCCCGAAGCTGACCCAGGAGTTGGTAGGCGGGCGATTCAAGAAGCGCCCCTACAGCTTTCGAATTGTATCGGGTTCGTTATTTTACGTGAGCCAAGTCCTGACTTCCGCGGGACTGTGGTGAAGCTTTAGGTCTGCGGTGAATCGCCCCAACTGCCGTCCGCCAGGATCTCGCCGAGCGCCAGCATCGCCGAGCGGATCTCGTCATCGGTGTTGTAGAAATGCGGCGCGATGCGGATGCCGGCATTGGGGCGGAAGTCGATCTTGATGTCGCGCGCCAGCAGCTCGTTTGATACTTCGTAAGCATGTGGCGGGTTGACGGTGACGGTGCCGGCGCGCTGGGCGGGATCGCGCGGGGAGACGACCTCGTAGCCCAGTTCATCGGCGAGCGCGGTGATCAGCGCCGTCTGCCGCATTGATTTCTCGCGAATGGCGGCGACGCCGACTTGGGCGATGATGTCGACGCCCGGTTGGATGGCATGCAGCGATGCGATGCCCGGCGTACCATTCATCAGTCGGTAGGCGTCTTCGCGCAGGTCCAGCTGCTCAATATCAAAGGCGAAAGGCGATTTGCTGGCGAACCAGCCGGTCACCTTGGGCTTGAGCGCTGGCAGCAGATCGGGCCGCACGTACATGAATACTCCGCCGGGACCGCCACAGAGCCACTTGAGCACACCGCCGATGTAATAATCGACATCCCAGCCGCCGACATCAACCGGGATCACGCCGACGCTGTGATAGCCATTGAAGAGGACTTGCGCGCCGACGCGATGCGCTTTCTCAGTGATCGTCCGCGCCGGCATGATGAAGGCGCTGCGGAAGAGCACATGCGATGTGCTGACCAGACGGGTCGATTCGTCAATGGCGTCGAGCAGCTCGTCAATGTCAATATGCACGCCATCGCGGGAACGGATCGTCTGAATGCGCATGTGGTCCGGCAGCCAGCTGCGCAGCGCGTAGACATCGCTGGGGAAATCGAGTTCAGTGATGACAACCTTGTCGCGCCGCGGATCGCTGAAGTCCAGGGCGCCGAAGAGAATGCTGTTGGCGATGCTGGCGTTCTGATGCACGAGCACCGTATCCTCGGCCGCGCCCATCAGCGGGGCGATCTTGTTGCCTGCGGTCTGCGGCAATTCAAACCAGCCGCTTCCCCAAGCCGAGACGCCCTGCTCGGCCCAGGTATCGGCGTAATAACGCAGGCTGTCATAGACGCCCCTTGGCATCGCGCCCAGGGAATTGCTGATGAGATAATTGCAGCGGCTCAGAATCGGGAATTCAGCGCGCCATTTAAGAAGCGGGTCGGCGGTCATGGGGGGAGCTCTCGGCTGATTGGGCAATGCGTGACATTGTAAAGCAAGAGGCGCGAGAATCAGCGACCGAAATGATGCCGCCGCCAATGAAGGAATTTCTGCCAGTTCCGCGGCATCGTGCCTTCGAGGCGGCGCTCAATGTGGGCTTCGACAAGACCCCTGTCAATTCGATCGATTATGTCGGCGCCAATCAGCGCGTCGAGCAGCCGCGCCAGATCACGCCGGGCGCGCCGTCGGTCCAGGGGACCGAGCTTTTCATCTCGTTGCATCCGCGCGAAACGGACCAGGGAATCACGCGGCGCTTCGCCCCACAGCCGCTTGAGTAGCCGTTCTCTTACATCCGCTGCTTGTTTCATCGCCAGCGCGTCGCGCGTCCGGTGAATTTGCGCATCATGCCAGCGATATAGCAAGAGCCGCTCGGGCAAATTGGCGAAGCGCGTCCGCCACATCAGACGCGACCAAAGTTCGGTATCCGGCGCGGTAAGCCGAGAAGGTTCGTATCCGCCAACATCTGACAGCGCATCGCGCCGCATCATAGTGGACGGGTGGATAAGGAACGAACCGACGAACAGGTTAATGACGATCAGCGCGTGCTGCTGCGGCAAGTCAAAGTCGAAGAGCGGACGCAATTCCTCATTTACCGCCTGCGCGCCTGTCCCGAGCACGCCGATCTCCGGATTGCGCGACAAGACATCCAGCTGTCTCTGAAGACGTTGCGGGAGCGAAACATCATCGCTATCCATGGTAGCAATAAATTCGCCGCGCGCGAACGCAAGGCCGTGGTTTCGCGCGTCCGCCTCTCCCAGATTACGCCGCAATTTGACAAAGCGGATTCGCTCATCTTGATCCGCATACGAACCAGCGATTTCCGCCGAGCGATCGCGCGAGCCGTCGTCGACGATGATGAACTCAAAGTCGGTGAAAGTCTGCGCCAGGATACTCTCTATCGCTTCGGCGAGAAAGCGCTCGCCGTTGAACACTGGCATGACGACTGAAACGAGAGGCACTGATTCTCCCCGCCATATAATGCAATCTCTACGATTTTATCATCGACGCAGTCTGTTGGGCTGCATGCAGCAGGCTCCGTTGACAGCTTCGACTCAGCGCCGTTAGAATCAGTTCCGCTGTCAAATACCCGGGAATTAACATGACCGACCTCGACATCAAGACCGTCGGCGGCAATGGCAGTTTCGAAGATGTCATCGCCGCTGCGCCACCGGAGATTCAAGCGCTCGCCCGGGCCGCTCGCGAATTGCTGGCGGATGTCATGCCGGGCATCACCGAAGTGCCCTGGGCGCGGCAGAAGATCGCCGGATACGGCGTCGGACCGAAGAAAATGTCGCAGCATTTCTGTTATATCGCGCCATTCAAGAAGCACCTCAACTTCGGCTTTATGTACGGCGCTCACCTGCCCGATCCGCAGAAGCTGCTGGAGGGAAAGGGCGCCGACTTGCGGCACGTGAAGATTCGCAAAGCCGCGGATCTGGAGGATGCGGGATTGCGGGAGCTAGTCGCCGAAGCCAGCCGCTACTTGCCCAAACTGAAATGAACGCCGCCCGGTCGGACGCTTTAACGCAAGCGCTGCTGGATTTCAAAGGTAAAAGCACCGAAGCGCTCGAAGGTTTCGCAGCCGCATACCGGCCAGACACAAGCCTGGTCGCGGAATTGTGCGATTTCGCCGGGGGCGATGATCACAATGTTCAAGCGGCCGCCACCTGGCTGCTCAAGCGATACGGTGTGACTGGCGCGCAACTGTCCCCAAGCCAAAGCGAAGCGCTTTTGCGCCTGCTGATTCAGGAGACCAACTGGCTTAGCCGCATACATGTCCTGCAGCTGATGGACACGCTGGTCGTGCCAGCTTCACTGGCGGCGCCATTGATGGATGCGCTGGCGGCTCAAGCCGGGGGCGACAACAAATTCATCCGCGCCTGGAGCGCGCACTGCGCGGCGGTGCTCGCCGATCAGCATCAGGAGTTTCGCGATCGCGCCTTGGACCTGCTCGCCGAAGCCGGGCAAGATGCCGCTCCGTCGGTGCAGGCGCGCCTGCGCCGGACGCGCCAGCAGTTTGATTGGATCTAACTGCCGCCGTGCGCGCGGATTTTGCCGAAAAGGTCGCGGAAGATCGGATCGCGATGAACGAAATTGGCGACCCGCACAAAATGCCGTGAGCGGTCGACGCTCCAAGTCACCTGGTCGGTCAACAGCGGGCTGGGCGCCAGATCGCTCGGCGCCCAGTCGGGATTGACCAACCAGGCGATCGTCGAGATATCCCAGATGACGCTGGAAGCGCCGAAGGAGTCCGGGCGGTATTCCTGGAAGATCTGACAGAGATAATCCCCCAGGCGGCTGGTCCCGCCGATGAATTCGCGCAGCTCGGGCAGCGTGGTCAGCAGGTGCGAAGTCACGCCGTAGCAGGGCACGATAACGAAAGGCACGCCGCTGTCAAGCACAACCTGCGCCGCCGGCACATCCTGAACCAGGTTGAATTCGCGCGTATGGGGCCAGTTCAAGTTGTGCCCGCCCAGCCAAACAACCACAATCTTGTTGATGATTTCCGGCTCGAGCAATAGCGCCGAGGCCACATTGGTGATTGCGCCGATGGCAACGACGTAAAGCGGATCGTCATCGGCGCTGGCCAGCGCCTTGTCGATCAGGTCGCGGACGGCGGCGTTGTCCTGCGGCCTGCGATCAGCGCCAATATATTCGGTTGAGCCGCGAAAAGCGAAACCGTCGGCCGAATAGCCCAAGAAGTCCAGCAAGCGCAGGATCTCCTCATAGCTCTTTTCCATGCCGTCGCCGGGTCCGTCTGAGCGCGTGTTGTGGAAGGGCGCGGCGTAGATGGCTTCCACCGACATTTGTTCCGGCGAGAGCAGCGCATAAGTCAAAGCGAACTGGTCGTCGATCTCGTTGTAGGTATCGGTATCCAGCACCATGCGCGCTTTGCGGCCCGGATGCGCCAGTCGGCTGATGCGGAAAGCCTCGCTCAATTGGGGAAAAGTCATCGTCGATCGTCCT
>JAPOYT010000207.1 GCA_026706445.1 Chloroflexota bacterium
ATTTCCCCACAACTTTCGTAATTCTGTAGGGGCGTTTCGCGGAAACGCCCGCTATGTATCGACTATTTTCACGGGCGTCTCACGAGACGCCCCTACAATTTGACACTTTTAGACGGAGATTGGCGCGAAATGATTTTGAAGCGATTGCCCTATTGACGGCGCGCATGCGCATTGAAGCGAATAGCCTTCTCAGCTAGACTAGCTGTTTACTGCGGAAGCGGACGCCCGAATGCACCTTAGTCTCCCAGCCCTGCTATATGGCCTAGCGCTGATCTTGGCGGCGAATTATGAATGGCGCGCGCGAGATAACGGGCGCCTGACGGCTTTGCTTAGCCTAGGGCTCACACAGTTGGACATATTGTGGACGAATGTCGAACAATTGGTATTTCGACTTAATCCCTTTCAGCAACCACGCTTCGACCGACGCAAGCCAGTTCACCGCGCCGCCGCCCTGCTCCTGCTGGCGCAATTGAGCTGGAGTTGCTGGCAGTTGCTGTCGTTAGGCGGCGCCCCGGAGCAAACATTCTTTGCGACCGACTTGGGCAGCCTGCTGTTCAATCTCCCGGGTGTGACTTTCATCTACGTCATGCTATCGGCGCTGGGCGCGGGCTGGGGACTGCGCCGCGATTGGCGCGGGGTCGCCCAGCGGCTTGGCTTGCGCCCCCCAACTCATCAGGACTGGGTTGCCGGCCTAGTTTTCGGTTCATTGCTGTCTGTAGGAATGATGTTGGCGACGCTCGCGCTGCGATCGCTCGGATCGGCTGATGCGTCGGGCGCGCGCCCGTTGATCCATCTGCTGCAAGAATCGCTGCCGGCGGCGCTGCTCGTAGCGACGCTGGCGGCTGCTGGCGAAGAAATTCTCTTTCGCGGTGCTTTGCAGCCCGTATTTGGACTGTTTGTTTCGTCGCTCTTTTTCGCGCTAATCCATGCGCAATACGGCTTGAGCGTGGCGCTACTGGTTTTGTTTTTTGTTGGACTCGGTTTTGGAATGGTGAGAATGCGCTTCAGCACGACCGCCGCAATCATCTGCCACACGACTTACAACTTTCTTCCCTTTCTGCTTCTGCGCTTGCCGAGCGCCTGAGAATCGAATTATGGATTCAGGCGCCGCCAATGAGGCAAAGGTAAATTTGTACCGCTTGAATCGCGAACAGTTGGACGATTTCGTCACCGGGCTTGGCGAGGCCGGCTTCCGCACGCAGCAAATCTGGGAATGGATGTATTCGCAGCGGGTCGAACGCTTTGATTCGATGACCAACCTGCCCCGCGCGACGATTGGCAAATTGAAGGCAAAGGCGAAGCTTGGCAACCTCGAATTGGTAGCAAACCAGCAGAGCCGCGATGGCACGGAAAAGCGGATATTCCGCCTAAGCGACGGCCAACTGATTGAATCGGTGCTGATGCCCTACGCTGACGCGCGCATGACGGCTTGCATTTCATCGCAGGCGGGCTGCGCTATGGGCTGCGTGTTTTGCGCGACTGGACAGATGGGCTTCGGGCGCAACCTGACAGGAGGCGAAATCTTTGAGCAGGCGATGATTTTCGCGCGCGAGCTGGCAGCGCGCGGCGAGCGCTTGAGCAACGTCGTATTCATGGGCATGGGCGAACCCTTCCACAATTATGATGCTTCGCTGGACGCGGTTCGACGGCTGATGACGCGCTTGGGGATAGGCGCGCGGCACATTACGGTCAGCACAGTTGGGCTGGCGCCGCAGATCCGCCGCTTTGCCGACGAAGGCTTGCAGGTCAATCTGGCTGTCAGCCTGCACCAGACGGACGACTCGCGGCGTTCAGAATTGATGCCAATCAACAAGCGCTGGGCAATAAACGAGTTGATGGAAGCGTGCCGCTACTATGCCGAAAAAACGAATCGGCGGATAACATTTGAATGGGCGTCAATCGCGGGCGAAAACGACACTGTCGAGGAGGCGCATCGGCTGGGACGTCTGCTCGCGGGGCTGCTCTGTCATGTCAATATCATCCCGTTGAATCCAACAGGAAGATACGGGGGCGCCCCGGCGCAAGCAGCCAGCATCAAAAGCTTCTCGCGTGCGTTGCAAGGACATGGTGTCAGCAGCAGCGTCCGTGTCCGCCGCGGCATCGATATCGACGCCGGCTGCGGGCAGCTGATCACAGCGGTGTCGAACGGCGCGCCGGGCCTTTGACAAGGGCCGCGGCGACGGGGCGCAAGCGTTTATCCGCTTCCGCCATATTGCTATCGCGACGCGTAAATTGTATGATGATAGACGCGAATCTTTGGGAAATCCGACGCAATAGAGGACGAGTGAATTGATAAAGATCGCGCCGTCGATACTGGCTGCCGACTTCGCATTCTTGGGCGAGCAGGTGACGCTGGCGCAAGATGCGGGGGCCGATCTCATCCACATCGACATAATGGACGGGCGCTTCGTTCCCAATATCACGATGGGCCCGGCAATCGTCGAAGCCGTGGCAAAGCTGGCTACCATTCCGCTGGATGTGCATCTGATGATCGTCGAGCCGGACAGATTCGTGCAAAGATTCGCGGACAGCGGCGCGGATTCGATCACAGTTCATGTGGAAGCCTGCCCCCATCTGCATCGCGTCCTGGGTCAGATAAACGATGTCGGCTGCCGTCCTGGCGTGGCGCTGAATCCGCATAGCCCCGCATCTGCGCTTCGCGAAGTGATTGAGATGATAAGAATCGTCAATGTGATGACGGTAAATCCGGGCTTTGGCGGGCAGCGCTTCATCGGCGGGATGAGCGGAAAGATCAGCGAACTGCGCGCGATGGTCGACAGCAGCGGCAGCGAAATCGAGATCGAGGTCGACGGGGGCATCAATGCGGCGACGATATCAGTCGCGGAAGCGGCGGGCGCCACGATCGCGATTGCAGGCACCTGCGTTTTTCAGCACCGGAAGGGAATCGCCGCCGGCATAGAGGAGCTGCGCCAGGCAGCAGCGCCGACAAGAAAAAATGCCTGTGCCTAGCATTGGCGGTCAAGCGCTCAAACGTATGTTCCGCGCGGGCTTGGAAAGCCTCTCGCAAGACGTCGAACTGATCAACATGCACAACGTATTTCCAGTGCCCGATGGCGATACGGGAATCAATATGTACCATACGCTTAAGCGCGCGTACCAGGAAATCGATCGGCTGGAGAGCGATGACATCAGCGTAATCGCGCAGCGATTCGCGTATGGGGCGCTGATGGGCGCGCGCGGAAATAGCGGGACTATCCTTTCGCAATTGCTAAAGGGATTCGCGGATGGTCTTGGCGAGTCGCCGATATTGATCCCGTCTTTGCTGAAGAGCGCCTGCCAGGCCGCCGTCAAACAAGGCTACGCGTCGGTTTCGCAACCGACCGAAGGCACGATCCTTACCGTAGCGCGCGAGGCAAGCGAAAGTTTGAGTTTGCGCCATTCAGAAAATGTCTCCCTTCGAATGATGCTGAAATCGCTGATCAGAGCAGCCCAAGCTTCCCTTGAAAACACGCCAAATCTGCTTCCAATTCTGAAAGACGCGAGCGTGCTCGATGCTGGCGGGATGGGGCTGGTTAGTTTGCTGCGCGGTATGGCGGGTGGTCGAGCGCGGTGGCGGGCGGGCAGGCCCAAGACAGGCGGCGACATTCCCACAGCGGTCGAAGGCGCCGAGTCTTTCGGCTATGATGTGCAGTTTCTCATGATTGGCGAGGGACTTGATGTGGCGCGGACCCGCCGCGATCTGGAAGAATTGGGCTGGTCGGTAATTGTGGCCGGGGACCAAGCAACAATAAAGGTGCATATCCACGCGGACAATCCGGCGATTCCGCTCGATTACGCCGTTAAGACTGGCGCGGCGCTCGACGACGTGGTCGTCGAAAACATGGAACTACAGCATCAGCGGCATTTGTCCAGCGTTCGGCGCGGAACCGCGCAGAGCGACGCCCTTTCTTCAGATGTTGCGGTCATTGCGGTCGCGGAAGGCGACGGCTTACGCACGGTCTTCCGCGGCTTGAATTGCTCGAAAATAATCAGCGGCGGAGCGGGTCGTAATCCCGCGGCGGAAGACTTCATCAATGCCATCAAGAACCTCGCTTCCAATTGCGTAATCATTCTGCCAAACAATCGCAATATAGTCTTGGCCGCGCAGCAAGCGGCGGACCTGGCAGTCGATCGCCAGGTGAAAGTGCTAGCGACGGACAACGTGCTGCAAGGCATCGGCGCCATGCTGGCATTCGGCGATGCATCCGATAGCGGCGCCGATCTCGAGGCGGCTCTGGCGCAAATGAGCGCGGCGAGCGCTGAAATTCGTTCAATCGAGATTACCCAAGCCGTTCGCAATACTAGGTTTCGCGAATTGTCGATCAATCAGGGTGACTACATCGCAATAGTCGACGGCGAAATCCGCGCCGCTTCGGAAGAAATCGAGACAGCGGTCTTGGACGCGTTTTCCAGTCTTGACATTGAGGATGTTGAACTGGTTACAGTTTATTATGGCGCTGGCGTATCTGGGGTAGAATCGGAGCAATTGATCAAGCGTATAAGAATGGCTGTTGAGGGATTAGAATGTGAATCCATTTATGGTGGCCAGCCGCTATACCCATTCTTGATAAGCGTTGAATAATGCCACGAATTCATATTGTTACCGACAGTGGAGCGCGTTTTTCCAACCCGCGCCTCGTCCGGCATTTTCCGGTGACAATCCTGCCGAATACCATTGACATTGCGGGCGCGCGCTATCTCGAAGGCGTTGACATAGATGTCGACCAGGCATTCGAACTGATATCAAATCATGGCCAGCCGCCGATTGTCGAACCGCCGACGGAAAACGATTACGCCGAATTATACGCGCGGCTTTCTCATTTCTGCGACGCGATAATCTCGGTGCATCCCTCGCGCGAGCTTTCAAGCAGCTGGAGCAACGGTCGGCTGGCGGCGCAGCAGGTGAGCAGCAGCTGCGAGATCGCGGTGGTCGATTCGCAGAGCCTTTGCGCCGGGCAGGGAATGCTGATCCGCGTCGCGGCGCGCGCCGCCCATGAACAGGAAACCGCCGAAGAAGTTATCCAAACCGTTAGACAGGCGGTCAATCGGATTTATTCCGTCTACTGCGTCCGCAATGTAGACTTTTTAAGCGCGAACGGCTTCATGAAACCGTCGCATGCTGTGCTTTCGACGCAGTTGGGCATCAAACCCTTTGTTAGCCTGGAAGATGGCAATCTCATTGTTATTGAAAAAGTGCGTACTCGCGGGGAGATCATCGAACGCCTGGTCGAGTTCTTGGTGGAATTCAACGAATTGGAAGACGCCGTGGTACTGCAAGATCAAAAGCATATAACGGAAGAAACGCGTGTGATGCAAGACCGCTTGGCGCTTGAGTTCCCTGGTCAGCATTTTCCTTTCACGATGTACAGCGCGACAATGGCCAGTTATTTGGGTACCGAAGCGACCGGAGTCGCCGTGCTGGAGAACGCGGTAGACGAATTTGATTATGACTTCTAGCCGGATTCATATTGCCGCCGACAGCGTCTGTGATCTGCCGGCCGATATCGTTGAATCGCTTAACGTTCACATCATCCCGACCTATGTGAACATCGGGAGCGAAAGCATACCAGACGACGGACAGTCGCTGGACCGCGAGCGATTCTTCCGCGAGTTGCCGTCCATGCGAAACCTTCCCACGACAGCGGCGCCCTCTCCTGGCGACGCCGAAGCGTTCTACCGGACGATCTTGGACGATGGCGCCGAGCGCATCATTTCGATTCACGTGCCGGCGAAGCTGAGCGGCACGCTCAATGCGATGCGGCTGGGCGCAGAAGCGGTCGGAGCGAACAGAGTAACGCTGGTGGACAGCTTGCAACTGACATTTGGCATTGGCTATCAAGTCTGGGCGGCGGCGGAACTCGCTGCTCAGGGCGCGGAGCTCGCTGCCATACTTGAGGCGATCGAGCGCGTTCGCCAGCACACAAGGGTCTATGCGATAATCGACACGATGGAATACCTTCGCCGCAGCGGACGCGTCAATGCGCTGGTGGCGAGCGTCGGGGGCTTGCTAAAGATCAAGCCGATAGTAGACGTAAGCGACGGCGAAGTTACATCTATCGCGCGGCTGCGAACCTGGTCGCGCGCTGAGAGGCGACTGCGGCAGTTGACGCGGGAGCAGAGCCCGCTGGAACGTCTGGCCGTCTTGCACGTCTCGAGTCGAGCGGGCGCCGATAGATTCCTGGACAGCATTCGGGATATCGCGCCATCTGATACACTAGTCATCGAAACTACGCCGACCTTGGGAACCCACATTGGGCCCGGCTCAATCGGCGTTGCGACATTGAGCAAGGACTGGAGACGATAATCCATGCCATCCGCGTTGGAAACGATGGTGAAAATTTTAAAGCTGGAAATCGAACAAGGCGGCAAGAATTCCGCGGTGGTCGGCGGGCTAGGCGCCTACCTGTCCAATTGGCAACCACAGGCGCGCGAGCAAGCGCGACGCGCAGAGCAGCATATATTGATCGACGAGATCGCCGACGTGCTGGAAGCTTACGAATCGCTCGATGACGAAAACGAGCGGGTGAACAAAATCAACTATTTGCTGGACCGGGCGACGAATCGCGCGCCCGCGCCCAAAGCCTATCGAGAACGCATACCTTCCTGGCAAGACAAGCTTAAGTCGCGTCCGGACGCCCCATCCGGCAATGATCGCCGTCGCCCGCGGCGAGAGCATTCCGACCGGCGCCGGGCGAATGCGCCGCGCTCTGGCGGGCATAAGCGCTCATACGCCTATGACAGCGCTACCTACGACGAAGACTATATCGGCGGTCCAACCACTACCCGTTTGGATCTCCCGCCAATGCCAGCGTTAACGAGCCCGCCGCGGCTGGCGCGCCCGCAATACGCCAATGAAGAAATCCAGGCTTTGCAAAATAGCTTGGACGCGCCAACGACTGACGTTAAGGGCATCGGCAAGAAATTCGCCGAGCTGCTGCGACAACTGAAAATCGATACAGTGCGCGACCTGCTTTTTAACTTGCCGCGCGAGTATCGGGATTATACTGCTTTGCACTCCATCAAGGATATTGCCGATGAATCAAAAGCGACAGTGATCGCCACGATCACCAGGACAAGCATCGTTTCCACCGGCAGGGGCGGCCGGGATCTCGTAGTAAATGTCTCTGACGGCACAGGCAGCATATCGGTGCGATTCTTCCGGCAAGACTATCTGGCGGCGAAACTGCAACGCGGAATGCAGATCGTCCTTAGCGGAAAAGTCACTTTCTTTCGCGATTTGAAGCAAATGGCCAATCCCGAATGGGAGGAGCTTGACAGCGAGAACCTGCATACGATTGGCATCGTGCCGGTCTATCGCATGACAAAGGGCCTGCGTCCGCGTCTGTTCAGGCGCATAATTAAGTCTCTAGTCGACGAATGGTCGCGGAAGATTCCGGATCCATTGCCGCAGGCTTTGCTGGAGCGGACGGAACTGGCTGATTTGGGCTGGGCGCTGCGCCAGGCGCATTTTCCCGACGGCTGGGATCATCGCGATCATGCGCACAAGCGGCTTGCCTTTGATGAACTGCTCACCTTGCAGCTCAGTCTGCTGGCAAATCGGCGCGAATGGCAGTCGGCGCCCGGACCGCGCCTAAGCATTGGTGACGACTTTCTAGTGCAATTCGCCGCCGAAGTCTTTCCCTATCAGCTTACCAACGCGCAACAAATGGCCATCGCCGAAATTCAAGGCGATGTGGCCCGCGCGATACCGATGAATCGTCTGCTGCAGGGCGATGTCGGCTGCGGCAAGACGGCTGTGGCAATAGTCGCGCTGGCAATGGCGCTGCGCAATGGCAAGCAAGCGGCGATGATGGCGCCAACCAGCATCCTGGCGGAACAGCATCATCGCGCCGTTTGCGACTCATTCAGCCGCATGAGCACTGGCGAAAAGCCGGTGGTCGCGCTATTGACCAGCGCCTTAAGCACTGCGGAACGGGAGTCAATCTATCGGGGTATCGCCGATGGATCAATTGACATCGTGGTTGGCACGCACGCAGTCATCCAGGAAGGCGTAGGATTCCACGATTTGGCAATCGCGGTGATTGATGAACAGCAGCGTTTCGGCGTCGATCAACGGGCGGCTCTGCGCGGCAAGGGCGTGAATCCGCATTTGCTTTTCATGAGCGCGACTCCCTTCCCTCGAACGCTAGCGCTGACGCTGTATGCCGATTTGGATATCACGCTGATTAACGAGAAGCCAGCCGGTCGCCAGGAAATCCTAAGCAAAATCATGGAGCCGGTCGCGCGTGAACGGCTCTACGGATTCATCACTTTGCAATTGGAGCAAGGTCGGCAAGCCTTCTTCATCCATCCGCTGGTTGAAGAGTCGGAGTCTTTGGAAACGGCCGATGCCATCGGCGCCTTCGAAGGCCTTTCGCAAGTCTTCTTTCGATTCCGCGTCTGCTTGCTGCACGGCCGCATGAGCGCGGCGGAAAAGGACGCGCTGATGAGCGAATTCGCGGAAGGCGTCTATGATGTAATGGTCACCACTTCCGTTGCCGAGGTGGGGGTTGATATACCGAACGCCAATGTAATGGTGATTGAGGGCGCGAATCGCTTTGGCTTGGCGCAGTTGCATCAATTTCGCGGACGCGTTGGCCGCGGTGAATCTCAGTCTTATTGTTTCTTGATCCCGGACGATACCGAGGACATAAGCATTGATCGCATTCGCGACTATCAGGCTGGACGCATCAGCGGCGAAGACCTTAGCGTCGCCGAAAAGCGACTCGCCGCAATAGAAGAATCGAATGACGGTTTTCACTTGGCTGAGGTCGATCTGAAATTGCGCGGCATCGGAGAATTGCTCGGCCGGCGTCAGAGCGGCCACAGCCATCTGCAATTGATGGGACAGCAATACTCGAACTTGGCTGAGCTGTCTCAGCGGGAAGCGCTCACGCTACTAGAACAAGATCCGACTTTGGCGCTGCCGGAGCATTACCTCTTGTCCCAAATCACAAGCAAGAGCAACACAAACCCTGGCGACATCAGCTAAACGGTCTCGCAATTTCTTCGCGCTTGGCAACTCTTCACCTTGCGCCCTGCTAAGCACGGCGCAAAGCGAGAGCGCGTTCTAGCGCAAGAAGCTGTCGCGCGGCCTGTGCTGGGACGCCCATTCCTATTCGTTGAAATCACTTCGGCTCGCATTACGAATCTGCTAAGGAATTCATTGGCGCTATTTTGCCGGCGCTATTAGAATGCCCTCGTAACGTGGGAGTGACAGAATGGCAGGAAAGGGAATAGCGCTTTATCCGGCATCGCTTGACCCCATTCATTATGGCCACATAGATGTTGCGATTCGAGCGTCCCGATTCTTTGATGAGCTTGTCGTCGCTATTTATGCTAACCCTAACAAGAAGCGCGTATTGTTTGAAGTAAATGAACGAGTCAAACTGGCGAAAGACATATTTCAGAATTACCCCGCAATATCAGTTGCGAAATACAATATTCTCACAGTAGAATATGCGCAGTCAGTAGGCGCAATCGCGCTAATAAGAGGGTTACGAGTGTTTGGAGATTTCGAGTTTGAATTTCGGATGGGCATGGCAAACAAGAAGCTGGCGCCGGAGTTGGAAACGATCGCGATTCTGTCCGACGAGCAGTACATGCACATTAGTTCGAGCACCATTCGTGAGATTGCAGAGCTAGGCGGCGACGTCAGTTCGATGGTCCCGCCAATTATTTCGGAAGCGTTGCGCAAGAAGTTCGGCTCTTGAGTTCGTTAGCAATTGCAGGATCTTTCACTGGGAGGGTTTCAATGGATATTCAACATCTCGTGGATCGCTTGGAAGATTTGATAGACGAGGGCCGGCATCTCTTCGGCACGAAGTATACGATGGTGGACGAGGAACGCGCCTTGGAAATCATTGATCAGATGCGGATATCGGTGCCGGAAGAGATCGAAAGCGCCGTCCGAACGATTCAGCAGCGTGACCGCGTATTGGCGGAAGCGAACGAAGAGGCCGCGCGCATCGTACAGCAAGCTCGGCAGCACAGCGAAGACTTGATCGATGATCAGGAAATGGTGAAACAAGCCAAAGTTCGCGCCGAATACGTGATTGAGCAAGCCAAGATCGAGGCGGAGAAGATCACGAGCGAAGCTGACGAATATGTCATGCTGCAACTCAGCCAGTTGGAGCAGCAGTTCGCTCACACGCTGGATGAAATCCGCAATGGAATTCAGATCATGCAGTATCAAGAGCCGGCAGCGGTCGAATTAGAGCTCGAGCAGCCATCGGTCGAGGTCCAGCCTAACGCGGTCAATCCTGAGCCGATTCACTTTGACCGGCCTGCGCAAGCGCCGGCGGGCAGCCGCGTCTAAAGTCTTTCTTTCCCCATAACACAACCATCAAACGGGCATCACGACAGCGATGTCTGTTTTGCTTGTTTGGGCGCCGTCTGCTGATATAATCCGGTTTCCAGTCATTTTATGACCTTCCTCCACTTATGCGGCTCATTGTTTTCTCATCGGCCTGGGCTGTCGGCATTAGCGTTTCCCGCGTGCTTCTGGCGATGCCTCCCTCCTTTTGGTTTGCCGCCTTTGCCGTTTCACTATGTGGCGGGCTAGTCTTCAGGCGGCGCGTCGCCTGGTGGATTTTCGCCAGTTTGATCGCGTTTTTCGCTGGCGGCTTCCGCCAGTCGCTGGCGCCTGCCAGCAGCGAAATCGCGGCGTATAACGGTCACAGCGGTACAATAACTGGCTTGGTTGTCTCCCAACCCAGACTGCGTGAGGACCGCGTTCAATTTCGCCTCGCCAGCGAGAACATCTTCGCCAACAGCGAGTTAACCGGCACGAGCGGCTTGGTCCTGGTGGAGGCTGCTCGGGGCGCTGCAGTCCAGTATGGCGACCGCATTCGCGCCACCGGCAAATTGGCTCTTCCCGCTACCTGGGATACGTTCTCCTACGCCGATTACCTTGGCCCGCAAGGCGTCTACAGCATCATGCAAAACGCCGGTCTGGAGGTCGTCGATTCCGGCTACGGCAGCCGGTTGATCGCCTCGCTTCTAAAGCTCAGGACTGTTGTCCAGCGAAGCATCGCATCGGCGCTTCCGGAGCCGCAAGCGGGCTTGCTGACGGGGATTCTGCTTGGAGACGAAGACGGTATCTCGCGCAAATTGAAGGATGACTTTTCGCGCGTGGGCGCCTCGCACGTGGTCGCGATCAGCGGCTTCAATATGGTCATTGTCAGTGGAATCGTTGTGCGCGTTATGTCGACCCTGTTTCGCCGCAACCGGGTTGTTGTCACTCTGAACGCGCTATCCGTGATTGCGGTATATGCGCTGTTCGTCGGCGCCAGACCGGGGATTCTGCGCGCCGCGTTGATGAGCGGCTTGCTGGTCGTCGGCAGTCAGCTCAATCGAAAGACTTTCGTGCCGACATCGCTGGCTTTCGCGACCTTGCTGCTTTCCCTTGGCGATCCGAGCGTACTGCTGGATATTGGATTCCAACTCAGTTTCCTGGCGGTGCTGGGTCTCAGCCTGTTTGCCGATCCGCTTTCCACGCGATTTCGCCGCTTGTTGGATAGGTTGCTTCCTATACGCGCAGCAAGCGTCGTCCACAGTTTCCTCAACGAGCCGCTTATCGTATCGATCGCGGCGCAGATCACCACCCTTCCTCTCATCATCTTGTATTTCGGACGGCTGTCATTGGTGGCCCTGCCGGTCAACGCGCTCATCGTACCAGTACAGACGGCGGTGCTGCTCCTCGGCATGACGGCATCAGTCGTTTACGCATTCATGCCAGCAATCGGCACGCTGATCTATTGGGCGGACCTGGTCTTTGTTTCCTGGACAATTGCGGTTGTTCGCGCTTTCGCTGACCTGGAATTCGCCGAGATAGTGTTGGACTATGACGGAAGGCTGATTCAAGCCTTTTATCTTATGCTGATCGGAGGCGCCATGGGATACGCCGCCCGCCCGCCATTCTGGCATCACATTCAAGAGTTCGTCAGACGCCATACGGTCGTCCTAGCTGTGATCGCGACTTCGGCGACAGCGTTGATTCTAATGGGCGCCATGACTATAAGTCGAGCCGACGGCCGGTTGCAGGTCTGGCTGCTGGATATCGGTCATAGCAACGCTGTGCTTGCGCAGACGCCAGGCGGCGCGCACATCCTCGTCGACGGCGGACGCTTTCCAGCGCGCCTGCTGACCGCCATTGGCGATCTCTTGCCTTTCTATGATCGCGAAATCGAGATCCTGGCAATCACCCATCCCGACGCCTGGGACATCGCCGCCCTCAACAGCGTGCTGGAGCGCTACTCCGTCGGCGCGGTCCTTTATCATGGACAGCCGAATCGCGATCCTACGGTGGATAGCATATTCGAAGGGCTTAGACAATCCGACACGCAAATCGTCGAAGTGAAGGCCGGGTACACCGTTGAGTTCGCCGATGGCGCGCTGCTTGAGGTACTGCATCCGCAGACGCAGCCCAAGATCACCGACCGGCTGAACGACAATGCGCTAGTGCTGCGCTTGAGCTACGGCGACGCCTCGTTCCTATTGACCTCTAATCTAAGCGTTGAGGGACAGCGCGAGATGGTCGCCAAGGCTGTCGCGATGCGCGCGAGTGCATTGCAGATTCCTCAGCATGGAACGGCGCGCGCCTTAGACGATGACTTCCTCTCCGCCGTGCAGCCGCAGATTGCGCTGCTGCAAATTGATATCGCCAATCGCCGTGGCGACCCCGACCCGGACACGCTGGGCAAGCTGCGCGGCGTCAACCTGTTTCGCACCGACGAAATTGGAACAATTCATCTGCGGACTGACGGGAAGACCATTCTAGTATCGCAGTGAACCGCAGGTTGCCACAATCGAAAAGAGGAGGCGCGTCTGCCCTCCCCTTTTGCTGTCTCGCCAAGTGTGACCATCTAGTAGCGAATATCGACGTGGCTGCCTGAACCGGCGGATTCCATGATCGCGTCGCAGATGACAGCATTGCGATAGCCATCGACGAAGTCGGCGCCATAAGGAGCGACATCATTGTCGTTCACGATGGCGTCAAAGAAGTGATGGAATTCATGCGCGAAGCTGTGTTCCCAGCCGATGATATGGCCATGGGGCCACCAATTCTCCCAGTAGGGATGATTCGCTTCGGTCACCAGCACGTTGTGAAAACCTTGCGTGGTATCCGGGCGGTCGTGCTTCCAGAAGACATTGAGTTCGTTGAGTCGTTCGAGATTGAATTGGATCGAACCATTCTCGGCATTAATCTCGAAACAGTTGAAGTTCTTGCGCCCGCGGCCGAAACGAGTCGCCTCGACCGTACCCAGAGCGCCGTTCTCAAAGTCCAGGAGAGCGACGAAACCGTCATCGACATCGGACTTGATCATGCCGCCTGAACCGTCCGGGCGTTCGGTGATCCAGGTCTGCGCCAAGCCCGAAACCGCTTTGGGTTCGCCGACCAAGAAGCGCGCCAGGTCAATGATATGCGCGCCGAGGTCGCCCAGCGCGCCGCTGCCGCAGATATCCTTTTGGAAGCGCCAGGTCGATTCCATCTCGCGGTCCATACCCCATTCCTGCAAATAGACCGCGCGCCAATGATAGATTTGGCCCAGCGCGCCGCTTTCGACGATCTTCTTCGCCTGCTGCACGGCGGGCACAAAACGATAATTGAAGGCGACCATATGCTTGACGCCGGCGCTTTCAACCGCGTCCAGCATCGACTTCGCTTCTTCAGCGGTGCGCGCCAGCGGCTTCTCGCAGAAGACATGCATGCCAGCCTCCGCCGCCGCGTTGCAAGGTTCGGCATGGGCGTCATTGGGCCCGCCATTATCGAAGACGTTGATATCGTCATTGGCGATCATATCGCGCCAGTCGGTGTAGGCCTTCTCGTAGCCGTAGCGCTGCGCGGCCGCGGTGACCGCCGCTTCGTTGCGCCCGGCGATCCCAACCAATCGCGGAATCGCCACCGGCGGATACATCATGTAGGGGATTTTCTTGAAAGCGTTGGTATGCGCCTTGCCCATAAAGGCATAACCCAACATGCCAATCCCAAGTTCCGGCGCTTCCGCGTCCGTTCCTTCGGTCGCCATGCTGGTGAAGGTGCTGCTCACTTGCTTTTCGTCAGCCATCGTTCATCTCCTGATTCGTGTCCAGTACTAGACCTATTCTTCGGCAAAGGCGGCGTCGAATGCTCGGCCCGAAGCCTCGAAGTCGTTCTGCTTCACCCAGGCTGCTGATTCGGTCGCGCCGAATTCGCGATCCATGCCGCTGTCTTCCCATTCGACGGACAAGGGACCTTGATAACCGGCTCGATTCAAGGCGCGGATCATCGCGTCGATATCCAGATCGCCATGACCGGGCGAAACGAAATCCCAGCCGCGGCGGGCGTCGCCGAAGTTAAGGTGAGAGCAGAGAATGCTGGTGACGTTGTCGAGCGTGACCTTGGAGTCTTTCACGTGGACATGGAAGATGCGGTCAGCGAAGCGATCTATGAACTTGACCGGGTCGAAGAGCTGATGAATGAAGTGGCTGGGATCAAAGTTGAAGCCAAACGATGGATGCTGATCGAGCGCTTCGAGTGTCTTTTCCGCCGTGTATATGTCATAGGCGATTTCGCTCGGATGCGCCTCCAGGGCGAACTTAACGTCCTCGGCCGCGAAGACATCGAGCACGGGCCTCCAGCGATCGGCGAATTCGATATAGCCGGCGTCAATCATCTCATCGGATGTCGGCGGGAAGCGATAAATCATGTGCCAAACCGGGCTGCCGGTGAAGCCGTTGACGACATCGACGCCGAAAGCGCTGGCGGCGCGCGCCGTGTCTTTCATCTCTTCGGCGCAGCGTTCGCGCACGCCATCGGTATCGCCATCGCCCCAGAGCCTGTCGGGCAGGATGTCACGATGCCGCGCGTCGATCGTGGCTTCTGCGACACATTGCCCCACTAGATGATTGCTGATGGAGAAATACCCCAATCCATGTTTTTCAAGTACGTCTTTGCGCGATTGAATGTAACCGTCCTCGGATAGCGCGCGGTCCACCTCGAAATGATCGCCCCAGCAAGCCAACTCCAAGCCGTCGTAACCGAAGCTCTTGGCTTTCTCCGCTATGGTCTCGAAGGGCAGATCGGCCCACTGACCGGTGAATAAAGTGACTGGTCTCGCCATTAGACAACTCCTCTCCCGTTTGCCATAAGCGTCATATTGGCATCGGCTACAAGTATAGCGAGCTATTCGCTATGTACCAATACCGCGCGCACCCCACCGTGGGTCGAGACTATATGCCGCTCGTCGAAGACAAAGGGCGCGAAGTACAGGTTTGGGATTTCGTCTCAGCATAGGCTATTATCAGTCTGTCAGTTGGCGGTAAAAGACGCCAGCAACGACTTGCAAGATTGACCAGGAGAGGACGGCAAAAATGTACAACGGCTTGGAGATCATCGACTTTCACGTTCACTTTCCAACGCAGGCGCGCTGGATCATCGAGCGCGGTCCCAATTGGCGCCAGCAATACGTAGAGCGCCTGGGCGAACGGCGCGCCGCGGTCGCGCGCGAATACGCCATGGATTACAACCGCCAATGGCGGGCGACCTGGGGCTTTGACCCGCCGGAACGCAATACCTTCACCGACGAAGAGCAAGCCGATCGCTGGGCAGGCGAGATCGAGAAATACGGCTTGCGCGCGGTGGGATTCGTAACCGGCGGCGGCAATGTGAATCTGGCGAATATCGTCCGGCGTCATCCGGACAAGTTCATCGGTTTCGCCCATCACTATCTTTTCAGCGAAGACGCCGCCGATGAACTGCGCCGCGCGGTCAAGGAAGACGGCTTAAGAGCGTACAAGCTGCTGGCGCCGGCTTTGGATCGACCGGTCGAGGATGAAGCGGCCTATCCGGTCTGGGAAGCCTGCGCCGAGCTGGACATTCCGGTGCTGATTCACTTCGGCATTCAGGGCAGTGGCGGCGGCATCGCCTGGCATCAGAACATCAACCCGCTGAAGCTGCACGATGTCGCCAAGGATTTCCCCGATGTTACCTTCGTCGTGCCGCATTTCGGCTGCGCCTGGATACGCGAGACGCTGCAGCTTTGCTGGGCTTGCGGCAACGTGTCGATTGACACCAGCGGGTCGAATCAATGGGTGAAGTGGGTGGATGGCGATTGGGATACCAAGAAGCTATTCCGCAAGTATATGGAGACGATCGGACCCGAGCGCATCATCTTCGGCACCGATTCGAGTTACTTCCCGCGCGGATTCGCCCAAGCCTATTTGGACCAGCAGATCCGCGACGTTCGCGAGCTCAATTACCGCGAGGACGACATTCAACTGATTTTCGCTGGCAATGCGGCGCGGATCTTGAAGCTCGAATTGTAGACTTTTCGCAAGCCCCCACCCCAAACCCCTCCCCCATCAAGAGGGAGGGGCTTAAAGAATTGCACCCCGCGCGGCTGGCGGTTTGCAGCTTGGGGCAAAATGCGTTACGCTGAAATTGTCCGTACAATATTGAAGATGCATAAGGAGTAGAAAATGCTACGGTCACGACTACTTGCAATTCTTGCCGTTCTGATCCTCCTGCTGTCGCTTGGCTCCCTTGTCGGCGCGCAAGATGATATGGTCGAAATTGAATACTGGCAGTACAACTTCGGCGCCCGAGTTGACGCGATGAACATGCTGATTGAGCAGTTCGAAGCGGAAAACCCGGACATTAAGGTGGTTCACAACAGTGACATCCCCTACGCGGATTTCCGTACTGAATTGGCGGCGTCAGCGCCGGCCGGCGTCGGACCTGATGTGGTGACGCTCTTCTACGGCTGGATCCCGGCATTCGTAGACGCGGGCTATCTTGTTCCCTTGCCGGAAGACCCCTTCAGCGAAGACTTCATCCTGGAGACCTTCTCGCCGATGGTCGCCAACTCGAAGTTCGAGGGCAGCTACTGGGCGATCCCGACTGCGGTGCGTTCGCTGGCGCTGTTCTGGAACAAGGACATCTTCGCTGACGCCGGGCTGGACCCGGAGAGTCCGCCCGCGACGCTTGACGAGTTGGTAGAAGCGGCTATCGCCACGACGCAATATGACGGCGACATGAGCGACATCCTCAGCATCACACGCATGGGGCATGCGCCGGCGCTGGCCGCGCAGGATCACCACTGGTTCCGCGAAGTGCTCATCCGCCAGTACGGTGGCGCGCCATACAGCGATGATGGCCGCACCGTGACCTACAACAGCGAAGAAGGCTGCGCGGCTTTCTCGTGGCTGGCCGCCTTCGAAACCGAGCATGTCACCGGCAGCAACGATATTCTTGATGGCGCCACCAACGCCTTCGTCAACGGCGAATCGGCCATCCATGTCGATGGCTCATTCCGCCTCGGCACGATCGCGCGCAACAATCCGGCTTTGAACTACGGTGTAGCCGAGTTGCCGGTCGGTCCAAATGGCGAGCGGCACACATTCGGCTCCTACTGGACGCATGGCATCACCCGCCGCGCCAATGACGATCCGGCGCGTCTGGAAGCGGCTGTCAAGTTCCTGCAATTCATCACCACGCCAGCAGCGGGCACGCTTTGGGTGAACAACGTGGGCGAATTGCCGGCACAAGCTACGGCAGCCGCCGACGAGATGATTCTGGCTCATCCGGATCTCGGTCCGTTCTCCGCTGGCTTGGCTTATTCGCACGCGACTTTCTTCGTTGATGAAAGCGCGCAGCGTCAGGTGCTGATTGACGCCTTTGACAATATCCGCATGGGCGGCATGGATCCCTGCGACGCGCTAGACGAAGCCGCCGCGCTTGAGCAAGAGTTGATTGACAACTTCTGGGCTGATCGGGAAATGTAGCGCCCCCACCCCCAAACCCCCTCCCCCATAAAGAGGGAGGGGGCTTAAACGAAACTCGCCTACGCATTAGGCAGAATGGGACACAGACATGCCACAAGGTAACCCCTCTTACGGCAAAGGGTATTACGATGGGCAGCAGGATGCGAAGGGTGGGAGGATTGCTGGCTGTATAAAGAGCTTGCTGATGCTAATAGGCGCAATAGTGGTGATATTCGTTTGCCTGGCAATTACAGGCGTGGGCTAATGAGTGACAACTTCAGTGAGCTGTAGGGGCTTGCCTTGGCAAGCCCATTACATCACATGCCTCACTCGTAGCTGCACGGGAAGCTAAATTGAAAAACAAGAACGAAATCATAAAACGGAAGAACGAAATCATTCACGAAGCTGGGTATGAAGACGGTGTGGAAGCCGGCTACCGCCACGGATTGGTTTCGATGGGTATGCGACGGGCTGAACCGCAACGAGCAAACTCCGCCTGATGAAGCTGACCCTCGCAAAGAAAAAAGTAGTCTGGGCATATATTTTCTTGGCGATACCGATCGTCTTCTTCGCTTACATCCGCGTGTATCCGGCGCTCTTCGCCTTCCAAATGAGCCTGCATGATTACAACCCGCTGGCGGCTGAGCAGCCCTTTGTTGGCTTTGAAAACTACGAAAGACTGTTTGACCAACTGGGAAAGAGAAAGTCCCAAACCAAATCCGCATTTCAGAATACGATCAATTACGTCCTGCTTGGCGTGCCCATTCAACTCTGTTTGGCGCTGGCGATCTCGCTGATGCTCAACGAAATCCGCTTCATGAGCACGCTGTATCGCGTCATGTTTTTCCTGCCGTTTGTTACGTCTACCATCGCTATCGCCTGGGTCTTTCGTATGCTGTATCAGCCGCGCTTCGGGCTGTTTAATGTCATCTTGCAGCTGGTTTCACTGCCACAGCAGCCATTTCTGCGGAGCACGCAACAGGCGCTGCCGTCGGTCTTGGCGCTCGTCATTTGGCAGGGCATGGGCTTCGCCATCATCATATTTCTGGCGGGCTTGAAACAGATTCCGCGCACCTATTACGAAGCGGCCGAAGTCGATGGCGCCAGCCGCTGGCACACCTTTCGTTACATTACTTTTCCCCTGCTGAATCCGAGCCTCGTCTACTTGCTCGTTTTGCAGACGATTTCTTTCCTGCGCATGTTCGCGCCAGTAATAGCGATGACCGAACAGGGGCGAGGCGGACCCTTGGACTCGACGGTAACGGTTGTGCTGCAAACCTATCGCGAGGCATTTCAGAGTTTCAATATGGGCTACGCGTCATCGCTGACCGTGGTGCTCTTCGCGCTGATACTTGGCGTAACAATCATTCAACTATCGGTCACATCGCGGCGAATCAACTGAGGTTGGCATGGCGCAATCAATCACGCCCTCGAACATCTTCAAAGACCAGGGACGAGTCACCACGGTCGGCAGAGCCAGCGACGACTGGAAATACAAGTTCTTCTCGTACCTGCTGCTGACGATGATCGCCTTCACGATGATTGTGCCCTTTATGTGGATGATCTCGACTTCGTTCAAGCCGGAGAAAGAGATCCTGCGGCGAAACGTCTTTCCAGTCGAGCCGACGCTGGACAATTACAGCGACGTCATCAACAAGACCGACCTGCCTCTCTGGTACAAGAACTCCTTCATCGTGGCGGTGATGAGCACCGTCAGCGTGGCCTTCTTTGATTCGCTGGCCGGTTTCGTCTTCGCCAAATACAACTTTCCCGGCAAGCGCCCGATTTTCATCATCTTCTTGACCTCATTGATGGTGCCAACCGAGATGCTGCTCATCCCCTGGTTCATCATGTCGTCGAATCCGCCGATTGGCGCCACCTGGGTCGATACTTATTGGGGCATCGCCTTTCCCGGTGTGATCACGGCATCCGGCATTTTTCTCATGCGGCAATTCATGCAGGGGGTGCCCGATGAATTGCTGGACGCCGGGCGCATTGACGGCGTAAGCGAATTCGGACTGTATTGGCGCGTCGCCGTGCCTTTGAGCCTGCCGGCGATTGGCGCGCTCTGCATCTTCAATTTCCTCGGCAATTGGAACGCCTTCATCTGGCCGCTGATCGCCACCACTCGGAGCGAGATGTTTACGCTGCCCGTCGGCATACAGCAATTCTCATCCGAAGCCGATACGCCCTGGAACCTGATCATGACCGGCGCCTCGCTTTCCGTCGTGCCCTTATTGATTGTGGTCATCATCTTTCAGCGCTACATAATCGAAGGGATCGCGTTGACAGGCCTCAAGGGTTAGGTGATGTCGCGTAACGACTCGGTTTTCCCCCACCCGCTCTACGGCAAAACCGTTCTGCAGCCCTACTACGAAGACGCCAAGGTCCACTTTTTTGCGCCGATGCTGGCGGCAAATCGCGCGCATGCGGTCATGCTATGTCGCTGTGACATCATCTCGGAAGCAAACGCCGCGGCGCTGCTTGACGCGCTGCAAGGGGTAGAGGAGCTTGGCGCCGATAATCTGACGCTCGGCGCTGGCGTGGAAGACCTTTTCTTCGCAATTGAGAACCAGCTAATCGAATCAGCGGGCGTATCCCACGGTGGCAACCTGCAGCTGGCGCGCAGCCGCAATGACCTCGGCTATGCGCTGACGCGGCTCGCCCTTCGTCCGCTGCTTTTGGCGGCTATCGACGATCTGCTGAAGCTTCGGCTGGTTCTGCTGGAGTTCGCGCGAAGTCATCTGCAAACGCTGATGCCCGGCTATACTCATACACAGCCGGCTCAGCCGACAACGATGGCGCATTATGTCGCCGGCGTTCTGGCCGGCTTGGGGCGTGATTTTGCCCGTCTCCGCTTCGCCTATAAGACAAACAATCTGAGCCCGTTGGGCGCGGCGGCGCTTACCGGAACCGCATTCCCTATCGATCGCCATCTCAGCGCGCGTCTGCTTGGCTTCGACGAGATACAACTAAGTACATACGACAGCATCGGCGCGTCCGACAATCTCACCGATGTCGCTGGCGCGCTATCCACCTTGGGTGTCAACTTGTCCCGCTTCACGCATGACATGCTATTCTGGGCGACGCAGGAAAGCGGCGCGATACGCATTCATGACAGTTTCATCCAGATCAGTTCAATCATGCCGCAGAAGCGAAATCCGGTTGTACTTGAGCACCTGCGCGCGCGAATCAGCCGCATGCTGGCGCAGGCGCAGGGCGTCATCATTCAGTGCCATAACATTCCCTTTGGCGACACACAAGACATTGAAGACGAGATAATTCCACCGCTTTTGGGGTCGCTGGAGACCGCAAGAGAGATCCTGCAGCTTTATGCCGCTGTGATCGAAACGCTTGAAGTCCAGGTTGAGCATTTGCGCGCGCGGGCGATTACGGGATTCACGACCGTGACCGAATTGGCGGATACGCTGGTACGGGAATGCGATCTGCCTTTCCGGCAGGCGCACAGTGTTGTTTCGGCGCTTGTGAGTTATGCGCAAAAGGCAAACCTGCAACCGAATGAGCTCACGGCCGATATGCTGCGGCGGGTTGCGTCGGACCAAGTCGGCATTGAGATCACGCTAAGCGACGAGGCTTTCAGACATGCGCTGGATCCGCGGGCATTCATCGAAAGCCGTTCGCTGCCCGGCGGCGCCGCGCCAAGCGCTACGGCGAAGGTTCTGCAATTTCAGGACGAATGCCTAGCGGAAGATCGGCGCTGGCTGGCGCTCGCGCGCGCGTCGCTGGCTGCAGCAGAAGGTGAATTGCAGGCTGCGGTCAACGATCTACGCATTAAGTAGACGGCGCAATTGGCGGCAGACTGATTCTGATGAGCTTCAAGCGCGCCGGTCAGTCCGAATCAACCACGGCTGGCGCCGGGTCGGGATCGTCAATATCCGAACGTCCTTCCAGCGTCATCAAATAGGCGACGATATCAAATATCTCCAGTTCACTGTAAATCTCCGCCCAATTCTGCGGCATGAGCTCGGGATCGAAACCCTCGACCGTGTAGGCTTTGGAATCGACGATGGACTGGTAAATGTACTCGGCGGCGGTCATGCCGTCGACGCGGGTCAGGGCGCGATCCTTGATATTCAGGAGACCTGGTCCGAGGTTTTCCTTTTCGCTGTCCGAAAGATGGCAGTTGGAGCAGGAATAATTTGCGGCATCTTGAAATGTGCCGAAGAGCATGGCGCCGTTCATGGGGTCGCGCACCGCTACCAGACGATCAATCGGCGACAGGACCGGCGCCTCCGTCGGTTCGACGGTGAGTGTTGGACTTAGTTCGGGCCTGGGCGTCTCGGTTGGCAGCGGCTTTGGCGTTTGCGTAGGGGGCAAGGGGGTCTGCGTCGGCGCTGTTGTGCCCGTCGCCTCATCTTCTGAACCGATGACCGCCTCTGAAGTCGCCGGCGCCGCCTGCATGACCGGTGAAACCATTGTTCCGCAACCAGCCAATGCGAAGACTGCGAGGATAAAGCTTGCGCCGCACAGGATTCGAGTGCCTGTCCGCATTTGCGACCGCCAATTGATCATGTTCGCCTTCCCGTTCCGCTTTGAGAATTCCGTCACAAATGACAACTCCTGCGCATTATCGCAAATCGCCTGCCGATATTGTAGGGCTAGCAGGCGGAGGATTGGCGCCTGGGCGACGCTCTTTCAGGTCTCCAAGTGAAGATGCGAGCCACGGCAAGCATTTTCCGATAGCTGATGCGGATGTTCTGAGTTCATACGGTGCTTTAGGTAAGACTAGCGTATTGTGTTAGACTGAATTGAATGAATGGCTATGTACAATGAAATAGAATGTCGCAAATGAAAGGATGGTGCGTCAGATGAAGAAATTTATAGCGCTTATGTTGCTGTTGTCCCTTGGTATTGTCCTGCCCTTGAGCGCGCAGGACGCGGATGTAGCGCCAGGTCCCGGCTTGGGCGGCATGATCATCGACGGCAGCACAGCGGGGGATCCAGCCACTTTCAATCCGCTCATCGGCAGCGACACCGCATCCAGCGCCGTTTACGGTCTGCTGTATCCGGCGATCATCGGGGTCAGCCCATTTACCGGCCTGGAAGAACCCAATGTGGCGGGCGCGATGGCATCCGGCTGGGAATATGATGAGAGCGGAACCGTTCTGACGGTGTATCTGCGGGAAGACATCGCCTGGAACGACGGCACGCCGATCACCTCAGCCGACTACATGTGGTCGGTGGAAGCCACACGCAGCGGCCAGATTGACAGTCCGCGCGCGGGGATATTCGAGACGATGGCTGACGGCACGCCGGCCGGCGGCAAGATCGTTAGCATTGAAGCGCCCGATGACTATACAGTAGTCGTGACCTTTAACGAAGCGGACTGCATCTCTTTCAGCGATGTGAATGATGTGACGCCGGTGCCAGCTCACGTTTTCTCCGAACTGTACGGCGACGACTACGCGGCCATGATGGACGAACCGCGGCGCATTCCCACGGTATCCTTCGGTCCCTTTAAGGATGTGGAATTCTCCGCGGGAGAGCGCATCAGCCTGCTGGCGGATCAGGCTTATCCCGATTCGCTTCTGGGTTTCATCAGTCCGGCAGAATCGGTGACATTGCAAGTGGCCGATGAGAATGTGGCAACGGAACGCTTCATCGGCGGCGAATTCAGCATTCTGGGTGTACCGGCGACACGGCAGGAAGAGTTCCGCACCGATCCGGATTTGCTGGATTATCCGCGCTACGAGTTCACCGGCAACGGCTTCACATTCTTCGGCATGAACCACGCCAATCCCGAAAATCCGCAGCCTGGCTTCGATGAAGAGGGCAATCTCGTGCCACAAGAGCCGCATCCGGTCTTGGGCGATGTGCTGGTGCGTCAGGCCATTTCCCACGCGGTGGACATGGACGCGCTGATCGAAGGCATCCGCGATGGCAATGGCTTCAAGGTGGCGACCCACACGATCCCGACGTCCTGGGTTTACAACCCCGAGCTTCAATACGAGTACAACCCGCATCTGGCGATGGAGAAGCTGACGCAAGCTGGCTGGATAGACCACGACGATGATCCGGATACAGCGAGGATCTGCGACGACTGTTTGTTCGCGCGCGAGGTGAGCGCCGATTACAACGGCAGCCCATTGACGCTCGACTTGCACGTGCCAGCCGGTTCCGATATCGGCGAGCAGATGGGGCTATTCTTCCAGGCGGAAATGAACAAGGTCGGCTTCGACGCTATCTTTGAAGCAATCGACTGGGGCAGCGCCTTCTTGCCCGAGCTCGTCGGTCAAACATTCGACATGAATATGTTGGGCTGGAGTCTTGGTTTGCCGGTCGATCCGGATATATCGGCATTCTATTATCCGGAAGTGGATGTGCCGGGGTCGGGCTTCAACTTCGGTTCGTATTACAGCGCCGAGTTGATCGAGTTGAATGACCAAGCGCGAGTCGTGCCGGGCTGCGACACCGAAACGCGCGCGGCGCTATACGAGCGAGTGCAGGAAATCCTCTTCAACGACATGCCCTACTTCTACATGTACGTCTCGGAGTCGATGACGGCGGTCTTGCCCGGAACCCGGAATTGGAACCCCACGCCCTTCTCGCGCACTTACTCGCAAGACGCCTGGGTATCGCCGGCTGTGACCACTCCCTAAAGCCAAACGAAAGCGATGCTGTCGGAGACTTTTTGCTCTCCGGCAGCCGCTTATTTCATCGAAGCGGGCGATGCCACAGGCATGAACAAATACATCATCCGCCGCTTGCTGCAAGCGATCCCGACCCTCTTCGGAATCACTATCATCGTCTATGCCATCATACTCTTGGCGCCGGGCAATCCGGTGACGATATTGGCTTTCGACCCGACGATTCGCCAAGACGAACGCGAGCGCCTGGCGCGATCGCTGGGCGTTAACGACCCATTCTACCTGCAGTATCTGCGCTGGCTTATCGGCGACGACTGGATGCGCGTCGACAGCAATTACGATGGCCGCATAGACGAGCGCGATGCTTGGGGCGATAATTACGGCATCCTGCGTGGCGACTTTGGCGCATCATTCAAGTTCCGCGGCTCGAATCCGCTGCATCTCATCGGCGAACGGCTGGGCGCCACCATCGAACTGAACCTGGCGGTGCTGCTCTTTGGTTTGACGAACGGCATCTTGATTGGCGTGCTGGCGGCCGTGTATCGCGGACGCGCCTTTGATCGCTTCACGCGCGTCTTCGCTGTCATTGGAGATTCGGTACCGGCATTCTGGCTGGGCTTGCTGGCGATCGTCACATTCGGGATAATCCTGCCCCGCTTCCTGCAAGATTACGGCATTGGCCAGGGTCGCCCCCTTCTGCCGATGGGCGGACGTTGCCCGCCAATCCGTGGCGGCTGCCCGCCAATCTTCGAGCGCTTGCACTTTATGTTGCTGCCAACCTTGGTCAGCTCCTTTGGGTTGATCGCCGTTTGGTCGCGCTTGGTGCGCGCATCCATGCTGGAGACGCTCAGCAGCGACTTCATCCAGACGGCCCGGTCCAAGGGCTTGACGAATCGCCAAGTGTGGTTTCGCCACGCCCTGCGCAACGCCATCATCCCCTTCGCCGTCTTCCTCGCGCCAACATTCTTGGGCTTGATCGGCGGCTCTGTCATTATTGAGCGTGTCTTCACCTGGCCCGGCGTGGGTTTGCTGACCTTTGACGCCTTGGTCAGCCGCGACCATCCTATGATCATGGCTTCGGTTCTGATCGGGTCTTTTCTTGGCTTGATGAGCTGGATACTCTCCGACATCTTGCTTGCCCTGTTGGACCCGCGCGTCCGCTTTTCGTAAACGAAAGCAGCCACATGGAAAACGAGACGCGCAATAAGAATGTTGCTCAGCCCATTGGCAAGCGCGGCGAAGCTTACCAGCCAGCGCAGACGCTGTGGCGGCGGGCGCTCCTCAGCATTCGGCATGATCGCCAGACGATGGTCGCCCTGTCGGTTCTGTTGATATTCGCCTTGATCGGGCTGATGGCGCCGCTCATCAGCGAAGCGCTGGACCTTGACCCGATCGAGCAAGATGTGCGCAACAATTATGCGCCACTGGGGACGGAGGAGCATCTTCTCGGCACAGACGAGCTGGGGCGCGATCATTTTGCGCGGCTTCTTTTCGCCGGGCAGATATCGCTGGGCATCGCCATCGCCTCCGCCTTTCTTGGCATGGGGATTGGCGTGGCGGTCGGCTCGATCGCTGGCTTTTATGGCGGCGTCGTGGACGATATCGTCATCTGGTTCACCGCCACTTGGACCGCGATACCGGGGCTCCTGCTGCTCATCATCGTCAGTTCGCTGTTTTCGCTCACTCCATTCAGCATGGTTTTCCTGCTCGGCATTCTTGGCTGGGCTGGCGTTGCCCGCCTCGTGCGCGCCGAGACGATTTCGATTAAAGAGCGGGATTTCGTCCTGGCCGCGCGGGCGACAGGCGCTTCAAACCTGCGGATTATGTTCCTCCACATAGTTCCCAATATGTTCTCGCTGCTAATCATCATTCTGTCGCAGTCGATCGGCGGGCTGATTTTGATCGAATCGGCATTAAGCTTCATCGGTTTTGGCATCAAAGCGCCGACGCCGACCTGGGGCAACATGCTCACCAGCGCCCTGGATTATATGCGCCGCGGTCCCCACCTGATGATGCTGCCTGGTTTGCTCATCACAGTAACTGTCTTCTGCCTCTATGTGATCGGCGATGGACTGCGCGACGCTTTCGATCCAAAAATCGCCGACTGATCCTAAACTGACCTGTTCTTTTCGACCGTTGCTACGCCTTGATATGCTATAGACAGCGCCGCAAGCACGTGATATAATGCCGAGCTGAAGTCGATAAATGGTGGGCGGCAGACGCTCGACCGACACTCGGAAAGGAGCGACAGGAAGCCAAGCTTCCTCGCAACCCGGAACATGGCAAATCATAAATCAGCGATAAAGCGCATCCGCCAGAACGAGAAACGGCGCCTTCATAACCGCACCTACCGCAATCGCGCGCGCACTCTGGTTAAGAAAGCGCGTACAGCAATCGATAGCGGCAACCTGGATGAGGCGCGCGCCGCGACCAAAATCGCCGTGCGTGATCTCGACAAGCTGGCGAGCCGCGGCGTCGTTCACAAGCGAAATGCAGCGCGGCGTAAAAGCCGGCTGATGAGGCAATTGGCTCAATTAGAGAAGTAAAGCTTCGTAATTTGAGTTCAGGCTGAATGGAGTCCAGCCCCTTTGGGCGGGCTCTATATTTTTTCCAGCGCGACCTCGAAGCGATAGCCAATCCCACGTACCGTCCTCAGATAAGCCGGCTTCTGCGGGTCGGCCTCCAACAGCTTGCGCGCATGCCGGATGTGAACATTCAAGGTGCGCGTGTCGTCGAGGTAAGCGGTTTTCCACACATGGCGCATAATATCGGCGCGCGTCAAGGTCTCATTGGGTCGAGACATAAAAAGCTCGATTAAGCCTGCCAGCTTGGGACTGAGCGGCGCCTGTCTGCCATGAGCTTGCAGAAACCGCGCCCTTCGATTTAACGTGAAGGGTCCGCAGCGGATGACATCGTTCGGATCGGCGGTGAGCAAACGCGACACTGCGGTTGTCAAGGCGCGTGCGGTCAAGGAGGCGCGCAAGGTGATGTCGGCGCTGGCTGCGCTGGCTGCATTTGCCGAAGCGGAGATTAGCAAGAGCGTCGAATCGGGGAAGCGCGCCCGTATGTTGCGGCAGATGCGTTCGCCCGAAACATACATAGAAGCGGCGTCCACGATGATGAGGCTGAAGCGCTGCCCGGTGTACAATCTTGCTTGAAGGCCGCTGCGGGCTCGCGCCACCTCGTATTTGCGCCGCAGGGTAGCCGCCCAGCGCGCCGTGCCAATTAGAAGAATGCGGCTCGCCAAAGCAAAGCCTTTCCCGGCCTTAGAGCAGGTCCAGCAAGTTCAGCAATTTGTTGATTTCGTCAATAGTATTGTATTGGCCGATGCCAATGCGAACCGTGCCAGCCGGACGATTCAGACGCTGCATGATCTCTACAGCGTAATAATTGCCGCTCCAAACGTAGATGTGATTTTCCGCCAGGTAGCGCGCGATTTCGTCTGGGCTATGCCCTTGTTTGACCATCGCCACGGTAGGGACGCGCTGATCGAAGCGAGCGCTGTCGGTGATGCCGGCGATAGAAACGCCCGGTATCGCGCAGAGCCCGTCAATCAGCGCGGAGACTAGTTGACGCTCATATTCCCGCACGGCCACCATGCCGCGCTTCATATTCAAGCGGCGTCCGGCGCCATGGTCATGCGGCAAATTGGCATCGCCAAAATCAGCGCCGATGCTTTCCCAGTATTCGAGGCAGGCTAGCAAACCGTTCCAAGTTTCGTAGCTGGGCGTGCCGTTTTCCCAGCGGTTGGGCGCCGCGTCTTTCGCCGGGCGCACCTTGTAGGCGGGCAGGGTATCGAGCAGTTCCTGGCGCCCCCACATGATGCCGAGGTGGGGTCCGTAGAATTTGTACGACGAACAGAGCAGAAAATCGCAGCCTATCTTCTGAACATCGATCGGCAGGTGTGGCGCGCTTTGCACAGCGTCGACCACGTGCCAGGCGCCGACGGCGCGCGCCATGCCGGCTATTTGCTTGACTGGATTAACGGTGCCAATGGCATTTGAGGCCTGCACCGTGGCCACAACTTTGGTGCGTTCGCTAAGCGCCTCCTCCAGCGAGTCCATATCCAGCGTGCAGTCGGCAGTATTGATATCGACCCACTTCACTTGCAGGTCGTTTTCACGCGCAATGAGCGCCCAAGGCGCGATGTTGGCATCGTGGTCCATCCGCGTGAGGACGATCTCGTCGCCAGGCGAAAGCGTCCGCGCAATTGACCGGCTTAGGCTGAAGTTGAGGCTTGTCATATTGGGACCGATGACGATTTCAGACGGGCTTGAAGCGTTAAGAAAGTCCGCCATAGCTTCACGCGTTCGCCCGGCCATGTCGTCGCTGCGGCGGCTGGTGGCAAAGGCGCCGCCTGAATTGGCGTTCATCGTCATGTAATACTGCGTCACCGCTTGCATCACATTGAGCGGAACTTGCGTACCGGCTGGGTTGTCCAGGAATACGGGCAGTGAGCCGTCGGCGGCGGGCACACTCAATGAGGGAAAATGCGGGCGTATCGCATTGGCGTGAAAACTCATATATCGACCTTAAGCGCGAGAGCGCAGCTTCGAGTAGTATCGGTCAATACTATAGACCAAGCGGCGGCGTATTTGTATTTCGATTTTTAGCTCATCGCTTTGGCTATATCGCTTGCGAATACAAGGGCGGTTCTGTTCTCGATGAATTATCATGCGCGGATGAACAATTGCCAAGATAGACAGAATCGCGGCGCAGCATCCAAGTCGGGCTGCGAAACGGTCATGCAGCGATTGCGCTGCCTCAATTGTGGGCAGCTCATATTCGCCGCTGCTGAAGTCGAGCCGCCGGAAGTTTGTCAGTATTGCAACGATATGACAACATGGCAAGTAATCGACGGCCACGGGCGACTCGAGAACTCAAGTCCCTAGATCTTCGATTTCTGCGCGAACACGCCTCGTCAACTGCAGGAAGGGCTTCTCATAAATCAAATCTGGCGCGCGCGGCCGCGTCAAATCGACGGCTATATCCGCAACAAGACGGCCCGGTCGCCGCGACAAGACGATTACGCGATCAGCCAGAAAGACCGCCTCGCTGATATCGTGAGTCACCATGACAATGGTTTGCATGTAGCGCTGGCGCAGGCGCAGCAGCTCCAGACTGAGCTTTTCCCGCGTTAAGGCGTCGAGCGCGCCAAAGGGTTCATCCAGCAGCAGCACTCGCGGCTGTTGGACGATTACGCGGCCGAGCGCCACTCGCTGCGCCATGCCACCGGATAGTTCAGCTGGATAAGCCCTTTCGAATTGCTCCAGGTGAAGCTGCGAAAGCAACGCTCGGACTCTGTCATAGCGAAGGTCACGCGGAAGACCGGCAATTTCCAAAGGCAAGGCGATATTGTCGAGCACGGTTCGCCAAGGCATCAAGCTCGCATCCTGAAACATGATTGCGAAACGGTCCATTGGATTGTCGATTGTTTCATCTCCGTATCGAGCGGAACCGGCGGTCGGGCGCAGCAACCCGGCCAGCGCGCGGATCAAGCTGCTTTTGCCACAGCCTGTGGGACCAACTACACAGACGAATTCTTCCTCTGCCACATCAAATGAGATCGGTCCCAATGCCGGCAGCATATCGCCGACGGGATTCGGGAACGAGATGGATAATTCACGCAGGCTCAGCCTCACGCTTCATTTCCTGTGATAAAGCGGTTAGTGAAGGCGGCTCCCAGATCGCCGGCATCTTCCCCAAGGAAGCCCATCGTCAGCAGCGTGTCGCTCATCGCCTGCCATGACTCCAGTTCGCTGTAGCCCAGGCGTTCGGCATCCCACAAGTCGATGGTATTCAGCAGGACATGGAACTGAGTCAAGGAGGCCTGGTCGAAACCTTCGGCCAGGTCGGCCGCAAGTTGTAGGCGAGACCGGGCGATCGCCTCTCGATCGGGCTTTGACGCCAAGAATTCCTCTTGCTGGCTAGCGGAACGCTGCAGCTCGCGCATCAGCGACGGATCAGCCGGCAAGCCATCGACATATTCGAGGCTGGCGAGATAAGCCGCGGCTGGATTGTCGATTACAGCTTGCAGCGCTTTGGTCAGTCCGTTTACGATTCGCTCAACAGCATCAGGATCTTCGTCCAGGCGCGCCCGACTGACGATCAAGCCGTTGGAAACCAAATCAACTCGCGATGCGACTGAAATCACATCCACATTGTCGACATCGCCGCAATCGCCGGCGGACGCCAGGTTCTGTATCTGCAGCGGTTCATTGTTGACATACACGATGGCGGCGTCGACGACGCCCAGGCAAAAGACCTCGGGCGCATTAAAGCCGATTTCGCGGAGGTCGATGTCGGATTCGGCAAGGCCGGCGCTGCCCAGCAGCGTCGTTAGTCCGCTATAGCTCGCGCCAAAGCGTCCCGGGATGCCCACGGTCATGCCCTGCAAATCTTTCAATTCGCTCAAGTCTGTTTCGCCGCCGAAGACCAATCCGACGGGATATTGCTGGAACCATTCGAAGACATAGACCACATCGCGGCCGCGCGCGCGCGCCAGGATCACTTGTTCGCCGCTGACAACGCCATAGTTGGCTTGGCCGACGGCGACCAGATCCAGGACTTCGGGCTCCTGCAAATGCTCCAGCGTCACCGTGAAGCCGACGTCGGCAAAGTATCCCTCTTCAATGCCGACATAAAAGGGAGCGAACTGCACATTCGGGATGAATGTGAGCAAAATGCGTTCATCCACCGTCTCATTCTGCGCGACGGTCGGCAAGGCGAATGTCAATGTGACAAGTATTAGCCAACGAAAGGGATTCAACATGATGAGCAACTCTCCTCATAGTAGCAGTTCACCGGTTTGAGCGACGCTGCCAAAACAGAAAACGCCACTCCACATAGGCGACGAGCCCGTAAAGTGTCAGCGATATCGCCGTCATTGTAAGCACAGCCACGAAAACAAGCGGCGTATCATACAGATTGCGCGCCGACGTAACGAGGAAACCCAAGCCACTGCCCTGGCTGACGAATTCGCCGACGACAGCGCCTATCACAGCCAGGGTGGCGCTCGTCTTCAGACCGGCCAGAACCACGGGCAGCGCGCTCGGAATCTCCAGATGGCGAAAGGTCTGCCAGCGTCCCGCCTTTAGCGAGCGCAACAAATCACGCAGTTTCGGCGATACGCTGCGGATGCCAACGATCGTATTCACCAACATCGGGAAAAAAACGATTACCGCCGTGGTCACAACCTTACTGGCAAGCCCCGAGCCGAACCAAATCACCAGTAGTGGCGCGTAGGCCACGATGGGAGTCGACTGAAAGCCGACAATCACCGGCGAAAGAATATTCTCCAGCAGCGGCGCCTTGGCAATTGCGTAACCGATGACGAGACCAATCCCCAGGCCGATCAACAGGCCATATAGCATTTCTTCCAGCGTGACCAGCGCGTGCTTGGGCAATGTGCCTGCGGCCATAGCTTTGATGAAAGCCCGATAGACTTCGGCCGGTGGCGGCACGAGGATATGCGAAATGATCTCTCGCGCGCTAACCCACTGCCAGAGGAGCAGCAAAACGAAAACGGTCAGGAATGGCGACGCGCGCCGCAGGTTGGTTCCCAGTTGGGTCCCGGCAGTTGGTTCTTGACGCCCTGGGTTACGCTTGGCTGTCTTCCGCATTTCGCCCTTCCGCGGGGGATTGACTGGTGGAAGGACGATACGCGAACATGCATCGCAATGACGGCGACCGAAAAGGCGCTCGCATACCAAACCAGACAGGCCGACACTCGCAGCCTGCTTACCCTTCTCCCATCCGGACTATCACCGTCGGCTCCGGAATCGCACCGGAATCCACCTGCACAGCATAGCGCTGTGACGCACCGCCAAAATCGTGGCGATGACCAGGGTCACGGGCTTGGCGTGCCGCAGCACACATCACCGCCGGTAGGGACTTCCACCCTGCCCCGAAGGTTGGTTGAGATTATCTTCAGCTTGAGTATAGCAACAATCTAGGAGAATTCAATCTACAGTGGCGCAGCCGATTCGGTGACAATTGCCTGCGCACCGCTGTTCTCCGCCACCAGCGCGTCTTCCCCGAAGCTGGCATCCGCCTTGAGCACGGTAAAGAGGAAGTGACCGCCATTGCTCTGGCTGTTGCCTTCCGCCCAGATTCGCCCGCCATGCGCTTCAATGATATGCTTGCAGATGGCCAGTCCTAATCCCGTTCCTTCATCACCCGAGCGCGATACATCGGCTTGGTAAAAGCGCTCAAAGACGCGATGGCGCAGATCTTCCGGCACGCCCGGTCCATTGTCGAAAATCGAGACGGTGATCTCATCTTCTTGCTCGGAAGCGCTGATCGTAATCGCCTCGCCCTGGGGCGACCACTTGATCGCGTTGTGAATCAGATTGCCCAGCACTCGTTTTAGTTGGTCTGCATCGCAAAGGACGTCGAGCTTCTGCGGCACGTGGCTCACTATGTTGAGGTCTTTCATTGTGGCTTGCGACTCAAGTCGTTCGATCGCGTCATCCACGACCTGTTTCAGCGGCGTTTTTACCAGCCGCAAAATCGCTTCGCCCGATTCGATCATCGAAAGATCGAGGAGCTCTTGCGCCAGCCAGAGCAGCGCATCCGTTTCCATCGCAATCTCCTTAAGCGACTGGATGCTCGCCTTGCGTTTCGGCTTATCGGCGTCCAGGAATAAACCCTCGATGATCAGGCGAATTCGCGTGATCGGCGTTCGCAGTTCGTGCGAGATATTGGCGACCAGGTCGCGCCGGGCGCGATTCAGGTTGACTAATTCGGTGATGTCTTGCAGGCCAATGCCGATGTAGCGGTCCCCTTGCCCCGGCGCAATCACCAGCGAGCGAGCGCGATAATTGGTAGCGCCGATGGCAAACTGTTCTTCGATGCTCTCTTCTTCGCGCAAGGCGACTTGAACCAGATTGTACAACTCAGAAGAGTCGACAAGATCGGTCAGGCGCTTGCCGATTGGGTTGCTGCGTCCGGCAAGCCGCTCCGCCGCGCGATTGGCCATAACGACATTCAGGTTTTCATCAAGCAAGAGAATTATGTCGAAGGCGACATCAGAGGCGGTCGAGGCGAGCAATTGGCTCTCCACCTTTTCGCGCTCAAGCGTATCCACCTGCGCCTTCAATTCGCCGATCGCTTCATCACGACTCTTGATAGCCAAGCGGTACTCTTGCAAATCGCGGCGCTGACGGTAGGCGCAAATTGCCAAACCCGCTGTGAGCGCAAGCGCAACGAAAAGAATCAGTTCCATGCTCAGCCCTCGAAGCGGTATCCGACGCCGCGAACGGTGCTGATGCGCACGGGGCTGGACGGGTTGTCCTCGATTTTCTCGCGCAGCCAGCGGATGTGTACATCAACCGTTCGTTTGTCTATGGGCAAGTAATCATGCCCCCAAACGTTGGTCAGAATAAAATCGCGCGACAATACAGCATTCTGATTGCGCATAAACAAGGTCAACAGATCAAACTCCTTATTGCTAAGTTTGACCTCGAAATCGTCTCGGTAGGCGCGGCGGCCAGTGAAGTCAAGACGCAAATCGCCAGCGCTCAATTCATCTTGATTCAAGCCGCGGTCCGCTAAGGGGCGCCGCATCTGCACCCGGACTCGCGCCAGAAACTCGCCCAAGCCGAAGGGCTTGACGATATAATCATCGGCGCCGCTCTCCAATCCGACGATCTTGTCGACTTCTGTGCCCCTTGCGGTGAGCATGATAATGGGCGCATTTGCCGAGGCGCTGTCGTTACGAATCATGCGACAAAGACTGAGCCCGTCCAAAACGGGAAGCATGATGTCCAGCACGATCAAATCGTAGGCGTCACTGCGCGCCATTTCCCAGCCGGTATCGCCATCAAGCGCGGTGAATACTTCGTATCCTTCCGCTCGCAGCTTATCCGCCAGGTTGGCGATCAGTTTTTCTTCGTCTTCAACCAGCAGTATCTTTTTCGCAACCATCGCCATCCATTATGCGACCTTGAGCGCATTCAGCATACTCGAAGTCTGCTAAATCTATGTTAAGTCATTTGGCGAGCATTTTGAACATCGCGGCCTGGCGAGCTAATGAAAAGCCTGCCATGAACCGGCGCCATATTACGGGCTGGCGAATATCGTCGGGTCGGAACTCGGCGCGAAAGTCCTTAATCGGACCATGGGAAAGTGGACTTTCAGCGGAGTCTGACTGGCGACTTGACACTATGACTCGGACGCTGCGCGAACGCCACCCAGGGATGTCGCTGAGCGCACAGCGCGGCGGATCGCAAGCGCCACCATCTCCGCCGAGTATGCGCCGACTATCGTTGGATCTGCCGCAACCTCGCCGGTTGCCAAGGCGAAAATGGTGTCGCCGTCAAACATTGTATGCGCAGGGTTCACCGCCCGCGCGACGCCGTCCTGCGCCATCTGCGCCACCTTCGTTGCTTGGGCTTTGTCGAGCGCGCCATTGGATGCGACCACGCCGATGACCGTGTTTTCGCCGGTGGCAACCGTCGATGATTCGTTCATAAGGTCAACCATCGCGTCCAGTACCGAGACAAAACCAGGCTCATCGATCGCGCGCAGCCCGGCGATCACTTGACCGTTCTCGTCAATCACGTTGCCAACCGCGTTCACAGCCATCAGAGCCGCGACGACCAAGCCATTGGGCAATGCGACTGCCGCCGAGCCGATGCCGCCTTTGCTCGCCCTCGCATTTCCTAGAATTGCTGCGACCCGCGCGCCCGTGCCAGCGCCGACGCTGCCCATCGCGACGGGTTCGGAAGTAGCGGCCTCGCAGGCGGCATAGCCGGCCTCGGGGCCTGGGCGGACTCCAGCCTCGCCGATTGTCAAGTCGAAAAGGATGGCCGCGGGCACAATCGGTACGACTGCGCCGCTCCTTGATTGATAACCCAGTCCTTTTTCAACATGCCAGCTTACAACTCCGTCGGCTGAGGCCAAGCCGAAGGCACTCCCACCGGAGAGAACAATCGCTGTAACTTCCTCGACCAAGTTGTGCGCCTGCAAGAGATCTGTTTCGCGCGTGCCGGGCGCTCCACCGCGTACATCAACAGCGCCCACGGTGTGTGGCGGACAGCTGACGACTGTGCAGCCGGTGATGGCGTCGAGGTCGGTGTAATGCCCGACTTTGACGCCCGGGACCGCAGTTAAAGTATCATTCGCGGTCATCATCGACTGCTTGCTCGCCGCTATCGCCATCGTCCTGCCAGATCAACTGGATCTTATCATTGCTGGCTTCAATCTTCTCGTTTGCCGCGGGCAAGAGGAGATCAGCGGCGCGCTCGTAGTCTTTTGGCGAAACGAGGACTTTGATCTCGCCGAGATTGCCAAGCGTGATGCCGATTGCCGCCGCGCCCGCCTCCTGGTGGATCATTGCGGGAATGTCAAAGGCGCGCAGTTTGCCGACGATGATGTGCGCCTCCTGCAGATTATGTGTGATGTAGACGGCGATCCAGTCGGGTCCCTTTGCGCCGGATTCACGTTTCTTCAAGCTCATGAGCGTTTGACGTTTCTGTTAGCTTAGACGAGGATATGCGATGTTTTGCCAGCGCTCAATGGGCAATAAGACGCTTAAACAAAGAAATGGCGTCAAGTCGTCTATCTAGGTTCTGTTGACATTTTGATATTGGCATTTTCATAAATGCGTAAAATGGTCTT
>JAPOYT010000179.1 GCA_026706445.1 Chloroflexota bacterium
ACCCGTGACCTTCTGCTTGGGAAGCAGGCGCTCTACCAACTGAGCTATACCCGCAAACTGCGATAATTGTAGAGTGGCGCAGCGCCGCTGTCAAGTTTCTGGCAAGCCGATCGTGACTTCGTCCACTGGATGTATTCGCAGCTGCATTGGTCCTGTTCCGTAAATTCCGCTACCCCACAATTATGATATACGTCGGCGTCACTAATCTACTTTTATCGAATTTCGGTGGTTTGCTATTCCCAAACAGTATATCTTTGCTGCCATTCGCGATTACGGTGAGCGGCCGAAAACCGTTGTCGTGAAGCTGGCAATGTTCAGCATTTGGAAGCAGAATGAGACTGCAAGCACCAGATCGACGTCTGAGTTGGCAACAAATCTTGGAGTTATCTAGCGGGCAATGACAGTAACCGTCGCCGAGCCTAATCGGAAACTCAGAATCCTCATCGTTCTTCTCTACTACCATCCGCATTCCACGGGCTTGACCCACTACGTTCGGATGCTGGCGGAGGCGCTTGTGAGCCGCGGACACGCAGTTACCGTGGTCGCTTCCGCTCATGATCGAGAACTTCCACCCGGCGAATCCACACTCAATGGCGTCCGCGTTGTGCGGCTGTGGGCGCCTATCGCGCTCAGCCGGGGTCGGATCATGCCAAGCTATCCTTGGGCAATCAACAAACTGCTTCGTGAGCACGATATTGTAAACATTCACATTCCACTGCTGGAAACGGCGCTGGTTGCTTTTCTGGCGGGCATCGCCGGCGTTCAGGTAATTCCAACGCATCACGGTGATCTGATCTTGCCCAAGAGTCCCATCAACGACATCATCACGAGAATCATGTTCGCCTTCTACAAATACATGGCAAAACGAGCGCCCTGCATCATTGGCTTAAGCGACGACTATGCCGACAACTCGTACTATTTGCTGCCCTTTCGCGACAAAGTCAGCATCATCTATCCACCGATGGTGATTC
Source organism: Chloroflexota bacterium (assembly GCA_026706445.1). Taxonomy (GTDB): domain Bacteria; phylum Chloroflexota; class Anaerolineae; order Aggregatilineales; family Phototrophicaceae; genus UBA6055. The sequence continues at coordinate 972 of JAPOYT010000179.1, forward strand.
CAGAACCCGACCCGGCCGGCGCCCAAAAGCTGCGCGAACAACTTCAAATCGACGGCGGTCCTCTCATTGGGTACGTTGGCCGATTTGTGCAAGAGAAGCGACCAGACCTTTTGATACGATCGTTGGACGTGATCAATGAACGCTACCCGAGCGCTCGGATCGTTTTCGCTGGTGACTACGAAATCAGCTATGAGGGAACGTGGCAGCGCCATCAGGATCTTGTCGCAAATTACAAGTCGCAGCTCCTCTTCCTCGGTCTCATCCGAGACAAGCAAGAACTGGCGAACTTTTACGCCGCCTGCGATGTGATCGTCATGCCAAGCGACAGCGACTGTTTCCCGCTGGTGCAAGGCGAAGCCATGCTATGCGGCACCCCTGTTGTGATGACAGATATCGCTGGAGGACGCGTGGCCGTGACCGTCACCGGCATGGGCAAGCTGGCCAGACCGGGCGACTCTCGCTCGATCGGAGAAACAACGCTGGCAGTCTTGGACGATCCCGAACGGTACACGAAGCCGCGTGAATACATCCGCAGCATCTTCTCGTTTGAAGAAACTGTAAACCGTTACGAGTCGATTCTCCACGAACACGCCAAGAAGTGACGACCGCGGGAAGCGGCGCGAATCGCAGCCGAGCCAACCGGGAGCAGCAATGGTCGATCCGGACTCAATCGAATACATGACCCGCAACGAAGCAGACATGGCTTTCAAACGGCGGGTCAAGACCATCTTCGACTTCGTAAATCCCCACGGGGAGATGCGCATCCTTGATCTTCCTTGCGGGCGCGGCTTTTATCTCAACATGTTTCAATATGTTAGCAATTGCGAGCTGGTTGGCGCCGACCTGGATTGGCGCGTGGTCAAGACCGCCCGTCAGGTCTTGGGCCATCTGGCCAAGGTACACATTCATCATGCCAGCATCTATTCAATGCCCTATCCGCGCGATTGTTTTGACGCCGTCATACTCTCGGAGATTATCGAACATATCGACGATGATATCCGCGGACTCAAGGAAGCCTATCGCGTACTGAAGCCGGGCGGCGTACTGGTGGTTACTGTACCCAACGCAAATTACCCCTTTTGGTGGGATCCTATCAACAAGACCCTGGAAAGGCTGCTCAATCGGCACATTCAGCGCGGTCCGCTCGCCGGCATTTGGGCGAACCATGTCCGGCTTTATACACCTGGAGAATTGCGCGCCTCGGTGGAAGAAGCCGGATTCGAGGTTGAAGAGGAGCGAGCCATGACGCGCCACTGTTTCCCATTTAGCCATAACCTGGTATATGGATTTGGCAAACCACTCCTCGAATCCGGAATCCTGTCCAAATCAATGCAATCAGTTGCCGATAGGCATGACTTCGACACGAACGGCGCAAGGTTAAATCCAATTAAGTTAGGCGTTGCGCTTTTCAACGCGTTTGACCGCAAGAATGGCGCCAGTGAGCCGCCGGAAATAGCGACGGTGAACCTCGCTCTAAAGGGGCGAAAACCTAATGCCTAGCAACCAGTCCGAAGACCAGCCTGACCCGCAAGATGCCGGAGACTTCGTCGTTGGCGGCGCATCTTCACCTGCGCCTTCCGCCCCTGAGACGGATGTAGATGCAGCTGGCATGGAAGCCGCCAGCCAGCACGGCGAGGGCGCGAATTCCAGTATGTCGCGGCCGATCGACGATCTGTTGCTGAGCGAACTTATCAGCCGCTGGCTCATTGCGCCCCGCACAACCTGGCGCAGCCTGCGGATGCTGGCGAGGCGATATCCGGCCCGGAACAGGACCAGTGATCGCGCGTCGTATTCAACGCTATCGCTGGCCTTAGCCGAATCGCGGACGTCCAATGGCGGCGCCTTGGCATCGCTTAGCGCCTTGCCGAATAAGCTGCGACAGCTCGGCGCCATGCAATTGCTGCTTTGTGGCATAGCGGTCGTTTGCGCCATAAGTGGCAGCGTCATCGCGCGCGGGACCGATACTGTGTCTCGCGCTGGCGGTTACTCGCTGAGTGTTGCCGCGCCATATCTGTGGTTGGGCTTTCTCATTTGGCTCGGCGCGGAAACATTGGGAAACTGGACGCAACTGCGCGGCCGTTGGCGAAGGCTTAATCCAGTCGCGCGCTTGCGCTGGGCGGCACGAGCTATATGCGTCGCAATCTGGCTCGTCGCCTTGTTCACTTTAACCGCGTCAATGACGGCGCCGCGTGAACGCGCTACCGAGCTTGCGCTATCGGCATTGGGCTATTTCGCGGCCGGCAGTCTCGCCTGGATAGTAATTGAAATTGTTTATTGGCGGGCGCGAAAACAGGCCGGTACGCTCAACGGCGCGGCGTCGAATGTTTTGGAGCGTCAGCCCATACGCCTTCCCATTGCTGCGGACATCAGTCCACTGCGAAAACTAATGGTTGCGTTTGCGGGCTTGTGCAGCCTCGTCGTATGGATGAATACAACCGGCAATCGCATTGAGCCGCCCATTGTTCTGTTGTGGTTGGCGAGCGCCGCGCTCTGGGGCTTTGTCTTCGCTCCGCTGCGCTGGAATGTTTTCGATTGGGCGAGCGGCCGCCTAGACGCCATGCGGCGACTTCGCTGGCGCGACCATCGCTCGGCGATCATTGCCTTCGCGCTGATTATGATGCTCGGCGCAGCCTTCCGCTTCAACATGCTGGACGCTTATCCGCCACAGATGTACAGCGATCTGGTCGAAAAGATCCAAGATGCCTACAAGATCTACTCCTTCGACGACTATCGCATCTTTTTCGAAAACATCGGCGGCCGAGAACCCCTTCACTTTTACCTCCTTTCCATTTTGGCGAGCCAGCCGGGTATGGAATTCAATCACTTTGCGCTCAAGCTGATGTCGGCGCTTGAGAGCATGATCACATTGCCAATTGTCTTCTGGCTGGGCGTCGAGGTCGCGGGAAAACGCCGCCGCGAGATCGGCCTGCTCCTGGGATTGCTGGCCGCCGGATTTGTAGCCGTGAGCTTCTGGCATGCGGCAATTGGCCGGCAAGGTATGCGCATTAGCCTCGCGCCTTTGTTCTCCGCGCTGACTGCGGTCTACCTCGTACGCGCGCTGCGCGGTAATCAGCGGCCCGATTACGTAAAAGCTGGATTAGCCCTTGGCTTCGGTTTGCTCGGGTATCAAGCCGTTCGCATGCTGCCGCTCGCGGCTGTCGGCGGCGTGCTAATCGCGGGCGCGCTCGCGGGCAAAACAATGCGCGCGCGGCTAAGTTATCTGCTAAATCTGGCCGTTCTGGCTTTTGTCGCGTTTATGGTTTTTCTGCCCTTGTTTCACTACTGGATGGAAGAACCGGAAAATTATATGCGCCGTACCAATACGCGCATATTTGGCGATCTGCCAACCACGGACGCAGAACGCGCGTCTTTTGTCATGGAGAGCGTTCCTGTCCTGCTCAACAATATCAGAAAGACCGCTCTTGTCTTTCACTTTTTCGGCGACAGCAGTTGGGTCAGCGGCCTCAGTAGCGAGCCGGCGATGGATCCGGTGACCGCCGGCTTCATGACGCTCGGCATTGCCGCTTGGCTGGCGCTTATCTTAAAGACTCGCGATCCAACCATTGTCTTCGTGCCCGTTTACCTAATTGCCACGCTATTGCCGACGGCGCTTGCGCTCTCGTTTCCGATTGAAGTGCCCAGCTTTATCCGCGCGAGCGGCGCTATTCCGCCGAGTTATCTGATTGCGGCGCTTCCCGTTGCGGTATTTTGCTTGCGTCTGTGTAAGACAACCTCGGGGCGTTTCGGGCACGCGCTCGCCGCCCTGTTTGCGGCAGCTGTGCTTCTCGCGGCCAATCACTACAATACAAGCTTGTACTTTGGCGAATTCACCGACAATTACAGACGCGCGTCACATCCGCAAGCGCAAGCTGGCAAGCTGCTGAAAGGGTTCGCCGAGAGCGATGGCGCCTTCGGCAATGCCTTTATTCTGGCGTCTCCTCACTGGTGGGACATCCGCGCTATCGGTATCGAGGCGGGCCTGATGTATTGGGACAGCGGCGGAGATGTTGCAATCGTGCCACAATTGCTGAGCCGCGGCTTGCGGAGAGACGGGCGGTTTCGCCTCGATCCTGAGCGGGACTTGCTGTTCTTTTACGCTCGGGACGATATGGATGCGCTGCCGCTACTTAGCGAGTGGTTCCCCGCCGGGAGGCAAATGGAGATCAGGGTGCAGCCGGCGCACAAGTCATTTTATATTTTCCGCGCGCCCGGCTTGGGAGCGGATGGTTTGCAGCGATTTCTTGAAGAGAATGCGCCGGCATAAGCGTCTGTTCTGTAATAGAGACTGCCAAAGTATGAGCATATTGTCGTATAGAAAAACGGGACGCGGGTAAATGCGGAAGAAGGTTTTGGCTGCATTTCTTCTCGTCTCCATTCTCATCTACGGCGGAGCTCTGCGCTTCGTCGGTCAAAACTGGGACGACTTTTCCCATACGCATCCCGACGAGCTGTTTCTGACGCTGCTCGTCCTGCCGAATCTCGGCGGCCGCAATACATTTACCGCGGACGAAGCGCGCTTTCCCGAACAGTTAATTCTGGTTCCGCGCGATTCGACCGGCGCGCGCAGCCTTGACGACATTCTCAACCAGCCAGTAATTCAGTTGGGCGCCGTCCGCGATACCTTAGCGGCGGAAGCCAGCCGCTGGCTTGTACAGGAGGAGCGCATCCATGTCTTTGACGATTCCGGATCGGCGATCGACGCTTTGCTTGCGCGCCACATTGACGCCTTGCTAGTTGGCCGATTTCTGGTTCCCGACTTGGACACAGTCTCGGTCGTGGAATCGCTGTCTTCTGCGGATCTTCAGGACTTGCGCTGCCGCCATTACCATCCCGCTTCTGCCGGCGTCGGCGGATACTTTGACACGCGCTGCTCGCCTCTGAATCCCCATAACGCCGGGCACGGCCTCTACGTTTACGGTACGTTTCCGCTGCTATTGGCGCGCTTCGGCAGCGAATTTGTCCGCAGCGCAGTCGAAGCGGAATTGCCGTTCTTTGATTATCAGGGCGGCCATTTGGTCTGGCGCGGATTCTCGACGATATTCGACATCCTAAGCATTCTTGTTGTTTTCGCTATCGGCGCGCGCATCCAAAATCGGTGGGTGGGTCTGATGGCGGCCGCCTTCTACGCCGCCGCCCCGCTTGCCATTCAGAAGGCGCACTTCGGCACCGTCAACGCAATCGCGTCTTTCTTCGTCATTCTGGCGCTTTATTGTGCCGTGAGGGCGCAGCAACGCGGACGGCTGCCGCTCTACTTCTTTTTCGGAATCGCTTGCGGAACGGCGGTCGCCTGCCGCATCAACCTCGCTCCGCTGGCCGGCGTGATCGTCGTATCCGCAGCATTTCAGGCTATGCCGGCCTTTGACTCGCATCTCAGCCGAAGTCAGCGCCAGTCTATTCTCGTCCATCAGCTGGCGGGCTTGCTCTTGGCCGGCATTGGCGCCTTTCTCGCTTTTCGCATCTTTAATCCTTATGCCTTTAACGGGCCAGGTGTATTCGGATTGTTGCCGAACGAACGCTGGATCGCCAACCTGGCTGCGGCCGGTCGCGGCGCGACCGGTCTTCCGGATTCCCCGCCAAACTGGCAATGGGTGGCGCGCTCGCCTTTTGTCTATATCTCGCGGGATCTGCTCTTTTGGGGCATGGGCTTGAGCTTCGGCGTACTCGGCTGGTTTGGCTGGGCTTGGTCGGCTTATCGTATTTTGCGCAATCGACCGCGAGCGACCGAAAATCTGGCGCTGATCGTCTGGATCGGCGGCTACATGCTATGGATGGGTCGTCTCTGGCCCATGACCATGCGTTATTTTTTGCCCCTTTATGGCGCTTTGGCGGTGATGGCGGGCTGGGGCCTTTTTGAATTGTACCGTTGCGCCCGAAACAACAGGGCTAGCTATTCGATGGCATCCTGGCTGCTAGTCAGTTTTGGATTGGCATTCGCCGCAATAGGCGGTTATCAGGTCGTCAATGGCCTTGGCGACGCTACGGCGATTAGCGCGCTGGTCTTGGCGATTGCGCTATTTCTAAGCGCAATTCTGCCGCAGACGCGGAAGTATCGGCCGACGATTCTGGCGGCCTTCGCCTTGGGATTCGCGCTGCTATGGGGATTAATGTTCTCCAATATCTATCGCCACCAAACGACGCTTGTCCAGTCATCGCGATACATTTTCGAACGCATTCCGGGCGACTTCGCGCTGGAGATTGAAGGCGCCGATGACCGGGCGCCTCTGATCAATATCGCCTTCACTGATACTGGAGTCCCCTATCCCAACCTTGAGGGCTCGCCTTATGACCAGGCAACGGTTTACCAGGAAGAGTCGGCTCAGCGCGTTAGCTTTGTCGCGCCCGCAAGCGGCAAAGTCAATTCGGTATTGGCGCCGCATCTTGGCGATCCCTTGGATGACGACCAACTGGAAGAAGTCATCATCCGAATATACAAGACGGGCGAAAACGCACCGCTTGCCGAAGCGAAATTGAACAGCAATCTAACGCGTGAGAAGCATCCGCTGGGCTCGTCTTATCGCATTCCCTTCACCGCGCCGCTTCTGGTAGAAGAGGGAGCCGGCTACGAGATTGAAGTATTCGTTGCGGCGGGCAGCGGTGATGTAATTGGTTCCGGATCCGTTGTGCTGACCGAAGGCAACTGGGACAACCGCGTCACCGGCATCAGAACCTGTAAGTTGCCGGATGGGTTGACCTTGGCCGACGATTCGCCATCCGGGCTGGTCCGTTCTGAAGATTGCGGCGGGGCGCAGGCTTTCTACCGCCTCGTCAACGCGCAAGACCAGATTATGTCCTATCCGGTGGACAATCAGGTCAAATACGATGACATTTTGCGCACGCTCGATATTGGCGACTACCTGACGATCGCCAGCAATCGCTTCTACGATTCGGAGCCACGCAATCTTATGCGCTGGCCACTGACAACGCTCTATTACGACAAGCTCTTCGCCGGTGAGTTGGGCTACGAGTTGATCGCCGTCTTTGATGAAAGTTTCGAATTCGGTCCCTGGCGCGTCTCCGATCAGCATTTGCCCATCTATGATTCGCCGGGCTGGCTGAACGAGCTGGAAGCCGATGAAGCCTTCCACGTTTATGACCATCCCGCGGTATTCATCTTCCGCAAATCGGCGGATTATTCGCGCGCGCTGGTGGAAGCGACGCTTGCCAAAGCCTCGTTCAAACAGGTCCACGAACTGGAGAACCGGGAAGACGAAGCGCAGTTGCTCGGCGTATTCTACTGGACTTCACTCGACGCGGATCCGGCGCCAACGGCGCTGACCTTCCCGCCCGAGGACTATGAAAGGCAGACGGCTGGCGGAACCTGGTCAGAGCGCTTTTTCAGCGACAGCATCATCAACAAGAATCAGTTCGCCGGTGTGATTGCCTGGTACGCGACAATCTTCATTTTCGGCGCCCTCGCCTTCCCCTTGGTATTCTCGCTGTTTCCAAACATGGCTGATGGCGGCTACAGCATATCCAAACTGGTCGGCATGTTGCTGGTCGCCTGGTTCGCCTGGGCTGTTTCCAGCCTGAAGATCCCCATCTGGTCACAAGGCGGCATTCTGTTTTCGCTGGCGCTCCTCGCTGTACTAAGCGCGCTCTTGGGCTTCCGCAACCGAATTCCTTTGCTGGCCTTCCTGCGCAAATATTGGAGGCGGCTCGCCTGGATTGAGCTAATCGGCGTCATCGCCTTCGCCTTCATGATTATTGTGCGTTTGACCAACCCTGATCTTTGGCATCCATTTAAGGGTGGCGAGAAACCAATGGACTTCGCCTATCTGAACGGTGTCTTGCGCAGCACAACATTCCCGCCAATCGATCCCTGGTTCGCCGGCGGCTTCATCAATTATTACTACTTTGGCTATGTGCTGCTCGGGGCGCCTGCGCTCTTGCTCGGTGTGATGCCCGCCTTCGCCTACAATCTTATGATCCCGACGATTTTCAGTCTGACGGGCTTAGGCGCATTCGCAGCCGCGTACAACGTTCTTGCGCATTGGCGCGATAGGCAGGACCGTGAACCAATGCCTGAACGCGCTGTCAGGCGCAAGCTCGGCAACCCTTGGGTCGCCGGGATCATGGCGGTAATTCTCTGCATCGTTCTAGGCAATCTCGATACCGTTCGCGTGTTAGGAAACGGCGTCGCAACCTTGGGCGGTTACACAACCCCGCTGGGCTTGGAGCAATTCCTGATCAGCGAATATGCCGGCGCAAATGGATTTGATGCGCCGGCAGACGTTCGCGCCGAAATAGCGCAACGGGCGGAAGCCTGGCATCCTTGGGACAGCCTGCGTTACGAGATCCACAATTCATTATCGCTGGTCGGCGGTCTGGCGCGCGGCATCGGACGGGCGCTGCAGGGCGAATCCCTTCCAATTCGCAGCGATCGCTGGTACTGGGGACCTTCGCGCGTGATAGCGGAGACGCCGGGCGTTGGCGGCGGCGCCATCACCGAAATGCCTTTCTTCACATTCCTCTATGGCGACTTGCACGCCCACATGATCAGCATGCCTTTGATCATACTGGCGGTGCTGTTTGTCTTCAATGAACTGGCGCAAGCCGAGCATGATCCACGTCGGCGCCTGGAGCGAATTCTGGCCTTGTCGCTAGGCGCGCTGACAGTCGGCGTGCTGCGCGCGACCAATACCTGGGACTGGCCCACGATGACGCTCTTCGCCATCGCGGGCCTCGGATACGCCTGGTGGCTGCGCTGGCGCGAGACATTCGAGCCAGTCGCCGATCAGCGCTATCATGCGCGAGTCTTCGGTGTCCTCATCGCTTTGGCCGCGCTAGTCTCATTCCTGATTCCTGTGCTTGGCGCGAGCTTCGGCAGCGCGTCACCCTCGCTTGCTCGCCTTGTTCAACTATTGCCCTTCGCCGGCGCGGCGCTTTACGCCATTTACATTGCCGCGCGATTCTGGCTCACGCGCCTTTCCGCGCTGGAGTTGCTGGCGCAAATTGGCGGTTTCGCGCTAATGAATTTCGCCTTCGCCCTGCCCTATACATCCTGGTACGCCGCCACATACAACAGCGTCAGACTTTGGGACGGGGGCAAGACTCCGCTTTGGGCGTATTTCGATATTCACGGGCTGTTTCTATTTCTGATTGTATCGCTATTGCTTTGGGATTCGGCATATTGGCTGCGCAAGACGCGCGTCCGCGAACTCCTCGAAAACCAGCAGCTAGCGAAAACCGCCGCGCTCGCCGGCTTTCTGTCGTGCATGCTTGCGGTCGTCATGACGCTCGCGGGCTACCAGGTCGCGCTGATTGTCATCCCATTGATAACGTGGATCGCCCTGCTGTTCTTCCGCCCGTTCCAGTCGCTCGCAATGCGCTTTACGCTGGTGCTGATCGGCTTGGCGCTCTCGCTGACGCTCGGTGTGGAAATCATCGTCATCGGCGGCGATATCGGCCGGCAAAACACCGTATTCAAATTCTATATGCAGGTGTGGCTGCTCCTGAGCATTGCCGGCGGCATCGCCTTCGCCTGCCTGCTGCGAGCGTCCAAGGAATTCAGCAGTGGCATGCGTATTATATGGTATACGCCATGCGTCACGCTGCTATGCATCGCCGCTTTGTTTCCCATAATGGGAACGCGGGCGCGCTCATTCGACCGCATGGCGCCGGACTTGCCGCTGACCCTGGACGGCCTGGCATATATGACACTGTCGAGCCATTATGAAAACTCGCCACAAACGGGAAAGGCCGCCTGGATCGACTTGTCAGTAGATCACAAGCTAATACGCTGGCTGCAGGAAAACGTCAAAGGTTCGCCGGTGATCATTGAAGGCCGGCGCCGGCCGAGCGAATATCACTGGAATGGTCGCATATCCATCGGCACGGGGCTGCCATCGGCGCTCGGCTGGAATTTCCATCAACGCCAGCAGCGCACCTTTCATCCTATGCCGCGCTGGGTGGAACAGCGCGAAGCGAATATCCAGCAGTTTTACAATACAGCGGACATCGACATCGCTGTCGACATCATTCACCACTTCGATATAAGATTTATCATTAGAAGCGGGCTGGAAGAAGTGCAATCAACAGAAGAAGGCTTGGAGAAATTCGACCGCATGCTGGACACCGGCTTGCTAAAGGTCGCATTTATGACCGAAGGCGGCATGATTTACGAAGTTGATGAGACGGCGGTTTTCGAGTACCTCGTGGATCGACACCGATGACACTGCTGCTGGACTGGCTTTCGCGCGAGGGTCATATTGTCTTCAGCTGGTGGCTTTGGATCTCGCTGGCGGGCGCCGCGGCATTTCCGCTCTGTTTAGGCCTGCTGCGCGGATTGCCGGACAAGGGCTACACGCTGGCGCGCGCGCTGGGCTTGCTGCTGGCGACATTTATCTTTTGGCTTCTCGCCAGTTTTGGCTTTCTCGACAATTCAGCCGGCAGCATCATTCTGTCTTGGCTGCTGCTTTTAATCTTTTCGCTATTGGCGTATCAGCGCTTCGCTGATGGAAACGAAATTGCAGCATGGTGGCGGGAGAACCGCGCGCTTGTCCTGGCGGCTGAATTGCTATTTGTCGTTCTGTTCTTCGGCTGGGCGTTTTTCCGCGCCCACCAAAACGGCCTCAGCGCCACCGAGAAACCGATGGAGCTGGCTTTCTTCAGCGCGGCCCAGCGAAGCGTCGCCTTTCCGCCAAATGACCCCTGGATGTCGGGATACGCCATCAGCTACTACTACATGGGTTACGTCATGTGGTCGGCGCTGGCCACACTCAGCGGCATTGGCAGCACTATCGGATTTAACTTGACAGTCGCCTCGCTCTTCGCCCTCGCCGGTTTGACGGCATTCGGCGTCGCCTACAATCTGGTTCGCTCCCGGATGCGCGCCAACGCTGATCGCGGTCCTGCGGCGGCATCAAGCCCGGCGGCCATCGCGTCTGGCTTGTTGGCTATGGCGCTGCTGGTTTTGGTCGGCAATTTCCAAATGATTTTCATCGAGGCGCCGATTCAAGCGCGCGCGGCGTCACTAGAAGATCTCGTGTTTTGGGGGCCGCAAGCCCAACCGAAGTTCAATGAGGGCGCCTATCAACAGAGGGCGGATGCCCGCGTGACACTGCATTCCTCAACCTGGGGAAATTGGTGGTGGTTCCGCTCCAGCCGCGTCATAACCGATTACGATTTGGACGGCAAGCCGATCGGCACGCAACCCATTGATGAGTTCCCCGCCTTTAGTTTCATCCTTGGGGACAATCATCCGCATGTGCTAGCCCTTCCCTTCGCCATGATGGGAATCGGCATGATGCTGAATTTGACGCTCAACCGACGAAGACCGACGCGAGATGAGATTCTGCTATACGGCTTGGCGGTTGGCGGCTTAACCTTCCTCAACGCCTGGGACGGCCCCATCTATCTCTGTGGCTTCGTCGGCGCCGAAGCGCTGCGGCGACTCATGAGGAGCGAATGCGGTCGGCTTGCCGGCGGAGACTGGATTGCCCTCGCCCGCTTTAGCGCGACGCTGGCATTGATCGCGCTCATCGCTTACCTGCCGCATTTCGTCGGCTTTCGATCGCAGGCTGGCGGCCTGCTGCCGAACTTGCTGCACCCGACGCAGTTTCGCCACTTTTTTATCATGTTTGGCCCGCTGATTGCCCCGCTCGGCGCATATCTGCTGATCGAAACTTGGCGCGGGCGGCTGGCTCACCGGCTAAATTGGCGATTCGCGTTAACGGCGGCGGGGATGCTGCTGCTGACTTTGGCGGGAATCATGATTCTGCTGGGCGCTCTGATCGCCCTAAGCAATCCGAATTTGGCGGTCATAGGTAACACGGCTATTGCGGCCGAAGAATTTGGCGAGACGGCCAGCCGAATCATTCAGCGCAGGATCGACTTTGGACTGACCTCGATCATCCTGCTCTTGGGGATCGTTATTGTATTAGCGCGGGTTTTCCCCGCGCGCGCTCAGGCGCAGGCTGGCGGGGAAGTAGCAATCACCTGGATCAAGTATCCCGGCGCCAGCGGTTTCGCGCTGCTGCTGATTGGCATGGGCCTCTTTCTTACCCTTTTCCCGGATTTTCTGTATTTGAAAGACAACTTCGGCGTTCGCATCAACACCGTCTTCAAGTTTTATTATCAGGCATGGGCTTTGTGGAGCATTGCGGCTGCATACGCTGCCTACAGCATCATGGCCGACAGCGGCCTGCCGCGGCCGCATCCCCTGCTCCGTCTAGGATTCGCTCTTATTGTCGCGCTGAGCATGGCGGCTGGCTTGGTTTACACGGCTGAAAGCCTTTACCACAGGTCGCAAGTCGAAACGGGACGTCATCGTTTTGTCGATACACGATACTACGCCGCGCCAGCCGAATGGGAGAAGGCCGTTCGGCGCGTCGCCGAGGGACAATGGGTGGAGCCGGGCACTATACTCTTTTCAAGAGCCAGCCTGATTGAGGCGACCGAAGCGGACCTGATTCGGGCACAGCACGAGGGTATCGCGGTCTTTCAGGACGATGCGCTGACCATCGAGGAAAGGCTAAGCCTTGACGGCGCTCATGGCTTGCTGAACCCCGATGACCAAATCGCAATAGAGTGCCTGAGCGAGTTGGTCGGGCGCGCCGATGCCGTTGTCGCCGAGGCGGTTGGCGATCCCTATCGCATTGAATTCGGGCGCGTCGGCACGCTCGCGGGAATCCCTATCGTGCTCGGCTGGGAGAATCACGAGAGGCAATGGCGTGGCAATACTTACGCGTCCATCGCCGGAACGCGCAATGCGGACATGAGGCGGCTTTACACCGCCGCCGACATGAACGAAGTCGGTGACATCATCAAGCGATATGGCATAGACTATATCATGTACGGCGCTTCCGAGCGTCAGCGATACGGCGAGCTTGGCGAAGACAAGTTTCTCGATCAACTGCCCGTCGTCTGTCAATCCGGGCGTTCGCGCGTTTATTTCGCCCGAAATCACTAAGCGATTAAGACGACCGATCAACTCACGAATTGTTTAGGGAATACCAGACCGCGTGGAAGCAAACGGCGCCCTGACGCAAGCCATCCTGGAGCGAACTGATTCTCGCGACCGCGCTGCCGGCGAAGAAATCGAGGGAACTGTCTCCGTCGAAGCGCTTGCTTATATAGCCTTGGCGCTGCTGGCGCTGGCGCTCCGCATAGGCGAGCTGGACACAGTGTCATTTACAGATTTCGAGGCGGAAGGCGCGCTGCAGGCCTGGCACACTATCGAAGACGATGCGCCCGGCGCATTTAAGGCGTCGAGCAGCCCACTGACCCATGTGTCACAGTTGATACTGTTTTCGCTGTTGGGCGCAAGCGAATTTTCAGCGCGTCTAGGCGCGGCAATGGCCGGCGTCGCTCTCTCCCTAAGTCCACTCTTGTTCCGCGAGAGCCTGGGGCGGACGCGAACCTTTGTCTGGGCAGCATTGCTTGCGCTGCTGACGGTCCCCATCGTGTCGTCGCGCACCGCCGACGGCACAGTATTTATGATGCTCAATACGATTCTGGCCATTTGGATGATACGGCGCTACTGGTACTCGCGGCGGTTTAGCGACGCATCTTGGGCAGTTGCCTTCCTCACCTGCATGTTTCTTTTATCCAGTCCGTCCGGCATTCTCTTATTGGTGGTCTTGATGGGGGCTGGCTGGCTGGCTGTTTGGCGGACGGCAATAAGCGCGCCGCAACGCCTCGATCTGCCGGGCGACGATATCTTGCAACTGGCGGTGAAGCGTTTGCGTGACTTTCCAATTGCCGGCGCCGCCTTCGCGCCTGTTCTCCTGGTCGTTCTCACATCGACCGTTTTCATGCTGAATCCCGCCGGATTGAGTACGGTAAGCGAGCTTATCAACAGGGCGCTTGCCGGCATCACGCAGAGCAGCAACATTGACGGGACAAGACTCGGCTTCGTCGCCATATTTACCTATGAGCCGCTTCTGATCATCTATGCGCTGGGTGGCGCCTGGCTGCTGTGGAAGAAAGGCGATATTACCTATATCGATCGCTTCGCCGCGGCCTGGGCCGCTATCGGCGCGCTCGGCTTGCTGCTATACCCTGGCGCCCGAGCGACCGATGCGATGTGGGTCGTCGTCCCGCTTACGATGCTTGCGAGTTATGGCATCACGCAGCTGATGATAAATCGACGGGTTGTCCTGCTCTGGTCCCGGAATGACGACGACGAAAACGACAGCGCGCTCTATGCGCCGCGCTACCGCTGGGTGAAATGGGCGATATCCGCCGGCGTGTTGATGTTTTTGCTGATCCTCTCGGTGCAATTCATGCAAGTCGCCCGGCTGATGCTGCAACTTCCGACCGACACAAAATTCACTGAGTTGTTTCCACTCTTGCTCGAACCGTCACAGACGCGCCTGCTGCAAGGAATCGCTTTGCTGATGATTACGGCTTTGGTCGCCTTTGTGGTATTTCTGCTCACCGCCAATTTCTGGGGATTGGGCACCTGCCTGCAAGGCGTCGGACTGGGCTTTCTCTGGATGATGCTACTTTCCGGCATTGGCGGCGCCTGGAACGGCTCTGTTACTTTCGCCGAGAATCGGGGCGATCTGTGGCGGCAGCGCGCAATTGCGGAAGACGCGCGCCTTTTGCGCGAAACGCTATTTGAATTGGCTGATCGCGATACTTCCGGCTTTCCCACGCTTGATGTGATCATCGTGATCGACGCGGAAGGCATCATTCGCGATGACGGGGTGGTCGCCTGGCTTATGCGTGACTTTCCCAATGCTCGCTTCGTAAAGAAAGCGGAAGCGGCGGCGCGCGCGCCAATCGTATTGACCGCGCAGAATGACGAATTGGCGATGGCTTTGGATGGCGATTATGTCGGGCAGCGATTTCTGCTGCGCCGGAATTGGTCGCTCGCCCAGTTGAACGTCCGGAACTTGCCCGCCTGGTGGACCCTGGGCCGGTTTGAGGAAGAGAGCTTGAAGGAAGAGCGCATCGCGCTCTGGCTGCGGCAAGATGTCTATGACGGGATTCCTATCGACCAGCGCCCTAATTATTGAGGATGTTCGCGGTACAATGTGTAGATGAGAGAGTGTCCATGGAGCGTCCGCCACAGGAATGCAAACATGATTGAGGACCGAAGGCAAAGCCACGCGGAAATAGACGCGATTATTGCTCGCGCCATCGCCGGTGACCAGGTAGGTTATGCCGAACTGTATGACCGATACGCCGCGGCGCTATACCGGCTCTGTTACAGCCTGCTGATGAATGAACAAGACGCCGAAGATATATTGCAGGAATCTTTTCTTTATGCCTTCAAGAACTTGCATCGCTTTGATTCGGGCAAGGCTTCATTGAAGACCTGGCTCTACACCATTGCAGTGAGCCGCTGCCGAAACACCTATCGGCGCAAGCAATTTTTCACGGTTGATATTTCCCAATGGCTGGGCTTGGAACTCAAAGCGCCGCCGGCTGAAGCGCCAGAGGCGGCATTGATGCGCCGCGACGCCGAGGAGTCCATCTCGCGCGCGCTGCTGGATTTGTCGCCGCGACTGCGCGAAGCGATCGTGCTTCGCTATGGACAGGGCATGACTTATCGTGAAATCTCCGAAGTGATGGGCTGTCCGCAGAAGACAGCGGAAAGCCGCGTACGTCTCGGTCATCAGCGCCTCAAGCAGTCATTGCAGCCTGTGGGCGCTGGTTTGTTGGAAGAACTCTTGCGAGTGCGCTAGACGTCGCATTGAGGCGCGAACGGTAGAATGATTGGATTCAAGTATCGTTATTGTAAAGTGCATATGGCGCGCTATATTGGCGGCGACCTTTCGGAGGCCGCGCGCCGGCGCGTCGGACGATACATTGACGAATGCGAGGACTGCCATCGGGAGTACAGGCGCCATCGGGAATTCGCGCTGAAGCTGGAGCGCAGCCTGCCGACATTGGGGCGCCCCAATCAGCAGCGGCTGGATCAATTATGGTCATCACTTGAAAGGGAGCTTCAAAGGCCGGCTCGGAATTCAATGTGGCTCCGCGATTTCGCTTCGCCGCACAGCCTGCAATTCAGCTATGGATTGGTCATGCTGGCGATATCCATTGCCTTGCTGCTGCCAATGTTAATCGGCTTCCATTCCTCGCTGGCGCCGGTAGACTTGCCGCGCCTGCCGCATTCCATCAGCGTGGACAGGACGCCGCGTACGCGAGCCGAAAACCGACAAATCATATTTGCGACCGCGGAGCCCAATTGTTGCGGACGCGGACCCATGTTGCAAAATACACCGGCGCCCGACCTCTGAGTCCACTGCGATTTCCGCGCCTGAACCGACGAAAACTGGTCCTTGAAGCATGATAACGACGCCAAATCAGCAGGAAGATAACGTCTTGGGTCGCGCGCTGTCGCTGCGCCTGCCGCTAAACCGGGAGGTAGCCGCCTACCTGGCAATTCTCCTGCTTGCGGTTTTCACGCGCTTCTACATGCTCGAAGACCGCGTCATGAGCCACGACGAAAGCTTGCACACACGGTTTTCCTACAACTTGTATAACGAAGGAAACTTTCAGCACACGCCGTTGATGCATGGTCCGGTCCTGTTTCATGCCACCGCCCTATCATTCTACCTATTTGGCGACAGCGATTTTTCGGGCCGCATCTACACCGCTCTCCTCGGCCTCGTCATGGTGATGTTTCCCTTGCTGCTGCGCAAATGGCTAGGACGCTGGGGCGCGCTGCTCGCCTCAGTCATGCTGCTGATCTCCCCGCTGCTGCTCTATTACAACCGTTACATTCGCCATGATACGCCGTCGATTCTTTTCGGCATGATCATGGCTTATTGCATCCTGATGTATCTCGACGGATCGCCACGATTCCGCCGACGAGCCTGCTGGCTCTACCTGTTCTCGGCCGCCATGATTCTAAATCTGGGCTCAAAAGAGACGGCGTTCATCTACATTGCGATATTCGGCAGCTTCCTGCTCATCTACTTTCTGGTTCGCTTGGCGCAGCGCCAGTATCGATTGCGAGGCAAGCCGATCTTCCATGCCTTCATTCTCGGAATCCTGCTCGGCGGGGTCATGACCCTGAGCATGTATATTGTCGTCGATGTCATACCGGCCGAGATCATACCCGGGCGCGGCGTCAGCTGGGGCGAGCTGTCCGACCTGGATCGCGCCAGTTGGATCAACTGGATGGCGCTTTCAGTTCTGAGCGCGGTCTTCGTGTTGGTCTCGACTGCCCTTTACGCTTTTCGCGACCGTTGGCGCCGCGTTCCTTGGCGTGAAGTCGCCCTTATTTTGCTCGTTTCATTGGTGACCGCTGGCGCTCTTCTCTTCATTGAAGAGTTGTCTCACTTCCAAACGCCGACGGAAACGGCCGAACCCGCTTTGCCCGATGCGGACACCGGCGAAAACGTGGAAGAAAACATGGGCGCGGCGATAAGATCTTCGCCCGGGCTGGCGCTCTGGCTGATTGCAATCGCGGCGGTCGCATTCCTCGTGCGCGACTGGCGGCGATCCCGCTTATCGACCGATAAGACCGCTGAAGACAAGTCTGAACCGGGCGGACTATGGCGCTACTTATATCAGTTTCCCGAAGTTGACTTAATTGTATTGATCGTCACGCTAATCTTGCCTTGGACGACGGCGCTTTTCGTACGGCTCATGGGCGGCTCTAGCGCCGCGTATACGGGCTTGGCGAATTCGCTGCCGGAGGCGCTCTACAACCTGTTTGCCAATCTGCCAAATTTGAGCTCGCCATCGCAGATCGGACAATTCCTTGTCGGCGCCTTCGTATTTTGCCCGCTCGTTATGCTGTCTCTGGCAATCGGCTTGAGTTGGAATTGGAAGCGCTGGCTTATTTCGGCCGCCATTTTTCATGTACTCTTCGCCTTCTTCTTCACCAGCGTGTTCACCAATATCGCCGGCTTGGGCACCGGCATGATTTACAGCCTCGGTTATTGGCTCGAACAGCAAGGCGTGCGGCGCGGCAGTCAGCCGCAGTATTATTATCTGCTCATCATCATGCCGACTTATGAGTTCCTGCCCGTAATCGGCAGCGTTAGCGCAATGTTTGCCGGCGTAACATGCTTTTGGAAATCTCGCCGGGAACGCATCATCGCTGGCGAAGATGCAGGCCGCGACATTGAAAGCGCCGAACTGGAAACAACCGAAGCGGTAGCGGATACGAGCGCAGAACAAGATTCAGATTCAGAATTTGACCTTGCATCGCCAAGAAACAAGGCCGAAGACAGCGGCGACGCCGAATCCATCGTTGCCGAGGAAGACAAGCTCTCTCGTCTGCCATTTGTTCTCCTGCTGGCTTGGTGGGCGATATTGAACCTCGTCGGCTATTCGCTCGCCGGGGAAAAAATGCCCTGGCTCGGCACACATTTGACCACGCCGATGATCCTCATCGCTGCCTGGTATTTTGGCGGCGTATTCTCACGCGTCAGCAAGTCGCAATTTTTGTCGCGCGGATGGCTGGCGCTGCTGCTGATGCCCGCATTCGTCATCTGTCTGGCGCAGGTCGTCGGCGCATTCATCGCTGGCGACCCGCCCTTCGCCGGTCTGGAACAGTTTCAATTGGCGCGCGCCTACGCCTGGCTGGCTTCGCTTTTCGTCGCCGTCGGATTGGGCTACTTGCTTGCGCGCTTGGCGGGCCAGACGACCTGGATGCATATTCGCAGAATTGGCGCCGTGGCGGTCTTCAGCATTCTAAGCGTCATTACCTTCCGCGCCGCGTGGATGGCCTCGTTCGTCAACTACGATCTGGCGACCGAGTTTTTGGTTTACGCGCACGCTGCCCCGGCCGTTAAGTGGGTGCTGGACGACATTGAAGAGATGAGCCTGCGCATGACCGACGGCAAAGATATGAGGTTCGCTTTCGACGATGAGGTCTCCTGGCCTTATAGCTGGTACTTCCGCGACTTCAACGACGCCGTGTTTGTGGGTGGCAATCCTACGGTGCAGAACATGGAAGACGCCATTTTCGTCGTGGTCGGTTCGGTGCATCGCGGCGATGTCGAACCGATCCTGGAAGATCATTACTTGCGGCGCGACTATATACGCATGTGGTGGCCCATGCAGGAATACTTCGATTTGACGCCGCAGCGGATCTTGAACGCGCTGGACTTTTCACCCGCAAACCAGAACGCCACCGCGCTGCGTCGGGGCATCTTCGATATTTGGTGGTGGCGCGATTACGACCGATATGGCGAAGCGACTGGCAAGGACTTCTCGTTGACCAATTGGCCCGTATCCGACATCATGCATGTATACATCCGCAAGGATTTCGCCGCCAAAATCTGGGAATACGGCCTGGGCGATGGCGAAGTGCCGAGCAATATACCAGCCGAGATCAATCAATGCGCCGCCAATTGGCAGCCGATCAGCCCAATCCTGGAATTTGGCGCCAGCGCGCAAACGCTCACGAATCCGCTGGCGCTTTCGGCATCGGCTGGCGCGCTCTTCATCGCTGACGAACAGGCCAATTTGGCGCATGTTTATAGCTATGACGGAGAGCATGTCCGTACCCTTGGCGCTACCAGAGCCGTCGCGCTCAATCGACCGAACAGTGTGATCGCGCTTCCCGGCGGCGACCTGATGATCGTAGACACCTGGAATTACCGAATCCTTCGCATCGACGCGGACGATAATATAGTGTCCTCATGGGGCAGCGTGGGCGAATTCGGCTTTGACGCGCCGGTCGACCCCGCTGACGGCTTCTGGGGTCCGCGCGATGTGGCCGTTTACGATGACAATCAGGTCTTTGTCGCCGACACCGGCAACAAGCGTATTCGCGTTTATTCTCTCGATGGCGCGCAAGCAGTCCATCGCTACGATATCGGCAGCGGCGGCAGCGGACCTGGCGAACTGGACGAGCCGAGCGGACTGGCGATTCACAGCGACGGGCGGCTATACGTCGCTGACACCTGGAATCGCCGGGTGGCCGTTTTTGACGTTAGCGGCGCGCATTTGATGAACTTCCGCGTGCGTGGCTGGTACAACACGACCTTCAACCGTCCCTATCTGGCGCTTGATGAGGCGAGAGACGCCTTGTACATAACTGACCCGGATGGCAAGCGGATTCTGGTTTATACAACCAGTGGCGAATGTATCGGCTCTTTTGGCGAAGCGGGCGAAAGCGGCGCGAATGGGCAATTCGCCGACATCGGCGGGATCGCCGTCGACGAGGACGGATTCGTATACCTCAGCGACTCGACCGCGGGCAAGATATTCAAGTTCCCGCCCTTCCCGCTGGAGTAGCGCAATTCTCGCGCCGGCGCCGCGAATAGGCGGGAGCCAATCGCCATTGAAGCGCAAGACCGCCGGCGGTCGTCTCGCCTTGACGCGTTTGAAATCCCGTGTTATATTCGGCGTATAGGCAAGTGTTCGCAGAAGTGGGAGTCCCCCACTTTTCGTTTTATATGGCGGTAATGCGAACGCGAAAAGGTCAAGCGGCTCGTCATTTGGAGTGAGGCGACATGTCGAACGAATTGAAAACGGTATTCAAAGAAATAGAAGACTACCGCGCGTTAGATAAGGACATCATTCTGGATGCGCTGGAGAGCGCGCTGGTTTCGGCCTATCGCAAGGACACTGGCGCCAGCGCCGCACAGGCGATTAAGGCGAAAATCGATATCGAGACCGGACGCAACAAGCTGTTCGTCGAAAAAGAAGTCGTCGAAGACGTGATGTTCGATGCCACCGAAGTCACCTTGGAACGCGCCCGCTTTTTCGAACCCGAGGCGCAACTGCACGATACCGTGGAAGTGCAGGTGGAGCACACCACCAATAACTTTGGGCGCATCGCTGCGCAAACGGCGAAACAAGTCATCCTTCAAAAGATTCGCGAGGCGGAGCGCAATGCGCTGTACGACGAGTTCATCAATCGTGAAGGCGATCTGATAACGGGCACCGTGCAAAGCACCAACGCGCGAAAAGTAACCCTCAGTTTGGGGCGGGCGGAGGCTGATCTGCTGCGGCAGCATCAGATCCCGGGCGAGCGGTATCGCACGCATGAGAAAATCCGTGTTTTTGTTGTCGAAGTCAGCAAAAGCAATCGGGGACCGCAGATTCTCGTAAGCCGCGCCCATCGCAGCATGCTGCGACGGCTGCTGGAATATGAAGTGCCCGAGATTTATAACGGACAAGTCGAAATCAAGAATATCGCGCGCGAGGCTGGTCATCGCTCCAAAGTGGCGGTCGCCGCGCTGCAAGATGGAATCGACCCGGTCGGCGCTTGCGTTGGCATGCGCGGCATTCGTATTCAGAATATCGTTAAGGAACTGCATAACGAAAAAATAGACGTTATCGAATGGAACAGCGACGCCGTTGCCTTTATTTCCAAAGCCTTGAGCCCGGCGCGCGTCACCGGTGTCTTCCTTGATGACGACCCAATTGATGGGAAGACCGCGGCCGTATTGGTGCCCGATGATCAACTTTCGCTCGCGATCGGAAGAGAGGGGCAGAACGCGCGCCTGGCGGCCAAACTCACTGGCTGGCGAATCGACATCAAGAGCGTGACTGAGACAGTGCAAGGCGCGCTTGACAATCTCGAGATTCCGCCGCTCGATACCTTGCCCGAGCGCCACGCCGATTTGATCGCCGAGTCGCTGCGCATCATGGAAAAGAAGCGGCTTGAACTCGCCGTAATGCCGGAAGAATACAAGACCTTGGCCCGCTTTGCCGGGATCGTCGAGCAGCTGCTGCAAGAACAGCGCGACGAGGAGCACAAGCTCTATATCGAACAGCGCGAGGCAGTCCGGTCTACGATGGCTTCACAGCTGTTTGAACTGCCCATGGATGTCCTTGCGGTTTCCCAAGAGGCGCTGGACATCCTCGAACCTTTCGAGAACATCGGCGAGGTTATGTTAACCTGTCTGGTCGATGAAGAGCGAATCATGAGTCGCTTTACCGACATTGAAGGCGATCCAAAGTCGGAACTGCGTACGGCGCTGGATATCATCAACGCGGCCGACTTGGATCAGCTGCTGGCCGAAGCTTTCTCGATCGAAGAAGACGACGAGCTTGAAGAGGAAGGTCAAGAGTCTGTGGAGACTCAAGCGGAGGCGGACGCGACCGACGATACCGCAGCAGCGGAAACGGACGCCGCTACGGACCAGCCAGAGGTCATGTTGGACGCCTTTGGTCAGCCCATAGTACAGGAGCGCGCGGAAGAGGGCGCCGAGGCGGCTGAAGATGTGGGAGAACCGGTAGCCGAGGCGCCAGTTGTTGTCGACGCGCCGGCGCAGGAAAAAACTGAGCGTCGGGAAGAGCTGATCGTGGAAGTCGAGATAGGCGAAGATGAAGGCGAACGAGAGTTTGAGCTTGAGCGTCAAAAGGGAAAGCAGCAGCGGCGTAAAGACCGGCAGCGGCGCCGGCAGTTGGTGCTGGATGAGGAAAGCGGCGAGGTTATCGCCAAGCGGCGGCGCAAGGGCAGCCGCGGCAGCTGGGATGAAGAAACTTGGGAAGATTACGACTACTAGCCGAGATGTAGAGACGCGGCATGAGAAGCAAGCAGCGACCACAGCGCAGTTGCGTCGTGTGTCGAACCAAGCAGGACAAGCGGGCGCTAACACGATTCGTCTTCGCCGAAGACAAACTGAAGGTGGATGAATCGGGCAAAATGCATGGCCGAGGCGCGTATTTGTGCGCCGCGCCCAATTGTTGGAGGCCGGCAGCCGCGCGTTCCCCGCTTAGCAAAGCGCTGCGTCGAGAACTGAGCGATGATGACCGTGAGTATTTGCGGCAGATGACCCCATCATGATGCGACACAGCTGACGAAGGCGGGATGGCCTGTCCTGCCTCAAACGGTCATCAAAACTGAAGGAGGCAGGAATGGCAGAAGCAAGCAAGATTATCCTCGTACCGGATTATCTCACCGTTCGCGAATTGGCCGAACTGATTGACAGCAGCCCCATAGATGTCATGAAGACGCTGATCTCCAATGGCATCATGGCGTCGATCAACCAGCAAATTGATTTTGACACAGCGGCAATTGTCGTGGAGGAGTTGGGCTTCAGCGCCCAATCCGCCAGCGCCGTTGCCGCCGCCCATGAAGAAGAAAAACGCGCCGAGCAGCGAGAAGAAAAATGGAGCGTGATGTATGAGGGCGAGTCCCCCGCAGACTTTACGCAACGCCCGCCAATTATCTCAATTCTTGGACATGTTGATCACGGCAAGACCACACTTCTCGATACTATTCGAAAGACCGCCGTCGCCGAAGGGGAAGCGGGTGGGATCACCCAACATATCGGCGCCTATCAGGCGCAGCACGGCGGGCATACGCTAACTTTCCTCGATACGCCGGGACACGAAGCATTCACGGCGATGCGAGCCCGTGGCGCGCACGGCGCCGATATTGCCATCCTCGTCGTTGCGGCGGACGACGGCGTTATGCCAACCACGCGCGAAGCCCTTGATCACGCGCGCGCCGCGAATGTTCCGCTGGTCGTAGCAATCACCAAAGTCGATCGAAACAATGCCAACCCAGATATGGTGAAGCAACAGCTGGCGGATCTGGATTTGGTGCCGGATGAATGGGACGGCGCCACGATAATGGTTCCGGTCAATTCGCTGGCGGGCGACGGAGTGGAAGACCTGCTTGAGGCGCTCGTTCTGGTCGCCGATGAGAATTCGATTGTCGCGAACCCCGCGGGCAAGCTGCGCGGCACGGTAGTCGAAGCGGAGGTCGATAGAAGCCGGGGCACAATGGCGACGCTCCTGGTCATGAACGGGACAATGAAACGCGGAGACGCCATTGTCGCCGGCATGTCGTACGGCAAAATAAAAGCGATGTTCGATTCGGCCGGCAATCCGGTGGCGCGCGCCACGCCGTCGATGCCAGTGGCGGTTCTCGGACTGAACTCGCCGCCAGCGCCGGGCGCCATGTTCGAAGTGGCGGTGAACGACAAGACTGCGCGCGGCATCGCGGAAGACCGCCGCGATGAAGAACGAGCGCGGGAATTCGGCGGGCAACTTCCGCCATCGATGACCCTGGAAGATTTCTTGCAGCAATTCCAAGCCGGCGCGGCCAAAGAGCTATCGATCATCTTGAAAGCGGATGTGCAGGGGTCAATCCAGCCGATTACGGACGAATTGGTGAACATCTCTGAACGTAATGAGGAAGGTATTGCGGTACGCGTCTTGCGACAGGAGGTCGGCAGGATAACCGAATCTGATGTCATGCTGGCTAGCGCATCCAATGCCATCATCTTTGGCTTCAATGTCGGCGTGGATAACCCCGCCTTGGCTTCGGCGGAGGTGCAAGGCGTCGAGATCCGGCGCTACAATATCATCTACAAGCTGTTTGAAGACATTGAATTAGCCTTGCATGGCATGCTTGAGCCCAAGTTTGTCAATCGTGTCATCGGCGAGTCCGAGGTGCTGCAAACCTTCAGGATACCACGCGGCGGCATTATCGCTGGCAGCGTCATTCGCAAGGGCGAGGCGCGGCGCAACGCGAAAGCGCGGCTGAAACGCGGCAACGCGATCGTTCACGACAATGTCGCGGTAGCTTCGCTAAAACGTTTCCAGGATGATGTCCGCGAAGTGCGTACTGGTTTTGAGTGCGGCATCGGGTTGGACGGCGTTAGCGACTTTGAAGAAGGCGATATCATCGAATTCTTCGTGCGCGAACGAGTCAGCTAAGGCGAGCCAATGTCGATCAAGCGGGAACGAATGAGCGAGCGGATTCACCAGATTCTAAGCCAGTTGCTGCTGCGCGAGATTTCCGACCCGCGTTTGCAAGATATCACGGTGACCGATGTTGCGCTTGACCCCGAGTTGATGTACGCCAAAGTTTACGTTAGCGCCATGGGCGACGAGGATCGCGAATCCGAAGTAATGCATGGATTGCGGCGGGCGGCTGGCTTCCTGCGGCGCGAAGTTGGCAAACGAATACGCCTTCGCAATACGCCCGAGCTCCACTTCTACTGGGACAGCACGCTTGCCCATGCCGATCGCATCAACGCGATTATCTCCAGCCTCGATATCCCGGCCGAAGTCACAGACGATGAGCGCAAAGACGGCGCGGCACACTGAGCCGCAGTGGCAGCAAGCCGCTGATGCCATCGCCGCTGCCACGTCGATTCTGCTGGTCTCTCATATTGCGCCCGACGGAGACGCCGTCGGCTCTCTCTTGGGAATGGCCGGTCCCCTGCGCGACCGGGGCAAGGTTGTGACCGCGGCGATCGACGACGGTGTTCCGCCCGAGCTGCAATTCATCCCCCGCAGCGACATCGTAGCGTCGACGGTCGCTGCTGGCGAATTTGACCTAATGATTTCGCTGGATTCGAGCGACCTTGAACGCATCGGGCAAGCCGGCGCCTATGGCATGGCGCATTGTCGGCGGGTCATCAATCTCGACCATCACCCGACAAACACGCGCTTCGGCGATATTCATCTCATCGTTCCCGAAGCGGTCGCTGCTGTCGAAATCGTCTATGATTTTCTCGCGCATCTTGGCTGGCGCATTTCGGCAACGGCGGCGCATGCGCTGCTGACCGGTCTGGTCACCGATACACAAGGATTTCGCATCAGCGCCACCAACAGTCGCACGCTTGAGATAGCGCAAGACCTCATGAGCAAAGGCGCCCCCCTATCGCAAATCATGGCGCAGACGCTCAATCGCCGATCATTCAAAGAAGTTGAACTCTGGAAACTAGCGCTCCCGTCAGTTCGCCTGAAAGACGGATTGATCTACGCCGCAATTAGACAGTGCGATTTGAGACAGGTCGGCTTGCGAAAGGCCGGCGATGGCGGGCTGGTAAGCTACCTGGTAACGGTAGATCAAGCCAAAATCTCAATTGTCTTCAAGGAGTTGCCGGAAGGCAAAGTTGAGGTCGGCTTCCGCGCCAAGCCCGGCTACGATGTCGCCAGCCTCGCTTTCCAACTCGGTGGCGGCGGTCATACACTCGCTTCGGGTTGCACCATCGACGGCGACTTGCAGCAAGTTGAGGCGAAGGTGCTGCCGCTGGCGCATCAAGCGATTGCGGAAGGGGCTGGCTCGCTTGAGTGAATTCCCGGCTGCCGGCTTTCTCAACCATAACAAGCCACTGCATCTAACCAGCCATGATGTCGTTGCGCATGTGCGGCGTCACTTCCGCACATTGACCGGATCGCGAAAGGTGGGGCATGCCGGCACGCTGGACCCCTTGGCGGAAGGCGTGCTGGTCATCTGCCTCGGCGCGGCGACGCGCCTAAGCGAATACATCATGCGCGGACGCAAGATCTATCGCGCAAAGATTACCCTTGGCGCAGCCACATCGACCTATGACGCAGCAGGCGAATTCGTGGAAGGCAAGCCCGCCGAGCGCCTAAGTCTGTCCGATATTCAGCGCGTCCTGCCCCAGTTCATTGGCGAAATTGAACAGGCGCCGCCGATGTACAGCGCCATCAAAGTGGGCGGCAAGAAACTTTACGAGTTGGCGAGGCAGGGGAAAACCATCGAGCGAAATCCGCGCGCGGTCACGATTCACGCGATAGCAGCGCACTCCTGGCGCAATCCGGTCCTTGAGCTCGAGATCGAATGCGGCTCTGGTGTCTATATCCGCAGCCTGGCGCATGACCTGGGCGCGGCGCTTGGCGTCGGCGGCTACCTGTCGGGCTTGATACGGACTGCCAGTGGCGCATTCAAAATCGGCGACAGTCTGAGTCTTGATTCGATCACTGCCGACGGTGAATGGCTGCATCACATCATCTCGCCTTACGACGCGCTTGGGGATTACACTCGAGTGCGTCTCAAGACAGAAGAGATCGAAAATCTGCGATACGGCAGATTCATCCGCCGGCCGCCGGATATGGCTGATCACACTGTTTTCGCTTTTGACGCGACCAATCGGCTTGCGGCCGTGCTCGAGCCTCGCGCCGAATTTTGGAAACCGCGCAAGGTTTTCTTAAGCGAAGCGATATAGAATGACAGCGAGCAGAACAAACGAGACCTTACGATGACCCACTTGCGCCGCCTGCAGGACGCGAATCCGGATGCTGATTCGCTTCTGAGCATTGGCGTATTTGATGGCGTGCACCTGGGGCACCGGCAGTTGATTCAGCGGCTGGTAGAACATGCGCGCGCCTCCGGGCGGTTGGCGATTGTGCTAAGTTTTCACCCGCATCCGGACAAGGTACTGGACCAAGTTAAAACTCGCTACTATTTGACGACCCCGGATCAACGCGCCGAGCTTCTGCTGCAACTTGGCGTCGACATCGTCATTACCCATCCATTTGACGACGAAACCCAACATCTGCCGGCGATCGAGTTCATTGATCGACTGGTCAAGCATTTGCGGCTTAAAGAATTGTGGGTAGGCGCCGATTTCGCCTTGGGTTTCCAACGCGAAGGCGATGTCGACTATCTGCGCGCGCAAGGCGAAAAACGCGGTTTCACGGTGAATGCGATGGACTTGATAGCGGCGCAAGCGAGCGACGAGTTTATCCGCAGTTCGACCGCGCGCGACCAGGTCCGCAACGGCAATATGCGGGCGGCGAAAGCCATGTTGGGGCGCGCCTACAGTCTCGAAGGCACAGTAATTGCCGGGCAGCAGCGTGGCCGCGCGATCGGCGTGCCGACAGCCAATCTCGCCGTTTGGTCGGAGCAGATCATCCCGGCGAATGGCGTCTACGCTACCTGGGCGCGCCTCGGCAGCGAGACTTTTCCAGCGGCGACCAATATCGGCCAGCGACCCACTTTCGCCGGCGACGATGTGACGATCGAAGCGCACTTGCTCGACTTTGATCGCGACATCTATGGCGAAAAACTGGAGTTAAGCTTTGTGAGACGTCTGCGGCCCGAACGGAAGTTTGGCGGCTTTGAGGAGCTGGTGAGGCAGATTCAAGCCGATATCGCCGCCACAAGACGCAGCCTGCGGATCGACCAGCCTGGCTAGCGGCGTCCTCGCTTCGGCATTCGATAGCCGGCCCGCCGCATAAATTCTTCATTGCTGCGCCAGTTTTTCTGGACTTTGACACGCGTTTCCAGACGAACGCGCGTTTCAAGCAAGGCTTCCAATTCGGCGCGAGACTCGACGCCGATCCGCTTGATCATGGCGCCGCGCTTGCCAATGACGATGCCCTTCTGCGATCCGCGCTCGACATAAATGACAGCCTCGATATGCGTGATATCGCGCTTTTCGCGAAAGCGATCAATCACCACCGCAGTCGCATGAGGAATCTCGTCACTGGTCAGCTCGATGATCCGCTCGCGGATGATTTCAGCCGCGATGAAACGCAGATTGGAATCGCTCGCATGCTCAGCCGGATAAAAGCGCGGGCCCAATGGCAGCAGCGGAATCAGGCGCTCGATCAGGTCGGCGATTCCGCGCTTTTCCTTGGCGCTTGTCGGCAGTGCGCGCTCATGCTCGCATAGGGCAAGATATTCGGCGAAATCAGCTTCCGGGGAAACCAGGTCGACTTTGTTCAGGGCGAGTATTCGCGGCGTTTTAGGCGCGATCTTCGCCAGCAGCGCCGCGATATTCCGATCCTCCTGATTAGGCGGCTCGGACGCGTCCAAGATCCAGAGCGCGACATCGCAGTCCTTCAAGGCATCATGGGCGACCCCGATCATGTATTTGCCCATCAGTGTCTTCGGTTTGTGGATGCCCGGCGTATCGATAAAGAGGATCTGCGCCTCAGCCTTCGTGTAGATGCCCAGCTGCCGTTGGCGAGTCGTCTGCGGCTTGGCGGCGACGATTGCGATCTTTTGCTCGAGGATGGCGTTGATCAGTGTTGACTTGCCGACGTTGGGTCGCCCGACGACTGCAACCAGACCCGATCGATGATTCTCGCCCCAATCATCACTGAAAATCGAATCCAGCTCAGGCATTCTGGCGCCAAGAGCTAAGGCTGTCGAATCGAGGAAGGCGCCGCAAAATACGTTCGGGATATGATGCCGAATCCGCATCAATCAGAGCGGACAAAGCTGCGAAGGGCCGCTCATCCTCTGGTTGACCGTAAACGAAGACATCATAGGGATAATCAATGTCCAGCTGCTTGACAGCGACCATGTCTTCCACTCCATCATTTCGCAAGCCGCAGACATCGGCGCGCGGGTAGAGATGCGCGCTCTCCATTAGAAACGTCCAAGCCGCCTCGCCAATGAGCAATTCGCCATAATCGGCCACGACCAGATCCGGCACAATCGATATATGAGGTTTGCCAAGATAAGTGATTCCGTACCGAATGGTCAACTCGCCTCGCGCGATTGCGGCGCCATCAGCCAATTCGGCCGACGATAGCAATGCCTTACCGTCGACCTCAGTCACCACCCCGGTCAACTGATCAGCGATGGGCTGACGCTGCATTGCGGATTTTCGCTTCATTGCTGGGGCTAATGGCGCTCAGGCTCCGCCGGCATGTTGATGTCGTCAAAGCGCTCAAATGGGCGCACCCAAGCCAGCCAGAACCCGATGGCGAGGATAAGCAAGAAGAAACCGACAACCAGCATCAAGCCCAGCGAATGCGTAGATTCCGCGTCCAAATTGGCGCCGTAAATTACGCCGATGCTGGCGCCCAAGATCAGCAGCGTCATGCCGGCGCCGCCCACCATCGCCAAACCGTATTGTGTCAATTTGCTCGGCTGTTTTGCGCCACCGTTCTGATCGTCTGTCACTCGATAGCTGCTTTCAATAATGATACACTCTTGCGCTGGCGTCATTTTGCCTTCGGCTAGCCAATCCGTCAAGTCCAAGGGGAGCTAATGAGCGTAAGAAGGGTTCTCTTCATCCGTCACGGTCAGACAGATTTTAATCGCGAGCGTCGGCTGCAAGGGGCGATGCCCGTTCCCCTGAACGAATGCGGCCGCTCGCAATCGCGGTCTCTGGCGGAGTATCTCAACGCGGTTCCAATCGATGCCATCTACAGCAGTCCGCGGTCGCGCGCGTTGGAAACAGCGCAGATTATCGGCGAGATCTTAGGACAGACTGTACGCCAGGACGAGCGTTTGGCGGAGATCGCATTCGGCGACTTTGAAGGGCATACCTTCGCCGAAGTCGAGGCGCGCTTTCCCGTCGCCTTCCGCAAGTGGCAGTCGGGATTTCGACCGTATCGAGTTCCGGGCGGCGAATCGCGGCTTGACGCGCAACGGCGGATGCAGGCAGCTTGGGATGATATCACTAGCAAAAGTGAATTAGAGACGGTTGCCTTGGTTGGGCACAGCTCGGCCATGATGATTCTGCTCGCATCGATGTTCGCCCAATTGCCCGATAAGCCGATGAAAAATACGTCAATAACGACTCTCGAACGATTCGAGGACATTTGGCAGATCAGCGCCTTCGCCGAGGTGCCGCACGACGTGAAGTAGACGAGATCGTCACTGAAAAATGACCTTGATTTCCAGTACAATCTCGGCGGCTGTACAGATCTGAAACAGGAGAGGAACCAGGGAATGACTCAACCTATACGGGTAGCGATTACCGGTGGCGCGGGCCAGATCGCCTATAACCTGCTATTCCGCATCGGCAATGGCGAAGTATTCGGCGCCGACCAGCCAGTTGCGCTGCAGATTCTGGAGATTCCACCGGCAATGGATGCGCTGCGCGGCGTGGTGATGGAACTCGAAGATAGCGCACAGCCGCTGCTGCAAGACATTCTGATTTCTGATGATCCGAACATGGCTTTCAAAGACGCCAATTGGGCAATCCTGGTAGGTGGCATGCCGCGCGGACCGGGCATGGAGCGCAGCGACTTGATCGCCGCCAATGGACCCATCTTTGTTGAACAGGGGCGCGCCCTGAACTCAAATGCAGCGGGCGACATTCGCGTACTGGTAGTGGTCAATCCCTGTAATTCCAACTGCCTCGTTGCCAAAGCCAACGCGCCTGATATTCCCGACGATCGCTTTTTCGCCATGACCCGGCTTGACGAGAACCGGGCAAAAGCCCAACTGGCGCTGAAGGCGCGCGCGCAAGTCTGCGAGGTCAGTAGAATCGCGATATGGGGCAACCACAGCACGACTCAATTCCCTAACTTTGAGCACGCGCGTATCCGCGGGCAATCGGCCGAATCGATAATCGCCGACCGCGGCTGGCTGGAAGGCGAATTCATGACGACCGTGCAGGATCGCGGCGCCGCCATCATCAAGGCGCGCGGCAAGAGCTCGGCTGCCAGCGCCGCCAACGCCGCCCTTGATACCATCCGCAGTCTTATCAATCCGACGCCTGCTGGCGACTGGTTCAGCGCCGCCATTCCCAGTGAGGGCAATCCCTATTGCGTGGCTGACGGGCTGATCTACTCATTCCCGCTGCGCAGGAGCGAAGACGGAAGAATTGCAGTTGTCGAGGGTCTTGAACTTAGCGCATACGCCTCGGCGAAAATCAAGGCTTCGGAAGCGGAACTGCTGTCCGAGCGCGAGGCGATTCAGCACTTGCTATAGGCGCGTTTAGAAGTGAAAAATCGGAGAATAATGCGCGCGCGGCCGCTGCATTGAGACTTGGATATCGCGCGCCTAGGCCGAGCAAAGTCTCAGGCGATGTCCTCGTTCTTGGCTTTGTTCGACGTGGTTTGAACGAACTCAGGTTCTTCCGGCACAATCGCCCACATGATCACATATAGCAGCAAACCGGGGCCGCCTGCGATGGCGAAGATCACCCACAGCAGCCGCACCAGCGTCGGATCAACTCCGAGGTAGTCGGCAACGCCGCCGCAGACGCCGGCAATCTGCTGGTCTTTGCGCGAGCGGTAGAGTCGCTTGTTGAGCTTGATCTTCATCTGACCCTGTCTCCTTCTGGCAAGGGACCCGAAATCGGGCTCGCCTCGTCCTGGGGTTGCGCCCAGGGGAATCTTATTCGCTGGTATTGTTATAGATGAATACGCTGAACAAGCCGCGTAGTTGCGCCGCGATGCGCGCTAATCCGCCATGAATTAGTCAGCAGCGCCCGTCTTAAACGGGCTGGCTCCGATTCCCGGATAGAGACGAACTAGGCCCCAGAAGGCTCGAATGCTGATCCAAAGCGCCGTCATCAGCCAGACGCCGCTGAACGCGTCGGGCTTATCGCTCGCGATCAACTGCAGCCCGAGCAAGCCGCAGACCGTCGCCAAGATCATAGCATTTCGCAAGAAACGATAATCGCCAGTTCCCCAATGAATGCCGTCTGTCACGAAGGCGAGCGCGCTGAGCGGCTGCGAGAGCAAAGCGATGACCCAGGCGGCGTAGAATACGGCGGCGGCGCCTGCCGGAACAAATGCCGCCAGCACAATCGGCGTCGCCGCAAGCATAATAACAAGCATGGCAAAGCCAGATGCCAGGCTCCATCGCGCCGTAGATATCGCTACGCGCCTGGCGTATGCCTTGTTGCCCGATCCGAAGAAATAACCCACCAAACTTTGCGCTGTGGTCGCGAAGGCTTCGGAGATCAAAGCTGTGAAGAACCAGACTTGCCGTATCACTTGATGCGCCGCGCCCGCCTCCGCGCCCATCTGTGTGGCGACGCGCGTGGCGAAGAGCACAAATATCGTCAGCGAAGCCGAGCGAAGGATAAGATCCCGCCCGACCCGCATGAGCTTGCGTCCATCGCGCAGACTGATGTCGCCACTAAGTCCTATCCGCCGCCGCAGCTCCCGCAGCATCCAAATTGCGCCAAGCCACTGGCTTGCGGAACTTGCCAGCCCGGCGCCGGCGACGCCCAAGGCTGGAAACGCGCCCCAGCCAAAGATCAACACATAATCCAACAGAACATTAGCCAAGTTGATTCCCAGCGCGATCCAGAGTGGGGTCCTCATATCTTGCAGGCCGCGAAGCGCTCCAAATCCAATGATGACGACGATCACCGCCGGCGCGCCGAGCAGCCGCAGCCGAATGTACTGCGTCGCCAGGTCGTGAACCGCGCCTTGCGCGCCCAAAGCCGTCGACGCAAGGTCGACGCCGGCGTACAGCAGGCCGCTGAGCAGCAGACTTATGACCGCGCCGACCAGAAGCGCCAAACTCAGCGATTTGCTCGCGTCCGCGAGATCGCCGCGGCCGGAGGTCTGCGCGATTTCGGTCTGAGTCGCGATGCCAAGAAAGTAGAAGATCCAGAACGCGGATGACAGCGCGCCTGCGCCAACGCCCAAAGCCGCCAGCGGCGCCGCGCCCAGCCGTGAAACGAAGGCGGTGTCGACCAGCCCGGTAACCGGCTCGGCGATAAGCGACAAGAGAATCGGCAGCGAAAGGGCTAGGATCGTTCGGTTGGGACGATGCAGAAAAGGATGGCTTTCAGAACCCGAATTCGCTTGTTTCATGGTTCATGCGTCATAGTTTCGAAAGCGCTATATAGCCAGTTGATTGAATCAGCGCTAGTGGTCTGAGGAAGTCGCAAACAGCTGTTCAAGCGCCAAGACGCGCGCCGGCGAATTCTCTGTAGCCGTTGAGAAAATCCGACACCGGAAGCCGTCGCTTGCCAGCCAACTGCAAAGTCGTTGGAAAATAGAGACCCTGCCCCGCTCCAATTGCGAGGCTTCCGCCGATAAGGACCACGCGCCCGGCCTCGGCGACCCCCTCGCCCGAGCGACCTGCCAGTATGCGCAATTGCGCGCCTTTCCAATACGTGTAGGTTCCGGGCCAGGGCGTGAAAGCCCGTACCAGGCGATCAATGGCGCTAGCGGAACAGGTCCAGTCTATTTCGCCTTCCCCTTTCTTCAATTGGGGCGCGTAGCTCGCCAGCGAATCATCCTGCGCCTGCGGCTCGATATCGCCGTTGAGGTAGCGCGGCAGGGCCTCGCCTAGCATCTCGGCGCCGAGCAAGGACAGCTTGTCATGCAGGCTCTGACCGGTCTCGTCAATCGCCAGCGGCAGCGAGCGCTTCGCCAGTGTGGGACCGGTATCCAGCCCGGCGTCTACCAGCATAATCGTGACGCCGCTTTCGCGATCGCCCGCCAGAATGGCCGCCTGTATCGGCGCCGCCCCCCGCCAGCGCGGCAGCAGCGACGCATGCACATTGATCGTTCCCTGTTTTGGAATGTTCAGGACGGATTGTGGCAGAATCTGTCCATAGGCGGCGACGACATGGAGGTCGGCATCCCAAGCGCGGAGCGCCTGAATCGCCGCCTCCTCGCGAATTCTCCGCGGCTGAATTATGGGGATGCCAGCCGAGCGCGCGAGACGCTTGACAGGCGACTCTCGCAGCCGTTTGTTCCGCCCCGCCGGGCGATCGGGCTGCGTGACGACGCCGACCAGATCCTGCGACTTCATCAGCGCAGTCAAGCATGGCGCGGCAAAGTCCGGCGTGCCCATGAAGACAATCTTTCCCATAGCACCTCATCGGGCGAAATGGTAGTATCGAGTCATCATTCTATGAGATTATTCTGGCGCAGTCTATGATACAGAAGGAATGGGCATTGGCGTTGCCAGCGCCCGCCCAGCACCTGCAACGTTATCAGGGATGCAGCCCGACTCTCGCTCAATTGCTTTACAACCGGGGCTTTGAAGACCCGCGCGCCGCCCACGATTTCCTCAATGGTCAACACTTCAGCGACGACCCCTATCAGATGAAAGACATGGATGCAGCGGTTGCGCGGATCAATATCGCCATCGGCGAGCGCGAGCCGATCGCCGTCTATGGCGATTTTGACGCTGACGGCGTCTGCGCGACGGCGCTAATGGTTCAGACGCTGCGGGCGCTTGGCGCCGTGGTCATGCCCTATATTCCCATGCGCGCCGAAGAGGGCTACGGGTTGAACAGGCCGGCGCTGGAAAGTCTGGCGCGTCGCGGCGCAAGACTGGTCGTCACCGTTGATTGCGGCATCCGCGCGATTTCGGAAGTCGCCGCTGGCATGCGCGCGGGACTCGACATTATTGTCACCGATCACCACTCTATTGGATTGGAACTGCCGCCGGCGCTGGCGGTTGTCAATCCTCGGCAAGAAGATTGCCCCGGCGAAGCGCGCTTAGCCGGAGTAGGCGTGGCCTTCATGCTTGCTAAAGCGCTGCTTCATCACCGCTGGGCGACAGATCGCGACAGTTACCCAGCCGGATTGAGACTATCGAACCTGTTGGATCTGGTCGCGCTGGGTACCGTCGC
>JAPOYT010000114.1 GCA_026706445.1 Chloroflexota bacterium
CATGGCGGCCGTCGTCATTCTGATCGCGGCGCTGGCTTTCCGCGCGCTGCCGCGGCTGGCTTTCGTGCTGCCTTATTTTTGGATCGGCTCGCTGACGAATCTGCTGGACAGGCATATCCTAGTGATCATCGCGCTGGTCGCGGTCAATCAGCCCTTCACGATTTGGATGCTGCGCAGCTTCTTCATGGAAGTGCCCAAAGACCTCGAAGAATCGGCGATGGTCGATGGCGCCAATCGCCTGACCTCCTTCCTGCACGTCATTGTGCCGGTGGCTTGGCCCGGCATCATTTCGACCGCGCTTTTCACCCTGCTGCTGGCTTACAATGAATTCTTGCTGGTGCGTGTATTGACGCAAACGAATTGGACGCTGCCGGTCGCGATTTCGCGCTACACCGGCGCGGAGGATCCGGCGCAGCTGGCGGCGGCCGCTTCGGTCTCGGCGACGATTCCGATCATCGTCGTGATCCTCTTCTTCCAGAAGCACCTGGTCAAAGGTTTGTCGGCTGGCGCTGTGAAGGGTTAAGCCAAGCGCCCATAACATTCGGCTGTAGGGGCGACCCGCTTGGTCGCCCACATCGCCAGAGCAAATCATTCGTAAACACATAAACGCTTAGGAGATTTCAGATGGCAAGGTCTACGTCGCAGCAGAACCGGGAAACCATCAGCGCATTCTGGAAGGCAATGAACGATTCGGACGCGAGCCAGGCGTCGGATATCATCAAGACTTATACGCGCGAAGACATCGCCTGGCACGGCCCCGAACCCTATAACGACATCCAAGGCGCCGATGCGCTCATTGATTGTTTCTGGCAGCCACTCTTGCGTTCATTTCCCGATTTGCAGCGTGAATGCGATGTGCTGCTGGCGGGACGCTACCGCGACCAAGACTGGGTGAGCGCCTCCGGCTACTTCAGCGGGACCTTCGTCGAAGATTGGAATGGTATCGCCGCGACCGGCAAAAAGACGCTGATTCGCTTCGGCGAGATCATGGCGCTGGAAGCGGGCAAAATCGTCAAGACCTACTTTCTGCTTGACCTCCTTGACGTCATGCAGCAAGGCGGTTTCCAACTGGGATGGCTTCAAAGCGAGCAAAACCCGGAAGAGACGCGTCGGACCTTGCTCCTCGTCGAGGCAATGCTCTTTGGGCTGGTGCGCAAAGACCAGCCGATGGAACTTTATTGGGATCCGGAAATGATCTGGAACAGCCCCAGCGGCATCGGCTCGGCCCGAAATCTCGACGAGTTTCTCGACAAGGTTCACGAGGTGTTCCTGCATGGCTTGTCCGGGACCTGGGAGGGATCGCATAATGCGCGCTACGCCGAAGGGCGCTTCGCTGTATCATCTGGTTGGCCCAGCCTGGTCGCCGTACATAATGGCGATTTCCTCACCATTCCAGCTACTGGCAATACGCTGCGCTGGCGCATCATGGATTTCTGGGAACGAGAAGATGAGTACCTGATACGGAATTGGGTGCATATCGACATGATTGATATCTTTAAGCAGATGGGCGTCGATGTCTTCGAACGGCTTCGCGCCTCGGCTTCCCTGAAACGGTAGGCTACCATAGACCTTATGGACGGAGAAAACAGCCAGAAAAGTCGAGCGAGCGATGCCGCCGAGCCGATAGCGATCGCCCACGGCGCAAGCATCATGCCGCGCGACTTCTCGATCTCGCTGGCGGCAAAGGGCGGCGCCGATGCGGTGCTGCGCAATCCGGGCAGAGAGCGGGCGCAGCGCATGCGCGGCTTTGAAGAGCAATATGTCGACATCATTGATTACATCGCGCGCATCACCCACCGCATTTGGGAAGAGAAAGACATCGGTTATATCTACGACACTTACAGCCAATCATCGCGCGTTTATGACGACTACGGCTTGCAATACGGCAGCGAGAAAATCGTCGCCGATACGGTGCATACGATCAACGCTTTCCCCGATATTCGCTTGTTCGCCGATGAGATTATCTGGGCGGGGAATGACAAAATCGGCTTCCATACCTCGCATCGCACGGTGATCAAGGGGCACAACAGCGGTTATTCACGTTATGGACCGCCGACGGGGGCGCCGGTCTTCCTCTGGTGCATCGCCAACTGCGTCTCGCTGGAAAACGTCATTTTCGCCGAGTGGGTAACTTATGACACCGCCAATCTGGTGCGGCAGCTGGGCTTCGACCTGCCGGCAATGGCGCGGAAGCTGGGCAATAAGCTGGGCGCGGACGCATCCATCGACGAGCGCTTCGGCGAGGCGGAGCGGCTGCCGGGCCAAGGCGCGCCCGAGCACATACTGCCGAGCAGCGAAAGCGGCTTTGATGTCGAAGAGTTCATCCGCCGTACATGGCACAATATCTGGAACCGGCGCAGCATCAAGCAGGTGAGGGACTCATATCATCGTTCGCTGCTGTTCCGCGGCGCGACCGGGCGCGTCTTTTATGGGCGCGGGGAGTATCAGTCGTTCGTGCTGGGGATGCTGGCGATGTTCCCCGATGCGATGCTGCAAATAGACGATATCTACTGGATGGGCAATGACGACGATGGCTATCTGGTGTCGGTGCGCTGGCGCCTGGTGGGCACGCATCGCGGCGCCGGCATCTACGGCGCGCCGACAGGCAGGCGGATCGGCATGTGGGGCATCGCCCAGCAGCAGATTGAGCGCGGCGTGATTACCAGGGAGTGGCTGCTCTTCAATGAATTTGCGGTCATGCAGCAGATTTATCGGAATTAGGACGAAGATCGGCAAAGCAGAGCGACCGATTGCCGGCGTCTTCGCGGTGAATGCGCCAAAACGCTTTAGCGACCAACTGATAGGCCGCGCCGACGGCGACCTCGTTTATCCCTTGGGCGCTTGAGTTCAGTTCGCAACGGTTCAGCGGCTATGGTACAATGACGGCATAGATTTACGACGGCATTACTGTGGGGGGCTCGCCAGTTCTGCTGGCAAACCGCACGGCGAGGAATCATAGATGGCATCTGACTGGACGCAAACCATTCTCATCATTGCCAGCATTTTGACCGTTTCCGGCGGTTTATTCGCTTGGCTGCGCAACGACAGCAAGAACTTGCGTGACGAGTTTCGTGATGATATGCGGCTGGTGCGCGGCGAAATGGGACAGTTGCGCGGCGAAGTGGGACAGTTGCGCGGCGAAGTGGGACAGTTGCGCGGCGAAATGGGACAGTTGCGCGGCGAAATGGGACAATTGCGCACTGACGTACAAGGCGACAATCGGCGCTTGGAAGGCAAGATCGACGATGGCTTCAAAGCGCTCGATGATCGCCTGCGCGCCGTCGAAACCGAGCAGTCCCGCGTCGCCGGGTTGCTGGAAGGACTGGGATTGTCCGGCGTACTCCCCAGCAGAGAGGGCTAAGTCCCTACCAATTGGGCGCTGTTCCAATCGCTCGTCTGTTCATTACCTCAAGCCCCCCGCAGCCGTTCCGCCGCCAATTCCACGACGCGCTCGCCGTCGACGCCGACGCAGACATTCACCATTGGGCGGCCTTCCCAAGCCGGTGGGATGCGGCCGCCGGTGGCGGGCCAGGTCTTGCCGCGGCCCAAGCCCTGCGTGCCAACGCGGATGGGCCAGCGCCGCAGGGTGAAAAGATCGGGGTCGAGCAGGTAGGCGATTGCGCTGGAATCGTGCACGAAGATGCCTTCGGCCTCGTAATTCGCTTCGAAATAATTGCGGTAATGCGGCAGGATGCGCGTGATATGATCCGACAGCGGATTGCCATGCGTCGCGTATTCGGCGATATGCTCGGGCCTCATGTGTACGCGCAGGGTCACATCGAGCCCGACCATGGTCACCTGCCAATTGGCGCCGAAGACGAGATCGGCCGCTTCCGGATCGTTGCGGATGTTGGCTTCGCCCGCCGGGCTGGCATTGCCAGGCACAAGCGCGTTGCCACCCATCAACACCACCTCGTCGACCCACTCGGTGATGCGGGGCTCCAGCCGCAGCGCTAGCGCGATGTTGGTCAGCGGACCGACCGGCGCAAGCGTGATCTCGCCCGGGTTGGCGCGCAACTGCTCGATGATAAACTCAGCGGCGCTGAGGTCTATCGCGGCGCCGGCTGGATCGGGCAGAAAGATGTCGCCTTGCCCATCTTCCCCATGCACGTAAGGGACCGGTCCCTCAAAGTCCCCCGTCAGCGCGTCATCAGCGCCATGCGCCACCGGGATATCGTCGCGCCCGGCGATGTTTAGCAGTCGCAGGGCGTTCTTGGTGGCCAACTCGGTATGCACATTGCCGAAGATGGTGGTC
>JAPOYT010000252.1 GCA_026706445.1 Chloroflexota bacterium
ACATGAATCGCGATTTACTGCCTTTCAAGTCGTTACAAAACTGTCCTGTCCTCAGCCCACAAGGAGGGAAGGGGAGCCAAGAATCTCGAGATCCGCGCAAAAAGCCCCTCCCTCTTTATGGGGGAGGGGTTTGGTGACGGACATTTAGCCATGAATTACACTTTGAAACACTAGCGGACAAGCCTTACAGTTTGGTGGAATTGTTAGAGCCAGCCGTAATCGGAGGCGCGGAGATTGACCATGCGGCCGTGGTAGTAGGGCACGATCGCCAGTTCCGGCTCCGCCATCTCATCCAAACGGGCGTGGTCTGCATCGGTGAGGGTGATGTCGATAGCGCCGAGGTTGTCTTCCAGATGCGCCATTGTACGCGGACCGATGATGGGGCTGGTGACGCCGGGTTTGCTCAAGACCCAAGCCAGGGCGATCTGACCGGGACTGCAGCCTTTCTCGTCCGCCAGGGCAGTTACCAGATCGAGGAGGTCGAATCCCCGGTCGGTGAAGTGCTGATCGCGGCGGCGTTCAACGGCGGCGCCACGACCGCCATCGCTGCCGAAGCGGCTATTGCCGGGAATGGGTTCGCCGCGCTGGTACTTGCCGGTCAAGAATCCGCGCGCCAACGGTGACCAGGGGATGATCGCCAAGCCATAACTTTGCGCCAGGGGAATCAGTTCGCGCTCAATGCTGCGGTCGAGCAAGTGGTAAGGCGGCTGTTCACAGACGAAGCGGTTCAAGCCCAATTCTTTGGATACCCAAAATGATTCCATCACGCGCCAGGAGGGAAAGGTGCTGGTGCCGATATAGCGGACTTTGCCTGCGCGAATCAGGTCATCCAGGGCGCGCAGGGTCTCGTCGATGGGGATCTCCGGATTGGCGCGATGGAGCTGGTAGAGGTCGATGTAATCGGTTTGCAGGCGTTTGAGGGAGGCGTCGCATTGTTCGATAATGTGGCGTCGATTGTTGCCGGCTGAGAGGATATCGTCCTCGTCCATGCGGCCATGCACTTTGGTGGCCAAAACGATTCGGTCGCGTTTGCCATTGCGGCGCAGTCCTTTCCCGACCACGATTTCGCTGGCGCCGCGGCCGTAGACGTTGGCGGTGTCGAAGAAGTTGACGCCGGCGTCAATCGCGCGGTCCATGATGTCGAAGCTGTCGGACTCGGGTGTCACGCCGCCGAAGTTCATACAGCCGAGGCAGAGTTCGCTGACCATGACGCCGGTGCGGCCAAAGGCGCGATAATCCATGAGGTTCTCCTGTTCAGGCTGGTTGGTCGCAACCATTGTAGCGGGTCTGGCCTGAATCGGAATATGCGAAATGGCATTTGCGGGCGGGCCATGGGGCGCGAGTAGAGTTTGGTGGCGGGCGGAATCTGCTAATACCAGCAGAACGCGTTATCATTTGCGAGATTCTGCGCGAATAGGCGAGGGGTGCTGAGATGCGAGACTTTGGAACGACGGCGGATGGCCGGGCGGTTGAAGCGTATACGCTGCGAAACGCGGCGGGCATGGAGGTCAGATTCATTACATTTGGCGGGATCATCACCTCTGTCCGTGTGCCCGATCGGCAGGGTCGGCTCGCCAATGTCGCGCTCGGCTTCGAAGGCTTGGCAGAATACGAAGCGGAGCACCCGTATTTCGGCGCGATAACCGGACGATACGCCAACCGAATCGGTGGCGGCGAATTCAGCCTGGATGGGGTAGCTTATCAACTCTTCAAGAATGATGGCGGAAACTCGCTGCATGGGGGCGAATTTGGTTTTGACAAGCGGATTTGGGATGCCAGTGAAGCGGATGGCGCGGTTGAGTTGTCGTATCTTAGCCCGGATGGAGAAGAAGGTTATCCGGGCAATCTGGATGTGACTGTTCGCTACAGCTTGGATGAGGACAACGGGTTTCGGATCGACTACGCCGCGGAAACGGATGCGCCGACCGTGGTCAATTTGACGAATCACAGTTACTTTAATTTGCAGGGAGAGGGTGAAGGCGCGATATATGACCACGTGCTGACCCTTAACGCGGACCAGTTTACGCCGACGGACGCCGGGCAGATTCCGACGGGTGAGATCGCGCCGGTGGAAGGAACGCCATTTGACTTTCGGCGGGCGAAGACCATCGGCTCCGGTCAACGGTCGGCGCATTCGCAGATTGTCGCGGCTAAAGGCTACGACCACAATTTTGTGCTGAATCGCGATGGTTTGGCGGAGGGCGAGTTAGTCCCGGCGGCGCGGGTTTACGAGCCGAGATCGGGGCGGATTATGGA
This sequence comes from Chloroflexota bacterium, assembly GCA_026706445.1. Lineage (GTDB taxonomy): Bacteria > Chloroflexota > Anaerolineae > Aggregatilineales > Phototrophicaceae > UBA6055. Next base: position 2,257 of record JAPOYT010000252.1, read on the forward strand.
AGTATGGACGACCGAGCCGGGACTGCAGTTTTACGCCGGGAATTTCCTTGATGCCACGCTGGTAGGGGCGAGCGGGCGGCTGTACCGACAGAGTGATGGATTCGCGCTGGAGACGCAGCACTTCCCCGATTCGCCCAACAAGCCTCATTTTCCTTCGACGGTATTGCGGCCGGGTGAGCGATTTGAATCGACTACGGTGTATCGGTTTTCGACGGACGCGGGCTCTTAGTCTTGCGTGGCGGCGTCGGCGGCGGCGGAATAAGGACAGGGCAATCGCATCAAAATGAATATGTTCTGCGATGAACATAAAACAAACTCAGCTCTAACCACAGAGACACAGAGAGCACAGAGAAAAGGCTTTCAGTTATTATTTTGGGGAACTGCACTTCAATTTAGGAGCATCTTCGCCCATTAGCACGTAGCTTTCAGAGGGGTTTTGCCCTGATAAAACTTAAACTCTGTGTCCTCGGTGCCTCTGTGGTGAAAAAAATTTGATGCGATTGCCCTGGGAATAAGGAGCGGCGAGCGGTATCGCGCGTGATTCTGCGGTAAAGTATTATCGGCGAGCAAGACTTTGAGGCGGGAGTAAAGGGCAATGGCGGCGATCGACACGATAATCGTTGGGGCGGGCAGCCGCGGTTTGGCTTATGGGCGATTCGCGAAGGAATTCCCGCGGGAGCTAAATATCGTGGGTTTGGCGGAACCGGACCCGATCCGGCGCGATCGTTTTTTGCGCGAGCACGAACTGGCGCCAGACTTGGTGTTCTCGGATTGGCAGTCGCTGCTTGAAGGCGGCCGGAAGCGGGCGCCCTCGATCATCAATTGCACGATGGATCGCATGCATTTTGAGTCGACAATGGAGATGCTTGACGCGGGTTATGATGTGTTGCTGGAGAAACCGATGGCGCCGGTGTTGGAAGAAAACCTGCGGCTGGTGCGGAAGGCGGAAGAGACTGGCCGGCTGCTGCAGATTTGTCATGTCCTACGATATACGCCATTCTGGCAGGCGCTGCGCGAAGTCGCGCAATCGGGCAAGCTGGGCCGCGTCATCAGCGTTAGCCATCGGGAGAACCTGACCTACTATCACATGGCGCACAGTTTCGTTCGCGGCAATTGGCGGCAGGAGGCGAGTTCCGGCCCGATGATTCTGTGCAAGTGCTGCCACGATTTTGATATCCTGCTGTGGATATTGCAGAAGAAAGTCGCGTATCTTCAGTCATTTGGCAGTTTGACGCACTTCCGCCGCGAGAACGCGCCGGAGGGCGCCACTGAGCGCTGCACCGATGGTTGCCCGGCGGCCGACACCTGCAAATATGAGGCAACGAGGCGATATGCGCGCGACGGCGAAGGATGGCCGCTCAGCGCAGTATCGTATGTGCCCACGGGCGCGGCGCGGCTGGAGCGGTTGAAGACGGATTGGTACGGGCGTTGCGTGTATCATTGCGATAATGATGTCGTTGACCATCAGACGGTGAATATGGAGCTGGAAGACGGCACGACGGTCACGTTGGTGATGAATGGACAGAGCGACGAAGAATGCCGGACGATGCGCTGGGATGGGACGAAGGCGACCCTTTACGGCAAGTTTTCTTCACGCGGGCACGAAATCCGCGTTCATCATCATTTGAACGGCGAGATTGAAGACGTGCCGGTAATCGCCCACGACCGCAGCGGTCATGGAGGCGGCGACTTTGGCATTGTCCGCAGCTTCCTCAACTCCATGAAGGGCAATCCCGATGACAGCGTGACTACGGCGCGCGAGTCGCTGGAGAGTCATCTGCTGGCCTTTGCGGCGGAGGAGTCGCGCCTGCAAAGGGCGGTAATTGACATGGAGGCCTATCGGGAGCGCGCCGTTTCGTGAAAGAGCGTGGGCTAGTTTCGCAGTCAAATGTAACAGGCGCTATCGATTTCACCTTGAGTTGCACCCCCGACAGGATTCGAACCTGTGCGCCTGGTTCCGGAAACCAGCGCTCT
>JAPOYT010000243.1:0-3671 GCA_026706445.1 Chloroflexota bacterium
TAAAGCAGGCAAAGCCTTTTGCGTGAGCCGCTGCCATGCAGCGCGAGGGTCTACAGACTGTCAGGTGGATGCAATTTACCTATTTCCACCGAATTCGATACACTACCCGGTCGGGTACTTTGATGCGCAGTTTCCAAGATTAAGCAGGCTTGCCAGTAGATGCGCGTTGCCAGCGGCCGGTGGCTAATCTGCCGCTTGTTTCAGCGACGCCAAAACAATTTCCAGCGGATGCCGCGCCACGTAGCCGGCATCGTGAATCTGCGCGCGGCAGGATGTGCCTGGCGCGGCGATGATGGCATCGCTATTCTCGCGAATCGTGGGCAGCAGGCGATCTTCGGCGATCTTCATGCTCAATTCATAATGCTCGTAACCGAAACTGCCGGCCACGCCGCAGCAGCCGGTGTTCATCTCCGCGACATCCGCTCGCGGAATCAGCCGCAGTAGCTTCAGCGTGTCCTTAGTGCCCCAGAGCGCCTTCTGATGGCAATGGCCATGAAGCAATATCCGCGGCGATTCGGCCGGCCAAGCGAGCGCGTCGGCGCCTTGCGCCAGCTTCTCGGCGAAGAAGGCTTCAGCGCTCAAGCAGCGCTCAGCCAGCGACCGAGCGGCGGGCTGTAGGCCAGGATCGACCAGCGTCAGGTAATCGTCCACAAAGGCGCTGAGGCAGCTCGGCTCAAGGAAAATATAGGGCAGATCCGGATTCACGCCGCTCAAACTCAGCACGTTTTCGCGCGCCATCGCCTTGGCGCTGTCCAGCAGCCCCTTGCTGATGGCCGGTCTGCCGCAGCAAGCCGCCCCGGGCAGACGCATCGCATTCAGGCGCAATCCCAGCCGCTGCGCCAGCTTCATCGCCGCCCGCCCCACTTCCGGGTGATTCCACTCGGTGAAGGTGTCGACGATCAAAACGGCGTCGGGAGTTTCATATTCGCGATAGCGCTCGGCGCTGAAGCGGCGCTCGGCGTACTTCGGCAGCGGACGCTCCGCCGGCAGTCCCAGCAGACCGGCGGTCGCCTTCCCCAGTGCGCTGCCCATCATCAAATTGCTCAGCTTGGGCAGCGCGCCCGCCAACTGATTGACGCGGTGGATATTGCCGAAGACGCGCGTGGCAAAGTCGACGCCGTGGCGGTCCTGCCAGGTCGCCAGAAACTCCGATTTCAGCTTGGCCACATCGACCGATGACGGGCATTCGGCCGCGCAAGCTTTACAGCCAAGGCAGAGATCCAGCACTGACTTGACCGCCGGATCGCCCAAGTCGTCCGGCAAAACGCCACTGATCGCCGCGCGCAAGGCATTGGCGCGGCCCCGCGTCGAATGCGCCTCATCCAGCGTCGCCTGATAGGACGGGCACATCGTGCCAGCGCCCTCTTTACGGCAGACGCCAGCGCCATTGCACATCTCGACCGCGCCGGCGAAACCATTGTCGGACGTCCAGTCGTAACGCGTATCGACCTTGATCACCTCGTAATCCGGCGAATAACGCAGCAGCTCGGCGCTGTCCATCGGCGGCGAATCGATGATCTTGCCCGGATTCATCATGTTGTCCGGGTCGAAGGCGCGCTTCACCGTCCGGAAGGCGTCCATCAATTCGGGTCCAAACAGGTACTCGCTGAACTCGCTCCGCACCAAGCCCTGTCCGTGCTCGCCGGTGATGGCGCCCTGGTATTTCTTCACCGTCTGCGCCACCTCATCGGCGATCGCGCGATACTGACCGCGCCCTTTCAGCGTCTTCAGGTTGATCAGCGGCCGAATGTGCAGGCAGCCGGCGCTGGCATGGGCGTAGATGGCGTACGTTGTATCGTTGTCGTAGATGATGCGTTCGACATCGCTGATGTAATCGGCCAGCTTCTCCACCGGAACGGCGCCGTCTTCAATAAAAGAAACCGGCTTGGCTTCGCTGCGTTCGCTCATCATCAAGCCCAGTCCGGCTTTGCGCACCGTCCAGACATCGTCTTGCTGCGCCGGCGTCTCGGCTATGGTGACCGCGCCATGAAATCCCAGCCGCGCCAGATGCGCCTTCAGGTCATTCATCTTCGCGCCAAGCTCGCGCTCCGATCCGACGAACTCAACCACCAGGATCGCCTCCGGATCGCCTTCGACGAAGGTCAGGCGTTTGCGATAACCGGCGGCGGCGCGCGTCTTGTCCAGCAGGAACTTATCCATCAGCTCAATGGCGGCCGGCTCGAGCTCGAGGATGCGCGGCGTCGCCTCCAATGAAGCGCGAAGCCTGTCGAAATGAACCAGCGCCAGCCGCTTATGCTCGATCTTCGGGCGTTTTACCAGTTGCAGCTCGGCGCGGACGACCGTCGCCAGCGTTCCCTCGGAGCCACAGAGCAGCCAATTCAGATTGACATCATCGGGGTCGATCTTGTCCAAAGCATAACCCGCCACCGTGCGCCAGGTCCGTGGGTAGCGCGCTTGGATCAGCGGCGCATGCTCGGCCGCCAGATCGCCAACGATGCCGCGGATGCGATCCAACTCAGCGGTCGACTCATCGAGCCAGAGCAAATCGCCGGCCGCCGTCACCACCTGCAAACGCGCGACATGATCAGCCGTCATGCCATAGCGGATGCTGTGGGCGCCGGTCGCGTTATTGCCGATGACGCCGCCGATGGCCGCGCGCTCGGCGCTTGCTGGGTCAGGACCGAACATCAGATCCAGCCCCGCCAGCTGCGCGTTGAGATTGCCCAGGATCAAGCCGGGCTCGACATCGACAGTGCGCGCCTCGCCATTGACGCCCCGCACGCGGCGCATGTGGCGGGTGAAATCCATGATGACCGCTTCCCCAACCGCTTGGCCAGCCAAGGCGCTGCCACCGCCGCGCGGCAGCACCGGCGCCCCATATTTGCGCGCCACCTCGTGCACGGCGACCACATCATCAGCATCGCGCGGAAAAGTCACCGCCAGCGGCATGACCTGATAATTGCTGGCGTCAGTGCTGTAAAGGACGCGTGTCATGCGGTCAGCAGCCGCTTGATCGGCGCCAATCGCGCGCTGCAGATCATGCAGCATCTCGTCAATTTGCATAGATGAGTCGTCTCGTCGTTTTCAAAGTCGCGTGTGTGATTGTAGCGACATTAAATGATTTAACCACCGAGGTCACAGAGATCAACGAGGACACAGAGGAATTCGAGAAAACTCGGTGTTCTCGATATTCTCGGTGTTCTCGGTGGTAAGATAATGAAGACTACACCCGGCTCAAATCCACCTTGAGCGCCCGCAGCTGGGCGATGCAAGCGCGGATCGCCTCATCCGACGCCCGCAGCATCGGCGGACGCACGCCGCCCACCGGCAAGCCCCGCTCAGCCAAGACGCCCTTGACCGCCGTCAGCCAGCCGGCGCTGCCGATCACATCGCTCGCCGCTTTGAGCTGTTTCTGCAAGCGCTGCGCCACGGCCATATCGCCAGCGTGGAAAGCATTGTGGATGCCGGCGACGATCTCGGGAAAATGATTGCTATTGCCGGAAACGCTGCAATCCAGCCCCATTGCCAGCCCGGCCAGAATCAGATTGTCCGGTCCAATCGCCGTGTTGAAGCGCCCGCCCTGCAAATGATTGACTGCGCACATCGTCATCAAGTCGCCGCTGCTGTCCTTCAGCCCGACGCAATTTTCGTAATCGCGCGCCAGCCGCGTCACCAGCGCCGCCGACAAATTGTTGACAGCGAATTTCGGC
>JAPOYT010000243.1:3721-4171 GCA_026706445.1 Chloroflexota bacterium
GCGTGATCACCGAGGCCGCATCGGCGCCGATTTCGCGGGCGTGGCGCGTGAGCTCGATGGTCTCGGCTGTTGTCATGGCGCCCGTGTGCACGATCACCGGGGCGCGTCCAGCGACCGCTTCGGCCGTGGCGGCGGCGACCGTCTTGCGCTCGTCTGCCGTGAAGAGCGGGCCTTCGCCCGTGCTGCCGAGCGGGTAAATGCCAGCCACGCCCTTGCCGATGAGGTAGTCGACCAGCGGGCCGATCATATCCGGGTTGATGTCGCCGCTGGGCTTGAGCGGGGTGATTGTGGGGCAGATAACGCCGCGGGTGATGGGTTGGTAGGGCATGGCGCGCTCACTTCGTGACAAACCAATAGTTCAAGGGACTCCAGCTATCCCGGCGCCCCGTTTCACCCCGCTACTATAACCTCTCGGCATGCTGCTGACAAACTCAGTGTCCGCCTGATCAT